>NZ_CP081966.1:5487500-5787500 GCF_019823065.1 Pseudomonas mosselii
TCCCCACGCTTTCGCACCTCAGCGTCAGTATCAGTCCAGGAGGTCGCCTTCGCCACTGGTGTTCCTTCCTATATCTACGCATTTCACCGCTACACAGGAAATTCCACCCCCCTCTACCATACTCTAGCTCGCCAGTTTCGGATGCAGTTCCCAGGTTGAGCCCGGGGCTTTCACATCCGACTTAACGAACCGCCTACGCGCGCTTTACGCCCAGTAATTCCGATTAACGCTCGCACCCTCCGTATTACCGCGGCTGCTGGCACGGAGTTAGCCGGTGCTTATTCTGTCGGTAACGTCAAAACAGCAAGGTATTAACTTACTGCCCTTCCTCCCCACTGAAAGTGCTTTACAATCCGAAGACCTTCTTCACACACGCGGCATGGCTGGATCAGGCTTTCGCCCATTGTCCAATATTCCCCACTGCTGCCTCCCGTAGGAGTCTGGACCGTGTCTCAGTTCCAGTGTGACTGATCATCCTCTCAGACCAGTTACGGATCGTCGCCTAGGTGAGCCATTACCTCACCTACTAGCTAATCCGACCTAGGCTCATCTGATAGCGCAAGGCCCGAAGGTCCCCTGCTTTCTCCCGTAGGACGTATGCGGTATTAGCGTTCCTTTCGAAACGTTGTCCCCCACTACCAGGCAGATTCCTAGGCATTACTCACCCGTCCGCCGCTGAATCAAGGAGCAAGCTCCCGTCATCCGCTCGACTTGCATGTGTTAGGCCTGCCGCCAGCGTTCAATCTGAGCCATGATCAAACTCTTCAGTTCAATACTGCTTGGGTTTTTAAGAAACCCTAAACTTGGCTCAGCAATCTCAAATGACTATGTGATTTCTCGCATGGCCACTTGTGATGCTGATAATCTTGGCGACGATCAGTCCGTACTCACAAGCACCCACACGAATTGCTTGATTCAATTTGTTAAAGAGCGTTTGGCTAAGAGCGTTTCGTCTCAACCGAGGCGCGCATTCTACGCTTTCCTCATTTGCTGTCAAGCGTTTATTTTGAGGCTTTTAACGAAGAACTCGTTTCACTTCAAACACTTGACTCGCTGCGATCTCTCGTAGCGGGAGGCGAATCATACAGCGTTACAACCTGCTGTCAACTGCCTTTCTCACCGCTGCCGATCGTTAGACCGAAGCACCTCCGCCACCCTCTTCAACAATCAACTCATTGATATTCAAGGAGTTTTTCGTTCCAATGTCGCTGGAAGTGGGGCGCATTATAAGGGGATCTGAAAGCCCGTCAACCGTTTATTTCATATATTTGCAATGTCCGGCGCTGTCTGATGAGGAGCCTCCCCGATCGGCAAGGGCTTGTTCAGCAATACCCCCACCAGCACCGCAAAGATCAGCGCCGCGACACCAGCGCTGCACAGCACCGCCTCGAAGCCGCCGATGAACGCCTGACGCGCCAGTGGTGCCGCCACCTCTCTCAGCCTTGGGTCGAGCAACGCCAACGCGGCATGCAGATCCCCCGCTGCCACCCGCGTAGCCATCTCCCCCGCCACACCCAACGCCTCGGGTGCCTGGAGCGTCAGGGCATCGCGCAGCAGTTGCCCACTGCGCGCCGCAAGGATGCCGCCGAGAATGCCTATGGCAAGGACGATGGCCCCGAAGCGCGTGGTGGTGCTCAGCCCCGAAGCCATACCGGTGCGCTCACGCGGCACGCAGGCCATGATGTTCTTCTGCGTATCGCCATTGAGCAGCCCGGCTCCGGCGCCCAGCACGACACTGGCCAGGGCGAACGCGGCATAGCCACTCTGGCCGGTGGCCCAGGCGCAGGCCAGGTTGCCCACCCCGACCAGGACCAACCCCAATGCGAACACCTGGGCCGGCGACAGGCGCGCAGCCATGCGCATGCCCAGCCGAGGCGTGAGCAGCATGGCCACGGCGAACGGCAGCATGCCCGCGCCCGCGGCCAGGGCCGAGAGCTGCAAGCCGCTCTGCAGGTACAGCGGCAGCAAGGTCATCATCACCTGCGCACAGGCGGCATAGGCGAGCATCCCCAGCAAGGCCCCGATGAAACGCCCGCTGCGCATCAGGCCGAGGTCGACCATCGGCCGCGCCTGGCTGCGCTCGACCATCACGAACAAGCCAAGCAGGAACACGCCGATCAGCAGACGCTCCAACGTGGGGGCGCTATCCCAACCAACCCGATTGGCGTCGATCAAGGCCCAGGTCAGGTAGCCCAGGCCACCGGCGAAAGTCAGGCTGCCCAGTGGATCGAACCGCGCCGCCGAACCGTCGCGGGACTCCTCGATACTGCTTGCAACCATGAACGCCAGCACGATCACCAGCGGCAGGTTGATATAGAAGATCCAGCGCCAGCCCAAGGTACTGGCGATCAGCCCACCGAGCAGCGGTGCGAAGGTGATGGTCGCGCCCATGCAGGCGCCCCAGAAGGCCCAGGCCCGCATGCGTTCCTGCGGTGCGTGGAAACGGTGGCCGATGGCGGCCAGCGCGGCAGTCAGCAACAACGCGGCACCGATGCCCTTGGCTGCGCGGGCCAGATCAAGGAACAACAGGCTGGGCGCGGCGCCGCACGCCAGCGAGGCAGCGCCGAACAGCGCCAGGCCGAGCAGCAGCATGCGCCGCCTGCCGAAGCGGTCGGCCAGGCTGCCAGCGGGTAGCAGACAGGCAGCGAACGCCAGCAAATACGCACTGACCACCCATTCGATGTCGCTGAACGAGCCGGACAGATCACGGGCAATGCTGGGCAGGCTAACCGCGACGATGTTGGTGTCGAGGATGATCAAGGCGCACACCGCCGAGGCGGTGAACAGGGTGAAGCGTGGTGAGGCGGCGGCAGGCATGACGGCTCCGTTACAAAGAGCAGGCGGGTCGTCGCCGCTTTACCGCCACGACGCCAGCCTTGTAGTGTTGCCTTCACCATAACGCCGCCGGGCACCTGGCTTGTTAGCCAGCACGTCCCGCGTCATTAGCGCCTGGCTAACGAGGCCCCATGGAGATACGTCACTTCCGCTACTTCCTTGCCGTCGCCCGTCACGGCCACTTCACCCGCGCCGCCGAGCAACTGGGCATCGCCCCGCCGACCCTGAGCCGGCAGATCCAGGACATGGAGCGTGAGCTGGGAGTGCGGCTGTTCGAACGCAGCCAACGCGAGGTAAGCCTCACCGCCGCCGGCCATGCCTTGCTTACCGAGGCCGAACAGGCGGTGCAGCAGTTCGACGCAGCACAGTTGGGTGCGCAGCGTGCAGGTCGCGGCGACAGTGGGAGGATCGAACTCGGCTACGTTGCCTCGGCAGCTTACTCCGGTACCCTGCAGCAACAGGTCAGTCGGTTTGTCCAGGCCTATCCCGACGTACAGCTGAACATTCGCGAAGTGCCCATGCTCGAGCTCCCCTCTCTTGTCGACGAGGGGCAACTCGACCTCGCCTACTTGCGTTCACCGATGGAGCTGCCGCAGCCCCTGAAAGCCGTCGCCTTGCATCAGGAAGGTTTCGTCCTGGCGCTACCGGCCAGCTCGCGCCTCAACGAACTGAAGACCATCCCGGCCTCACGCCTGGCCGACGAAACCTTCATCTTGCCCGAGCAGATCTCCGGCACACTGGCAATTGCCACCCAGGGCAACTTCACCCCGCGCCTGGGGCCGCAACCGGGCAGCCTGGTGGCGGTACTCACCCTGGTGTCACTGGGCCAGGGCGTGGCCGTGGTACCGGCGTCGGTGGTCCAGCGTATCAGTTTGCCCCAGGTCAACTACCGGCCCATCGCCGACGCCCAGGCAAGTTCATGGCTGAGCCTGGTGCACCGCCGCTTCGAAAAGTCGCCCGCAGTGCTGCGCTATATAGAAGGAGTGCGCCAAGGTGCCAAATGATCAACTACGTACCGGTTATCGAGTGCTGCTGGCGTTGCTCGCCTGCCTGGCCTGGCCCGCGTGGGCCGGCGACGCCATGCAGACGATGGCGCTGGGCAAGCCTGCGCCCTACCCTTTCTTCACCTATGCCAATGTCAGGCTCGACATCCGCCTGCCGGTCCAACACGCAGTGATCGTGCTCCATGGCGTGCACCGTGATGCCGACCACTACTATCGCAACGGCCTGATCCTGCTCGGCAATGCGGGACTCACCCAGGACGACACGCTGCTGCTGGCCCCCCGCTTCTTCAGCGAAGACGATCCCCAGACAACGCCCACTGCGCCCTTGTGGGTAAAAAACCAATGGCTGCAGGGCCACGAGTCCGTGGCCGGACGCACCGGCATCTCAGCATTCGCGGTGCTCGACGACCTTCTCGCCTACCTTGGCGATCGTCATCGATTTCCACACCTTGAAGACATCACGTTGATCGGTCATTCCGCCGGCGGCCAACTGTTACAGCGCTACACGCTGCTCGGCACGGGCGACCAGGCGCTGCGAGCCCTTGGGATCCACGTGCGCTACATTGTCGCCAGCCCCTCCACCTACCTGTACCTGGATGCCAACCGCCCCCTTGGCGAAGGCTTCGCCCCTTTAGCTGCCGCGCAGTGCCCCGACTACGACCGTTACCGCTATGGCCTGCCGGGCGCACCGGACTACTTCGCCACGCAGCATCTCGATGCCCGCCAGGTGCTCAGCCGCTACGCCGCACGCGACGTAACCTACCTGGTCGGCGAGCGCGACCGTCACCCGCACAGCCGGATCATGGACCGCAGCTGTGCAGCCCAGGCCCAGGGCCGTGACCGGGTCGAGCGGCAACTCAACTACCTGCGCTACGAGGCTTTACTTTCCCAGCGCTGGTCGATAGCGCTCGCGCATCGCCAGTACGTACTGCCGGGCATTGGCCATGACCCCGCCCACCTGCTGACCGATCCAAGCGTTGCCCAACTGCTGTTTTCCGGCCACTGACATACCACCACGCCGCGCAGTACACTGGGCCCCTCCCCCTTTCGGAGACGCCCAAGGTGCATCACGCAGGAAGCGATGAACATCCACCGGCACGTGCCCGATCTGGCGCGGTCATCTGGCTTACCGGACTCTCAGGCGCGGGAAAGTCGACACTGGCCCAGGCCCTGGCCCGAGAGCTCCATGAGCTGGGACATGGCTGCTACGTGCTCGACGGTGATGTATTACGCACAGGGCTAAATGCCGACTTGGGTTTCTCACCCGAGGATCGCCATGAAAACATCCGCCGCACAGCCGAGGTGGCGGCGCTGTTCGCCGATGCCGGGCTGATATGCATCGCCGCGTTGATCTCACCTTATCGCGCGGGGCGCGCCGCCGCACGCCAGGCCTGCAAGGCGGGCTTTCATGAGGTGCACGTCAACGCTGATCTGGCCACCTGCGAGGCCCGCGATCCCAAAGGCCTGTATCGCCGCGCCCGAGCGGGAGAGCTGGCGGCCTTTACCGGGATCGATGCGCCCTACGAAGTGCCGGAGCGGCCGGAGCTGGTGGTGGAGACGGCACACGTGCCGCTGTCGATAGCAACGGCGCAACTGCTGGCGTACGTACAGCAGCGGGTACTGTACCAACCGCAGTAGGCGCGGGCTGGCCCCGCGCCTGCTGGTTGCGCTCAGCTGCCCGGGGCGATATCGCCGCGCTGCCAGCGCGCCTCATTGTTGCTCAAGGCCTGGGCAATATCGGCCAGCTCATTGGACGGCAGGCTCTGCGGCAACGGGTCGAGGCCGGCGCTGGCGAACAGCTGGCCATAACTGTTGCGCAGCTCGGCATAAGCCAAATCGCGACGCAGGTCGGCCTGCAGCGCGTTCAGCTCGCCCTGGATCAGCTCGAGCTCGCCGATCCCTTGTGCCTGGTGGCGGTTACGCAGTTGCTCGACGATCTGCTGGTCGAGGCTCACCAGTTGCTGGCTGGTGGTGAACTGGCGACGGGCTTCATTGTAGTTGGCGTTGGCCACGTACAACTGTGCCAGGATAGCCATGGACATGGCCTGGCGCCGTGCCTCGACCACCTGCTCGCCGGCCTTGGCCACATCTATGGAGGCTGGCCCCGACAGCACGTTGAACAGGTTCCAGGTGACCTTCACGCCATAATCGGCCCAATGCTGGTTGATCAGGAAGCTGTTGCTGTCGTAGTGACCGCCGGCCGAAAACTCCAACCCCGGCAACATGCGCAGCATCGACTTGCGCACCTCGGCGGCACTGATACGTGCCTGATAGTCCTGCTCACGCAGCTCGGGACGGGTCGCCAAGGCCTGCTGCTCCAGCGCTTCGAGGCCCACCTTGAGCTCCGGCACGCTGTAGTCATCGGTTGCGGCGAGGGTCAGCTCGGTGCCGGGCGGCAGGTTGATCAACGCGCCCAGCTCGGTCTTGGCCAGCGACAAGGCCCGACGTTGCTCTTCCAACTGGCGGGTGGCCTCGATCAGCGCGCGCTGGTAGCCAAGCGCCTGGATCGGATCGCCGATGCGTTGCTCGCCCAGACGCTGGCTGTTGTCCCTGGCTTGGTCGACGCGCACCATCAGCGCATCGATCTGCTTGAGCAGGCGTTCGGCAGCCACGGCCCGCCAATAGGCCGAGCGCACGTCCTGGATGATGGTCTGCACCACCTTGCGCCGACGCTCCTGCACGATCAGGCGCTGGTCGCCCTGCTGCTTGGCGCTGACGTAGCTGACGCCGAAGTCGAGAACGTTCCAGACCATGGTCAGGTCGGCCACGTCGCGGTCACGGTCCTGGGAGGTCGACGGCTCCAGGGACTGGGTGTTGGTCAGCACGCTACGGCTGCTCGACGCGCTGACGTTACTGCGCCCGGCATAACCGGCCGACAGGGCCATGCGTGGCAGCATGTCGAAGCTGGCCAGGTCAACCTGGCGCTGGGCCAGGGCCTCCTCCATGACTTTCAGGCGGGCTTCCAGGTTGTACTTGACCGCCCTGGCCATGGCCTGGTGCAACGTCAGCGGCCCGTGCAGCGCCTCCTGGCCTTTGAACATACTGGCCAGGTCGGCCTTTGCCCGCTGCTCGCTGACGCTGCGGTCAATGGGCTGGGTCTTGACCGCGCACCCCGTCACCGCCAACGCCAGCACGCTTACCGCAAAAATCCTCGATGCTCTGCTCATCCCTGTCCGCCCCCTTGGTACGGCACTGCTGTTCTTCTAATGGATAGCTTGCGTCCGCTGGCTCATGCCTGCGGCGCGGGTACCTCTACCTGCCCCAACGCCTGCGCCAGTTGCCTGGCCTGACGTTGCTCCCCCTCCCGGAAGGCCTGGAGTTGCTGCCCCAGGGTTGGAGCCCCGGTCAAACCCTTCTCTGCCTCCGCTCCCTGGCGGAACGGCTTGCCGCCGCTGAGCTCGAACTGGCCACCGTCATCCGGCAGCGTCTTGTCGAAGATGTTGGCCAGGCTGCTGGCCCCGAAGACATTGGCGTCCCCACCGCCAAAGCCGAGGAAGCCGGCCCCAGAACCATTGCCGATGGCACTGTCACCCTGGTGACCGGCGAATACCTGGGCCAGATAGCTCGGCGCCAGCGCGCCGTTGTGGATGAACAGGTTGCCCAAGGTTGGCAGCCCGCCACCCGATGTCGGAACCTCGAACAACGGTTGTGGCAACAGCGGTGACTGGTATGGCGCGGTCACCGGTAGGGGCGAGACCGACACAGGCATGCCCGGGCTGACCTGCACCGGCTGCGCGGGCGGATAGGCCCGGAACTCCGGATCACCATCGTTCGACTGCAGGGCCACGCCTTGCCCGATAAAGCCGCCGACCAGCGCGTTGCCCGCAGCATCGGTAATGCCGGTACCACTGGATCTGAGCGCCAGGGCCAGGCTGCCGGCGCCGGCCACACCGCCAACGTTGATTTGCCAGGTGCGACCGTCGAGACGCACCAGCGATTGCAGGGTGCCGCTGGCGTTGCCATTGCCCACCAGCTCGAAGTCTGCCAGGTCGACACCGCTGACATCCTCACTGAAGGTCACGGTAAACGACTGGCCACCTGGTGTCGGCGAGGGGTTGGCCACGATCGACACCACGGTGGGTGGCGTACCATCGACGACCACACCATGGGTGTCACCGACATTTTCAAGAGCCGGTGTCAGCGCGTTGCCGGCGGCGTCCCTCAGGCTCGCCCCGTTGGCCGACAGCCCCAGCACCTGGATGCCGTCGGCATCGTTGTCACCGGCCTGGACTTGATATTGGAACACCAGTGTCGGCGTGCCCGAGCCGGCCACGAAGTCGGCGTACACCGTGCGCCCGCCCACATCCAAGGCAAGACGGGGTACCCCGTCGACCACCACCGCTTCGCTGGTGTTGACCACGAAGGTGAGCACATCGCCGGTGTTGTAGAGGACGCCGACCGGCACACTGACACTGCCCACCGTGGGGGCATCGCGGTCGATGCTGTACACGGCACCGGTGAGCCCCCCGACCAACGCGTTGCCAGCCACGTCGGTGATGCCGGTCGCACTGCCATTGAGGTTCAGGCCCAAGGTACCGGTCCCGCTCACACCGCTGACGGTGATCACATAGACACCGCCGCCCAGCGCTTGCAGGCCACTGAGCGTGCCGGATGCCGAGCCACTGCCGACCAGCGTGAAATCGGCCAGGTCGACACCGCTGACTTGTTCACTGAAAGTCACCGTGAAACGCACACTCTGTGCATTGCTCGGCGACGGATCGAGGGTGACGATACCGACCGCTGTCGGCGCCTGGGTGTCGACCAGCACCTGATGGGTGTCGGACACACCATTGAGGGTCAGGTTCATGGCGTTGCCCGCGGCGTCGGTCAGGGTCGCGCCATTGGCGGTGAGACCGGTGACGGTGACACCATCGCTGTCGTTGTCGCCGGGCTGGATGGTGTACTGGAACACCAGGGTCGTGGTGCCTGCCCCAGCCACCAGGTCGGCGAACACCGTGTGGCCGCCGATGTCCAGGGCCAGGCGCGGCGAACCCGCCACCTGCACAGCTTCGCTGACGTTGACCACGAACACCAGGGCATCGCCTGCATTGTAGGAAACCCCGGCCGGGCCTCCGACGCTGGTCACGCTGGGGGCGCGGGTGTCGATGGCATAGTTGTTGGAGTCGGTGCTGCCTATACCGGCGTTGCCGGAGCTCGCACCCACGACGCCGGTATTGTCCAGGGTGATCAGGTTGCTGGTGTCTTCGACATTGCTGGTTGGGGTCAGGGTCGCGGTCCAGGTGATGCCGCCATCGCTGCTGCTCAACCCGCTCAAGGTACCGTTGGCCACGCTCAGGTCGGCCAGGGTAAAACCGCTGACCGCTTCGCTGAAGGTGATGGTCACCAGTGATGTCTCGCCAACGCGCAGGGCCGTGTCGGCGACCACGACGGTGGCCGTGGGGACGACGGTGTCGACTGTGTAGTTGGCCGACGAGGTAGTGCCGACACCGGCGTTGCCGGCCAGGTCGCTGACACCGGTATTGTTCAGGGTGATCACATTGCTGAGGTCCCTCACCCCATTGCTCGGGGTGAAGGTGGCAGTCCAGGTGATACCGCCGTCGCTGCTGCTCACGGCGCTCAGGGTGCCATTGGCCACCGAGAGGTCGGCGTTGGTGAAACCGGTCACCGCTTCGCTGAAGGTGAAGGTTACCGTGGTGGTCTCCCCCGCTGTCAGATTGGGGTCGGCGATCACGATAGTGGCTGTCGGGCGCTGGCTGTCGATGGCGTAGTTGTTCGAATCGGTGCTGCCGGTGCCGGCGTTGCCCGCGATATCCGTCACACCTGTGTTGTCCAGGGTGATCAGGTTGCTGGTGTCGGTGATACCGGCGGCCGGGGTCAGGGTCGCGGTCCAGGTCACGCCGCCGTCGCTGCTGCTCACCGCGCTCAGGGTGCCGTTGGCGATCGTCAGGTCGGCATTGGTGAAGCCGGTCACCGCCTCGCTGAAGGTGATGGTCACCAGTGACGTCTGGCCGATGGCCAGGTTGCTGTCGGCCACCACGATGGTGGCGGTCGGGCGCTGGGTGTCGATGGCGTAGTTGTTCGAGCTGGTGGTGCCGGAGCCAGCGTTGCCGCTGCTCGCACCGACCACGCCGCTGTTGTCGAGGACGATCAGGTTGGTGCTGTCGGTGATGTTGCCGGTCGGGGTGAAGGTGGCGGTCCACGTGATGCCGCCGTCGCTGCTGGACACCGCGCTCAAGGTGCCGTTGGCCACCGTCAGGTCGGCATTGGTGAAACCGGTCACCGCCTCGCTGAAGGTGAAGGTCACCTGGCTGGTGTCGCCCACGCGCAGGGCCGGGTTGCTCACCACCACCGTCGCCGTGGGCTGCAGGGTACTGACTGTGTAGTTGGCGGAGCTGGTGGTACCGGCACCGGTATTGCCGGCCAAGTCGGCCACCCCGGTGTTGTTCAAGGTGATGACGTTGGTGGTGTCCTGCACGTTGACCGTCGGGGTAAAGGTGGCCGTCCAGGTGATGCCGCCGTCGCTGCTGGACAGCCCGCTCAAGGTGCCGTTGGGCGCCGTCAGGTCGGCCAGGGTGAAGCCGCTCACCGCTTCGCTGAAGGTGATGGTCACCGTGGTGGTCTCACCCACGGTCAGGTTGCTGTCGGCCATCACGATGGTCGCGGTCGGGCGCTGGGTGTCGATGGCGTAGTTGTTCGAGTCGGTGGTCCCGGCGCCAGCGTTGCCGGCGGCATCGGTCACCCCAGTGTTGTCCAGGGTGATGACGTTGGTCGCGTCGGTGATGGCGCTGGTCGGGGTAAAGGTCGCCGTCCAGGTGATGCCACCATCGCTACTGGACACCGCGCTCAGGGTGCCGTTGGCCACGCTCAGGTCGGCATTGGTGAAGCCGGTCACCGCTTCGCTGAAGGTGATGGTTACCAGCGACGTCTGGCCGATGGCCAGGTTGCTGTCGGCCACCGCGATGGTCGCGGTCGGGCGCTGGGTGTCGATGGCGAAGTTGTTCGAGTCGGTGGTACCGGCCCCAGCGTTGCCGGCGGCATCGGTCACCCCAGTGTTGTCCAGGGTGATGACGTTGGTCGCGTCGGTGATGGCGCTGGTCGGGGTAAACGTCGCCGTCCAGGTGATGCCGCCATCACTGCTGGACACCGCGCTCAAGGTACCGTTGGCCACGGTCAGGTCGGCATTGGTGAAGCCGGTCACCGCTTCGCTGAAGGTGATGGTCACCAGCGAGGTTTCACCGATCCTCAGGCTGCTGTCGGCCACCACGATGGTCGCGGTCGGGCGCACGGTATCGATGGCGTAGTTGTTCGAGTTGGTGGTGCCGCTGCCGGCGTTACCCGCCAGGTCGGTCACGCCGGTGTTGTCCAGGGTGATGAGGTTGGTCGCGTCGGTGATGGCGCTGGTCGGGGTAAACGTCGCCGTCCAGGTGATGCCGCCATCACTGCTGGACACCGCGCTCAAGGTGCCGTTGGCCACGTTCAGGTCGGCATTGGTGAAGCCGGTCACCGCCTCGCTGAAGGTGATGGTCACCAGCGAAGTTTCACCGATGGTCAGGTTGCTGTCGCTGACCACGATGGTCGCGGTCGGGCGCACGGTATCGATGCTGTAGTTGGCCGAGCTGGTGGTGCCGGCGCCAGCATTGCCGGCCAGATCGGTGACGCCCGCGTTGTTCAGGGTAATGACGTTGCTGGCATTGGTGAGGTTGTTGGTCGGGGTGAAGGTGGCGGTCCAGGTCTTGCCGCCATCGCTGCTGGACACCGCGCTCAAGGTGCCGTTGGCCACCGTCAGGTCGGCATTGGTGAAGCCGGTCACCACCTCGCTGAAGGTGATCGTCACCGTCGCGGTCTCGCCCACTTTAAGGGCCGTGTCGCTGAGTGTGATGGTGGCGGTGGGCGGGACGGTCTCGTGGATGGCCACCGACACCGATGCCGCGCTCGAAGTGCCACCGTCGCCATCGTTGACCGTGACCGACAAGGTACGGGTGGCCTGGCCGATGCTGTTGGCGGCATTGCTGTTGTCGTAGGTGAGGTTGCGCACCACCGCCTGGACCGCCGCCGCCGTGGCATTGCCGTTGAATGTCAGCACCAGGTTTGCGCCCCCCGTGCCTCCGGTATAGGTGCCGATGGCCACGCCGCCGTAGCTGACCGTGTTGCCGCTGACGCCGATCTGCCCGACGCCATTGCCCTGGTTGCGAATGCCCAGCACATCTTCGCCGGCTACGCCGTTGGCGCTCACCGCCACGGTCAGGTTGCCGCCGGCGAAGTCGGCCGAGTCGCTGTCGGTGACGGTGGCATTGCCGCCGCTGTCGAGCAGCACCGAGCCTGCGCCTTGGGTGAAGGTCTGACTGTCGCCGTTGAGGTTGGCGATCACCGGGGCGGCATTGGGCGGCTGGACCACCACCGAAGCGGTGCGGGTTGTGCTGCCCATGTCGTCATTGACGCTGACCGTCACGCTGCGCGTGCCGCTGGTGTATGCCCCGGTGCTGTTGCCGTAGGCGACCACGGCGAGGATCGAGCGGTACTGGGCCAGGGTGGCCACACCGCTGAGCGACAGCACCGTGGTGCCGGAGCCGCTGATGGTGATGCCGTAGCTGGCCGCGGTGGCGATCTGCCCGGCGCTGAGCGACAAGGTTTCGTTGCCGCCGTCGAGCACGCCACCGAGGGTCAAGGTCGCACCGCTGACCTGGGTGTCGCCGTCGGTCTGGGTGAGGCTGATGTTCGGCACGATGGCCACCGGGCTGCCGGTGAAGTTGACCGTGCTGTCGTTGCCCCCGGTGCCGGTGTCCAGGTCGACCACCGGCGGCGCCGAATACAGCACCTCGTAGGCGCCGATATCAACGCCACCGCCACGGGGCCGGTCGAAGCCGCGCAGGTCGGTGAGCGGTGCGCCGACGAGGGTGCCCTGGTCGATGGCGTTGCTGGCGGTGCTGGCCAACCGGTAGTCACCGCTGGCGGTGTTGACGAAGTTGACCGCGGTACCGATCAAGTTGGTGGTGCTGGTGTAGCCGCCGCCAACACCACCATTGGTGGCCGCATCGAGCTGGGTGCCGTTCACGGTATTGCCGGTGAAAATGCTGTTCTGCACCGTCACCGTGCCGGCCTGGCCGCTGACCCAGCCGAGGCCGCCCGAGGCGATGCTACCGGTACTGGTGTTGAGGAACACGTTGTTGGCGATGGTGCTGTTGGTGATGCGCACCGTGCCCCCGCTGTTGCTCAGCACGATGATCGAGCCGGCCGCCACCGTGCCGGTGGCGCTGTAGGTGCCGGTGTTGTTGTAGATGGCGACGTTTTCCAGCACGTGGTTGTTGGCGCCGCCCAGGCGCACGAGCGTCGACATGGCGGTGCCGCCGACAATGCTGGCGCTGTTGTCGTGGATCGTCGTGTTGCGCACCACCACGGTGGATCCTGCGGTGGTCGCCGAGTTGATCACCGTGCCGGCGTTGCTCTCGAAGTTGGAGTCCTCGACGGTGATCGAGCCGCCGTTGGCGCGGATCGCGCCGCCAGCGATGTTGCTGGAGAAATGACGGAAATCCAGGTTGCGCACGGTCAGCACGCCCCCGCCGTTGCTTTGCAGGCCCGAGGCTTCGAGGGTATCGCGGGTACCGTTGTTGTTGACGTCACCGCTCAAGATGATGTCGCCCTTGCCGTCGCCGTCGACATCACCGTTGATGGTGATGTTGCTGGTCACCGCCAGTGCCGTGGCCGAGGACCAGCGGATGGTCTGCCCTTTCAGGTTCTGGTGGAACACGATGATGTCGCTGCCGCTGCCTGCGGCCGAGCCGTCCACCGAGGTGTCGGTGTTCGCGGCCTGGATGGCCTCGGCCAGGGACACCTGGCCATCGTTGGTGATGGCCGACGCATCGGTGGTGGTGACGGTGATGGTCGCAAGCGAAGTGTTGAAAGCCGACAGGTTGCCACGCTGCACGCCGACGTCCGTTGCAACCACCCCGGAGACGGTCTCCAGCGCCCAGTCCTCGCCGGCGCGGTTACCGGTGGCGTCGGACGAAGCGCCTACATCCGCACCGCTGAGCCGCGCCACTTCGTTGACGAACAGCTGGCCGTCGCTGCCGGCCCCGGTGTTGCAGGCAAAGAACCGGATGTCACCGCCCGGCGCCAGGCTGCTGCCAATACGCGCAAGGTCCGCGCCATGGCTGGCCAGCTGGTTGGCCCAGATGGCGTTGCCGGCCAGGTAGACATAGCCCTTGTCACCGTGGCTGATGATATCGATCGAGGTCACGTCGTTGCGGCCATCGAGGTAATCGGCGATCTGCTTGAAACCATCCTTGCCGTTCTCCAGCACCACCACTTCGACCCCGGCGGGCAGGCCGGCAATGAGCTTCTGGTAGTCGCTGACGGCGGAGTCGACGAACACGACTTCGTGGTTGCCCGAAGCTGCCGTGACCGGCGCGGTGGCGGGCGCCGCCTCGTGGACGGGCTCGTGGGTGGCGCTGTCGCGGGTGCTGGCCGCATCGCTCGCGGCGCTGGTGTCCTTGGCCACGCTGGCGGCTGCGACTGCTTCGACCGCCTGGGCGCCCTGGTCGGCGACCACGCCCACCGAGGCGTCGAACATCATGCGCGGCTCCAGGGCCTGGATGAGGCTCGGGCGGCTCGTGGAAACGTTGGGTGTGTGGGTGTCCTTGCCGCGTTTCCAGAATGCCATGATGCCCTCGCTCAGCCCTGGGGCTGGTTGTGCGTGCCGCCCTTGCGGGTGAGGACGGCCTGTCCTTGTTGGAAAATCCTGAACGGACGACGGGGCGCCGATGTGCGCCCCGCAGCCCTGCTTGTTGCCTACCCGGCCTCAGTTGCGGGACGGGAACAGCCCTTCCACTGCAATGATGAAGTTGATACCCAGGTAGGGGTTTCGGATCGAGAAGGGCTGGCTTTGCCCCGTGGTCGCACCGGTGCTGGCCGGAATGGTGAGGTTGAACGGTTTGAGCGTCGTGTCGCTGGCGGTCGAGGCATAGATGTCGATCGCAGCACCGGAGCCCGTGGTGTCCTTGGGCTTGGCCAGCACGCCACTGGTCGAAGGTGCGGGCAGGTCAGCATCGCCTTCCGCTGCGGGGATGGCGACCGACACCGTGCTGGCCGGGATGATCACGGGTTGCGAGGCCATGTTCAGTGACGTCAGGCTGGCCGTTGGGGCACCTGCCACCTCCCCTAGCACGACATTCGGCAACCCCGGCCCCGTCCCTTGCTGGATAGGCGCCCGGCCACGCAGGTCAGGCAGTGCGAAAGTGGTCTGGCCATTGCCACCGTAGGTCGTCCCGAGAATCGAGAACAACGCGGTGTTCTGGGCGATGCTCAGAAGCTGACCTTGGCAGAAGGCCCAGCCCCGAGGGGCGAAGTTGCCTGCGAACAAGGTGATCTGACCGAGGAACGGCTCACTCATTTGCTGCTCTCCTATGACAACACTGCGAAGACGGGCCCCATGGCCCGCCGGACATGACGCGTGTGGCGGACGCCCTCAGAGCGGCCGGTCTACGTGAAAAATCGCTTCCAGCACCGGGCGCCCATCGTCATCGGGGCTCACCGGCGTCATCAACAGCAGCCAACCTTGCTCGCCTGGCGGCGACAGGCGGAACACCGCCTGCGGCAGCTCGGTGCCGGCCGGCAGGGCGAATTCCGCCGCATAACGCTGGTGACGCGGCGACATGGCCTGGCCCTCGGTCACGGCCAGCAGCTGCGCCTCGAGCGCCTGCTCGTCGCTGACCCACAGCTGGAAGTGGCTGCCGGTGGCCTGTTGCAGTGCGTCGAACGTGGGCATGGCATGCATGGATCTGGTCCTTCAGGCACGAATGGCAGTGGTGAGCGCCGCTCGGCGCATCTTCAGGGACAGGCCGGTCTCACCGACCACCTCGAACCCGCAGCGCTGGTAAAGCCGCAAGGCCGGGTTATGAGGGGTGACATGCAGGCCGGCGCTGAGGCCGTCGGCATCGGCGTGTGCCAGCCACTGCCCGAGTAACCGGCTGCCGATGCCGCGCCCGCACCAGGCGGGCAGCAGGGCCATGTCGATGAACTGCACGTGGCTGTCGGTCCAGTGCAGGTAGACGCGGCCAATGGGCTCGCCCGCCACTTCGATGATGAAGAAGTCGGCGTCGGCGAACTGGGCTTGGTAATAGTCGTGCTGGGCTTGGAACTGCTGGTCGAGGAACACATCGATGGCGGCCTGGGGCCACGGCAGCAGGGCCATTTCGGCGGCACGGGTGGTGCCGTAGAGGGTGCGCAGGAACGCCCGGTCGACGTCCACGATGGGACGGAGGCTCACCTCGGAAATGGACATCGGGTATGGCTTCCCTGCATAAGGTTACCCCATGGTGAGGGGCGCACATCCAAGTGAATTGTCCTACACAATCTGCAGCAGCGTAGCCGAAGAGCAAGGCAAATAGCCACTACCCAAACAGGGTCTTTTCAACTTTTTTCTCAAACACCCGTTCGAGGTCGTTTGACGCCATTTCCTAGACGTTTCGCAACCGTATGGATTCCAACGCGTTGTAAGGCGCCTGGGCCCAACGGATGACCGCAGCCCGTATTTCGTCGTCGGCCTCCTCGCGCTTGCGCTGGCTGTCGGCGCTGAAGTTCATGGCCGGCTGCTTGGCGTCGAAGGCCGCGACGGCGCGCAGGTCAGCCACATCGCCTGGCTGGATGCCGAACAGTGGCCCGAGGCGTCCCCAGACGGCGTCGGGCAATTCGCTGTAGTTCACGGCGATGGCGCCGTGGCGTTCGCACAACGTTAGGCCAGCCGCGAGAATTTCGCCAATCATCCGGCAGGTGTATTCCACCGTGCCCATGGCTTGGGGGGCTGGCAGCAGGCTGTCGAGGCCCGAAGCACCAAGCAGCCCCGGCACCCGATGCATGCCCGCCTGGCGCAGTTGCGAGACAACGATTTCCAGTGGGTCGCGGTAGAGGAATACCCGGGCCGCATCGGGATACAGCGCCGTCAGCAGCGGTGCGTCGAAGATGTTCCAGGCATCGAGCTTGATCAGCAGTTGCTGCTCGTCACCCTGGCGGCGCTGGCCATAGGCCGAGCACAGTGCGCGCAGGGCCTCGGCTTGCCAGCTTGCAGCGGCTGGATCCTGGCGCGCGGCGCGCAGCAGGTTGTCCAGCGGCGCAGGTTCGGACAGCACGATGTTACGGGGCTGGCTGGCCAGCAACTGAGCGACCAGGGTCGAACCACAACGTGAAGCGTGGAACAGCAGGGCCGTGGGGCTCAGGCCCGGACTGCGTGCATACCCGTCGAGCAGCGCCTGGACATCGGTTTCACGGCGCATCGCCTGGTTGAACGGCAGGCGCAGCGCCAGGTCGACATCGTCGCGGAAGAATGGCCGGGTCAGGCGCCGCTCGCCAAACCAGCACCAGTCCACCCGCCAGCCGGCGTCGCCTTGCCAGAGGCGAATGGGCAGCCAGCCCTGGAAGTCCAGCGGAGTATTCATACGCGCCATTGATCGCTCCATGCCTGCTTGCCCCGGCGCATGGCGGCCAAGACCTCTGCGTCGGAAAAAAACTGCCCATGCTCGGCGCCCAATCGCACGGCCTCGGCGACGAATGCTCGAGGGTCCTCAAGTGCCTGCAGGCGTGCGGCCAACGCCGCAGACTCGGCCACCTGCTGACGGAACCGTTCGAATGCCTGCCCCGCCCTGCCCACCTGCAACGTTGGCGTGCGCGCCAGCCCCTCCTCGATCAGTGCCAGCAGCCAAGGGGCTGGCGTGCAGTCGAGCACCAGGTGGATGCGTTCGCCGGGCCCGGGGTTGTTGACTCGGTGAGGTCGCGACAGGTCGATGAACCAGCATTCGCCGGGGCACATCGGCACCTGCAGGTCGTCCACCAGAAATTCAACGCCGGGCGGGCTGATCAAAGGAATGTGCAGGCGCAGGCAGCCGCCGGGGCGCCCCAGGTCGGGGTCGCGGTGCTCGTGGATCCTGGCACCCTCCCCCAGGCGCAGCAGACGGGCGGCGCGCAGCGAGGACTGGAACGGCGCCAGCACTGCTTGCCAGGCTGCTTCGCCCTGCCACCAGATCAGGTCTTTGGGAGCGCCCAGGCCAGGAGCCAGTGGCACCGAGGCATCCTCGGCGGTGACCAAGGCCACACCACTCCAGTCCCCCTCGTGATACCCCCTGTTGAAATGCGCCTGCCAGGCCTCGGCCCGTACCCGGGCCAATGCCTGCAGCAATGCCGGCAAGTCCGTGGCCAAAGCCAGTCGGGAACAACGCGGCAACGTGACCTCACTCATGCAGCGCCCTCGCAGTGAATGCTTACTAGAAACCGCTCTCGCGCACGCCCAATGCCGCCAGCCGACGCCAGGCGCTGCCCAGCAGCGACTCCCGGGCCCCATCGAGCACCACCACCCCGCGCAGTGGCTGGTTCACGTCGGGCATCTCGGCCAGCGGGCTCAGGCGTACGCCGTATTGTGCCTGCACCGGCTCTGCGCGCTGCTGGGCATCGCGACGCACGGCCACCGGCCCATGGCGATCGGACGCCAGCGCCTCGAGCTCCAGCACCGCCACGCCGGTGGCATCGACCTGCTCGACGCGCACCGGCAACGCCGGCCGCCCCGGGTCATCGGCGATGAAGCGTCCCTCGCTGCCAACCGCCACGCGCCACAGGTCGGCCTCGGCCAGATAGCCCCGCAGGCGCAGGCCTGGCTCGACCAAACGGCCGAGTGTCTGTGCCGGGCTGACCCATTGTCCTGGGGCCAGATCGGCCGGCAGGTCACGCAGTACCCCCGCACGCGGCGCCCGCAGTTGCAGGCGTTCACGCTGGGCCGCCAGCCCCCGATATTCGGCCACGGCCTCGGCCAGCTGCTGCTCGAGCACACCGGTATCGCCCGCCGTCTCGCTGCGGCCGGCCTGACGCCGCAAGAGCAACTGCAGGATGTCGATCTCGCGACGCACAATGGACTGGCGCGAAGCCAGGTCGGGTGACTCCAGCTCCAGTAGTAACTCCCCCTGGGCGACCACCTGCCCTTCACGCACCGGCAGACGCTTCACCCGAGCCGCCACGGGCGCGTGCAAGGCGCTGACCCGGGACGCCTCGAGCATCGCCGGCACGTCCACCGCGCCGCGCCAGGGCACCACCAGCACGGCCAGCAGCAGCGCCAGCACGGCTGCGCCCCGCAATGCCTTGCCCGGCGCCGCCTGACCACGGCGCAGCCACCACTGCTGCAGCTCCTTCCACACTGGCAGGCCGATGAACCACACCAGTTCCACCAGCATCAGGAAGATGCCCAACACCTTGAAGAACAGGTGATACACCGCCAGGGCGATACCGAAGAACAAGACCGCGCGCCATAGCCAGGCGCCATACCCCCAGACCAGCAATCGCCGGCGCATCACCGGCGGCCAGGCTTCTGGAGCCGGCTCGCCATAGCCGAACAGGGCCTCGCGCAGACGCCAGCGACACAGGGCGAAGGCGCGCTGCTGCAGGTTCTCGACACCCCACAGGTCACTCACCAGGAAGTAGCCATCGAAGCGCATGAACGGGTTGAGGTTGACCAGCAAGGTGGTGATCCAGGTGGCACTGGCCAGCATGAATGCCGCCGTGCGCGCCGGGCCATCGGGCAACAGCGACCAGGCCAGCAGCGCCAAAACCGCCAGCACCAGCTCGGCGAACACCCCGCCGGCGTCGATCAGCAGCCGCGAACGGCGGTCACGCACCCGCCAGGCATCGCTGACATCGGTATAGAACATCGGCAGCAGCACCATGAACGCCAGCCCCATGCTCTGCACCCGGCAGCCGGCACGCTTGGCCATGAACGCATGGCCGAACTCGTGGCAGAGCTTGGCGAACCCCAGCGCCACGCCGAAGGCGAGGATGCCGCCCAGGCTGAACAGGTGCGGGAAGGTGGCGATGAAGCGCGACCAGTCGCGCGCCACCAGGAACACGCCCAACGCCAGCAGCAGCGGCAGGGCCACGCGCACCATCCAGCCGCCATGACGTTCCAGTACCGGCCAGGCACGATTGAGGAAAGCGTCCGGACGCCACAACGGAATCCGGAAGAACAGGTACTGGTGCAGCACGCGCGTCCACAGGCTCTGACGGCTCGCGGCGGCCTTGGTCGCATAGCTGTCGCGCTGGCGGGCGTCCTCGGCGCTGATCAGATCGTGCTGGCCGAGGAACAGCAACAGTTCTTCCAGCGCCTGCTGGTCGACGGCCAGGCCGGGTTCGGCATTGGCCGCCGCCAGCACATGCTGCGGGTCGCCCAGGCGCCAGTGTTGCAGCAAGCGCACGGCAATGGCACCGAGTTTGAAGTAGCGCCCGCGCAACGGGTCGGCGAGGGTCCACTGGGGCGCGCCATCGTGGCCAGGCGCCGCCGCGGACAGTTGCAGGTCGGCCCGCAGCGGCGGCAGGTTCATAGCCCTAGCCCCTGGCGCAATGCCGCCAGTGGTCGACGCAGCAGGTAGTAGACCAGCGGCGCGCGCTCGCCATACAGCTTGGCGGTCCCGCGCAGGCCGATCCGCGGCGGCGCCTCCTCGAAACCGGCATCAAGCCGGTAGGCGAGCTGCCCGGCGGCAGTCGCCTGGGCCTCGTAGGCGGCGCGCTGCAGACGAGCACCATGGCGATGCAGCGGATCGCTGTCGAGAAACAGCGCCACCTCGGCGCCAGGCTGCAAGGCGATGGCATCGCCCACCGGCAGTTCCAGGCGCAGCTCGGCCTGCTGCGGATCAGCCAGTTGCATCAGCCGCTCGCCGGTCTGCACCGGCTTGCCGGTCCAGCGCTCGGCATCGGCGAACACCGCGATCCCCGCGCGCTCGGCGCGGATCTCGCTGCGGCCGAGGAGCTGGCGGGCGTAATCCAGCTCGGCACGCTTCTGCTCCACACGAGCAGCCAGCAGATCAAGGCGTGCGTTGGACTCGGCGTCGCTGAAGGCGCGCTGGGTGCTGGCCTTGAGCTCAGCCTCGGCCACGCCAAGGGCGCGCCCGGCGACGTCGGCCTGGGCCTTGAGCGTGGTGGCATCGAAGCGCACCAGCACGTCGCCAACGGCGACCGTCTGGTTGGGCTTGACCAGAAATTCGGCGATCACCCCGTCCAGCGGCGCGGCGACCACCCGTCCCGCCCGTGGCACGACCTCGGCCGGTGCCAGCACCGACTGGCGCACCGGCACCAGCAATACCAGCAACAGTGCTGCGGCCACCGTCAGCAGACGCCGCCGTGGCCAGCGCAGGCGCCAGGGGCGGACCGGGTGCAGGGCCAGCCAGGCATGGGCGTAGGTATCGCCCAACTGGTTGAGCAGGGCCTGCTCGGCGGGGGTGAAGGCTTGATCACGGGCCAGCCACAGGCCACCGAACACGTCGCCGTTGCGGTCGAGCAGCGGCAACCAATAGGCATGAGCGGCCGACAATGATTGCCAGTCGGCCAGTGCCTGGTCATCCAGCCTGGCCGGGTCTACCACGGCGGCCTGAGCAGCCAATCCAGCCCTTTGCAAACGGTGAGCGGCGCGCTCGACGAACGCCACGAACGGCGCATGGGGCTCCACCACGCTGATGCCGGTCAGCGCCCGAACCTTGCCAGCGATCAGCAGCGCGGCATGACGAAAGCCGAACAACGCCTGGCCGTCATTGACCATGCTGTAAGCCAACTGCTCGGTGCTGGCGGCCTGGCGCGCCTGGCGCTGCAAACCGAGAAAGTGGGCGAAGGCATGCTCGGCCACACCTGCGGCAGCGGCGGTCATGGCTGTTGCGCGAAGTGGGCGGTACCGCTCATGCCGGCCAGCAGCCCTTGGCTGTCGCTGGGCAGTTCACCGATCAGTTGCAGGGTCTGGCTGCCTTCGTCGATCCGCGCGCCGACACGCTTGACCTGCGCCTGCAGCGGCCTGCCGGTTTCATCCGGAACGAATTCGAACGGCTGACCGGGCTTGAGCCGCCCCAACCAGCGTGAGGGTACCAGCAGGTGGATTTCCAGCGAGCGATTGTCCACCACCTCGATCAACGGCGCACCGCTGGGCACGCTTTCATGGGGCTGAGCTCGGCGCTGCACCACCCGCCCGTCGAACGGCGCGCTGACCACGCAGCGTTTGATCTGCACCTGGTACACCTGAGCTTCGGCCTGGGCCTGGGCCTGCTTGGCCTCGGCCAGCGACACTTCGAACTGGCCGACTGACTTCAGGGCAGCCAACTGGCGGTTGTGCCTGAGTTCCTCACTGGCGGCACGCACGGCGGCCTGGGCGGCGTTGAGCTGGGCTTGATAGGCGCTGCAATCGAAGCGGGCCAGGGTGCTGCCCTTTTTGAAGTCCTGGCCATCGGCGAAAGGCATTTCGACGATGCGCCCGGCCAGTTCACTGGACAACACGGCCTGGTCACGGGCCCGCAGCACGCCACGGGGATTCTGTTCGGCGCTGCTGCTGGAGGCGGTGTCGAGCAAGGGGTCGGCAGGCGACTCGTCGGCATGCGCCAGCGGCAGGTGCAACACACACAGGGTCAAAGCCAGACGGATACCGTGAAGCATGTTGCGCACTCCCTTGCGAGCTGGTTGCCGGGAGTGTAAGGCAAAAAATGATGGCACGGATACATCACCTGGATGAAGAATCGGGCGACTCGAAGGATCCGGCAAATCCTCCGAGTGGCGGTCAACGCCGTCGCAATGACCTCAACCCAGCGAACGCGCTCCCACGGCCCTGCGGGAATGTCCACGGGTGGTGACGATCCCCAGGAACGAGATCACGATCGCCAGGCTCAAGGTGGCGGTCACCTCGGCGCGGTGCTCCTCGGTGAACATCATCACGGCCAGGGCACCGCTGATGAACAGGATCACCGCCCAGGTCAGCCAGGGGAACAGCCACATGCGGAACTTGAGGTTGGCGTTCTCGCGCTCCAGCCGACCACGCATGCGCAGTTGTGAAATGGCGA
This sequence comes from Pseudomonas mosselii, assembly GCF_019823065.1. Lineage (NCBI taxonomy): Bacteria > Pseudomonadati > Pseudomonadota > Gammaproteobacteria > Pseudomonadales > Pseudomonadaceae > Pseudomonas > Pseudomonas mosselii. Next base: position 5,510,137 of record NZ_CP081966.1, read on the forward strand.
TCACCAGGTACACCAGCAGCGCGATGGCGCCGGAGCTGGCGAGCAGGAACTCGAACACGCCTTTGGGTGCAAAGTAGTTGAGGATGGCGATGGCTGCGCCGATCAGGGTGCTGCCGAATACCGCGGCGCGCGGTACACCCACCTTGGACGTGTGCTTCAGCAAGGCAGGGGCATCGCCACGCTTGGCCAGCGAGTACATCATCCGCGAAGCGATATAGATCGATGAGTTCATGCAGCTGGTCACCGCGATCAATACCACGATGTCGACCATCAGCGCCGCGTTCGGGATGTTCATGATTTCCAGCGCACGCTGGTAGGAACCCACTACCGCCAGTTGCGGGTCATTCCACGGCACCACCGAGATGATCACGAAGATCGACAATATATAGAACGTACTGATACGCCAGATCACCGAACGGGTGGCCTTGGCGATGTTGCGTGCCGGGTCGCTGGACTCGGAGGCGGCGATGGTCACCGCCTCGGTGCCGATGAAGCTGAACATCACGGTGATGAATGCACCGACCACCGCGGACCAGCCCTTGGGCGCGAAACCGCCGTGCTCGTCCATCAGCGTGCTCAGCCCACTGACCTCGCGCTCAGGCAACCAACCCAGCAGCGCGGCGAAGCCCAGGCCGATGAAGCCGAGAATGGCGGTGACCTTGAGAATGGCGAACCAGAACTCGAACTCACCGTACTTGGCCACGCTGAACAGGTTGGTGCAGGCCAGCAGCAGCACCGAGGCCAGGGCGAAGATCCAGCTGTCCACCTGGGGGAACCAGGCGTTGAGCACATGCCCGGCGGCCAGCGCCTCGATGGGGATCACCAGTACCCAGAACCACCAGTACAGCCAGCCGATGGTGTAGCCGGCCCAACGACCGATGGCCTGGTCGGCGTAGGTGGAAAACGAGCCGGTGTCGGGGTGGGCCACGGCCATTTCGCCGAGCATGCGCATGACCAGCACCACCAGGGTGCCGGCCACGAAATAGGAGAGGATGGTGGCCGGGCCGGCCGCCGCGATGGCGTGCCCGGAGCCGACGAAGAGCCCCGCGCCGATGATGCCGGCGATGGACAGCATCGTTACGTGACGTGGCTTGAAACCTTGAGCAAGGTTGCCATCAGTTCCCACGGTGTTCATTGGTCTTGTTCTCTTTTTGCTGACACAAGGAAGGGACGGGCAGGGGCAGGCGAAACGGTCTCCTCGGCAAAGGGCGGAGTACGTTGCGCACGCTCTGTTACGGCCTTCTCACGCGCCCGGGCAACGCACCGTGGGGATGCGGGCTTCACTTTAAGCCGGGCGCGGCGCGAGCAAAATGCTCGAAAACGTCAGACAACTGTTCGATCACGACACCGCGTGCCCACGCACGTCAGTCAAGCCCCCGGACGTGCCTGTTTGCGTCAGTCGCGGTCACGCCGGTAGTGCCAGTAGAAGTTCACCACCGCGAACACCACGATCACCGTGACGATCATCAGGCCGATCTGCAGATTGCTCATGGTGTTCTCCAACTGGCGATTCCAGGGAATGAAGGGGTGGGCCGCACAGCAGGGCGCTCGGTTTGCGCAGGGGACGCGACAGGGCGACGCCCCCGGGCCAGACGCTTGAGCGCCAGCACCATGAGCACGCCCAGCAGCACCATCGCCAGCACCAGCAAGGCATAGGCCAGCCACCAGGGCACGCCCGCGGTCATCATGCTGAACTCGGACATGCCGCCAATGCTGGCGATCAGGTTCAGCGGCAGGAACACCACGTTGATCAGGGTGAGCTTGCGCAGAGTCTCGTTCATCGCGTTGTTGGCCAGGTTGCCCCGGGCGTCCATCAAGCCCGCGAACACCGTCGAGTAGATCTCGGCCTGCTTGTGGCACTGGTCGTTCTCGATGACCAGGTCGTCGATCAGCGCCAGCACCTCAGGGTTGAAATGGCGCTTCTCGCCATGGGCGCGCAGGCGCGAGAGCACCGCGCCATTGCTGTGGATGGCGTTGATGTAGTGAATCAGGCTCTCGCTGAGGTTGAACATCTGCATCAGGTGGTGGTTCTCCAGCGACTGCTCGAAGCGTTGCTGCAGCTCGCGGGCGACCATCTTGATCACCTTCAGGTGCCCCAGGTAGTGATGCAGGTTGTCCAGCAGGATGGCCAGCAGCACATCCATCGGATCGTGCAGCGCATGGCGCTGCCCGAGGCCATCGAGCAGGGAGGCATCCGGGGCGATCAGCACCAGGTGGCCGTCGACCATCAGCATGCCGAACGAGGACACCTGGAAGGCGAAGCTGTCGCCACCGGTGTAGCTCTGCGGACGCTTCCAGATCAGGAACAGGCCATCGCGATGCAATTCGATGCGCGACACCTCGTCCGGATCCAGCGCCGAAGCCAGGGCATGGGCATCCAGGTGGAACCAGGCCTGCAGCAGCTCACGCTCGGCACTGTCCGGTTCGACGAACAGCAGCACCTCGCGATCGAGCCCCTCGCGCTTGCGCAACTGACCATGGGCCAGGCTGTAGCTTTCGATCATGCCAGCACCTCGTTACCAGGCTTGCCCCCGGCGCTTCTGCTCCAGGCGGCGGATGAATTCCTCCAGCACCAGGGTGTAGAGGTCGTCGTGCAGGTAGGCGTCCTCGATGCCGGCGTCGAGGTTGGGGTTGTCGTTGACCTCGATCACCACCACCCGGTCACCCACCTGCTTGAGGTCGACGCCGTACAGGCCATCGCCGATCAGATTGGCGGCCTTCACCGCCAGATCCACCACCGCGCGTGGCGCTTCGTGCACAGCCAGAGTGCGGCATTCGCCGTTGACCTCGTCGCGCTGGGCCTGATGGTTGAAGATCTGCCAGTGGCCCTTGGACATGAAGTACTGGCAGGCGAAGATCGGCTTGCGGTTGAGCACGCCGATGCGCCAGTCGTATTCGGTGTAGAGGTATTCCTGGGCCAGTAGCAGCACCGAGTGCTCGAACAGTTCGGCGGTGGCGGCCTGGAGTTCGGCGGCGTCCTTGACCTTGATCACGCCCCGCGAGAAACAGCCGTCAGGGATCTTCAGCACCAGTGGAAAGCCCAGCCGCTCGCCAATACCTTCCAGCGCCTGGGGGTTGTCGCGGTAGAGGATTTCGCTGGCCGGCATGGCCAGGCGATGACTGCGCAACAGGTCGGTCAGGTAGACCTTGTTGGTGCAGCGCAGGATCGACGCCGGGTCGTCCATCACCACCAGCCCTTCGCTCTCGGCCTTCTTGGCAAAGCGATAGGTGTGGTTGTCGACGCTGGTGGTCTCGCGGATCAGCAGCGCGTCGTATTCGGCCAGGCGGGCGTAGTCCTTCTTGCCGATCAGCTCGACGTCGACCCCGAGCTGGCGACCGGCGCGAATGAAGTGCTCCAGCGCCTTGGGGTTCGACGGCGGCAGCGCCTCATCAGGGTCGTGGAGGATCGCCAGGTCGTAGCGCGCCACCCGCCGCGAGCGCGGTTGACGCCAGATCCGCCGGCTGAAGCCATCGAGGGCATTGGCGAAGGGGTCCTGCTGGTCTTCACGCAACTTGTGCAGCGCGCCGACCTTGACCCCGGCGATATGCCAGGTGCTGGTCTTGCGGAACTCCACCAGCAGGATCGGGCACGGGAAGCTTTCGAACAGCTGGCGGGCAATGTCTTGCAGCGGTTCCAGATCGGTACGGCCGAAATACAGGGTCAGGGTGAACCCTTCGGTTTCGCCGTAGGGGTGATTGGCCAGGGCACTTTCCAAGCTGCGCGCCATGTCGTCCAGGGCCAATCCATATAACGACTTGCGGGTCAATTCACTGATACTTCTGACCGAAGGAATGACTTTATGTCCGCGCGCCTCGGCCAACAACGAACAATAATAACCGTGGCCTAGATACTTATAATTACGGCATAGATTTATCACCTGGACACGCTTGCCGTTATCGGCTTCGCGTGGCGCCTCCAGGTATTCCTGGGCCGTCACGACATCCTCGCTGGGCAGGTACGAAGCCCAGTCCTCACGCCGCTCCACGATGATAACCAGCTGACTTGACTTGTTATCCAGGGTCAGTGGATAAATAACACCAGCCGTACGTGAGTGTGAACTTTCCCCGGGCCAGCCAGGTAAGGGTTCCTGAAACGATGACATATTTGAAGCCCTGTGTTGGGTAGACACGGTTTCTATTAAGCACGAAGTTTTTCGAATGTCCCGTTTCATTACGCAACTTTTACGGCGGCCCTATGCACATCGAATTTCGCCTGGCAACTGTTGACGACCTGCCGGCCCTGCTGGCGCTGGAGAACCAGTGCTTCGCGCTCGACCGGCTGACCCCGCGCAGCTTTCGCTGGATGCTGTCCCACGCCAACGCCAGCCTGCTGGTGGCGCAACGCGACGGCCAGTTGATGGGTTATGCGCTGTTACTCTTCCACCGTGGCACCTCGCTGGCCCGGCTGTATTCCATCGCCATTGCCGAACAGGCGCGTGGCCATGGCCTTGGTGCCAGGCTGCTGGAACAGGCCGAGCGCTGCGCCCTGGAGCATGACCGTGCCTACCTGCGTCTTGAGGTACGCACCGACAACCCCAAGGCCATCGCCCTGTATGAACGCCATGGCTATCGCCGCTTTGCCCTGGTCGATGACTACTACGAGGACCACACCAGCGCCCTGCGTTACGAGAAGCGCATCCTCCCACACCCGGCGGGCGAGACGCGCTTGGTCCCCTACTACGCCCAGACCACCGACTTCACCTGCGGCCCGGCCTGCCTGCTGATGGCCATGGCCGCCCTGCAACCGCTGCGCCCGCCAAGCCGGCGCGAGGAACTGCGCCTGTGGCGCGAGGCGACCACCGTGTTCATGACCTCCGGTCACGGCGGTTGCAGCCCCCATGGCCTGGCCCTGGCCGCCTGGCGCCGGGGCTTTCGCGTACGGCTGCTGCTCAATACCGAAGGGCCGCTGTTTCTCGACGGTGTGCGCCAGCCCGGCAAGAAGGAGGTCATGCGCCTGGTCCATGAGGACTTCTGCGCCGAGTTGCAGGACAGCGACGTGGTCATCGCGCGGCAGGCGCCCAACCTGCCTCGGGTGCTGGCCGAAGGCGGCCTGGCGCTGGTGCTGATCAGTAACTACCGGCTGACCGGCAGCAAGGCACCGCACTGGGTGCTGGTCACCGCCTGCGACGACGACTTCGTCTACCTGCACGATCCCGACACCGACCACGCTCGTCACCGCCAGGCCCTGGACTGCCAGCACCTGCCGGTCAGCCACCAGGCGTTCCAGCGCATGAGCCTGTTCGGCGGGCGCAAGTTGCGGGCGGCGGTGGTGGTGTATGCAGGGGGTGAAACTGCGGTGTAAACAGAGACCAACCCCTTGACCTCGGTGCGGGCGGCCACCTTTCTGCGCCTGCCCCCGACCGCGATAGCACAAACCCTTACAACTTTTCATCCGCGCAACGGTTAACGTTCACCCTCAAATTACAGACAGGTATGGACGCCATGGCACTCCTCGCCGACGACCCCTCCCTCGCGCAAGTCGAGCACTATCGCGACGACCCGCACCTGCGCGCCGAACTCAATGCCCTCGCCCGTCAGACCTACGGCTTCGACTTCGAAGATTGGTACCAGGCTGGCTTCTGGCAAGAAGACAACCAGCCGTGCTCACTGGTTCGCAGCGGTAAAATGCTGGCCAACGCCTCGGCCAACCTGCTCGACTTCACCCTCGATGGCCAGCCTCTGCGTTGTGTCCAGATCGGCACGGTGATGACAGCGCCTGCGGCACAAGGCCGTGGCTACAGCCGCTACCTGATGGAAGTGCTTGTAGAGCGTTGGGCAGGTAAATGTGACCTGTTGTACCTGTTCGCCAATAGCACCGTGCTGGATCTCTATCCCCGGTTCGGCTTCCGCCGGGTGATCGAACACGAATATTTCCAAGCCAGGTCGACGCCCCCTGAAGTCAGCACGTTCCATCCTGTGGATCTTGGCGACAGCACACAACGTGAACACTTCATGGCAGCGGTAATGAAGAGTTGCCCACAGGCACGGTTGAGCCTCGTGCCGAATGTACCGTTGACAATGTTCTACTGTGACGGCCCCTACCGAGAAGCCTTGTTCCATTCCTCAAGACACGAGGCATACGTGGTGGTGGAGCACGACGGCGAGCGGTTGGTGCTGGTGGATGTATTCTGCGAGCGCGAACTGGTGCTGGCCGATGTGGTGGCCGAACTGGTCAGGGCAACGACCCGGGAGGTGCTGCTGGGGTTTGCGCCGCTGAGCAGCGAGGGCTTCGCGGCGCGGGTTGTGGATAACGATGATGCACTGTTCGTCTGGGGTGCATCGAAAACCTATGTCGATGGACAGGTGCTGATGTTTCCGCTGCTGTCCCACACCTGAAAGGGTATTGGGGCTGCGTGGGAGCATCGACGCGCCCCCGCCCCACACCAAACCAGGCGCTTGCTCACTCCAACACCTTGGGGAGAGCGTCACCAGGTCAGGCAGATCTTGCCGAAATGCCTGTTGCTCTCCTGGTACTTGAAGGCCTCGACCATCTGCTCCAGCTCGAAATGCTTGTCCACCACCGGCCGCAGGCCATTGGCGTCGATAGCGCGAACCATCGCCTGCTGCTGAGCGCGGCTGCCTACCAGCACGCCCTGCAGGCGAATCTGCCGCACCAGCGCCTGCACCAGCGGCAACTGCCCGGCCACGCCGGTGAGGATGCCGATCAGCGACACATGTCCGCCGATCCGGGCGGCAACCATCGACTGCTCCAGCGTGGCCGGGCCGCCGACTTCGATCACATGGTCCACACCGCGTCCGCCGGTCAGCGCACGAACCTTCTCGCCCCAGGCGGGCGTGGTCTTGTAGTTGATCAGGTGATCCGCGCCCAGCGCCTTGAGACGCTCCAGCTTGGCATCGCTGGACGAGGTGGCGATCACCATGGCGCCGGCCAGCTTGGCGAATTGCAGGGCGAAGATCGACACGCCGCCGGTACCCTGCACCAGCACGCTGTCGCCGGGCTTGAGGTGGTCATCGCCCATCAGGGCGCGCCAGGCGGTGAGGCCGGCGGTGGTCAGGGTCGCCGACTCGGCATGGCTGTAGCCCCTGGGCGCCAGGGTGAAGGAGCTGGCCCGGGCGGTCACCTGTTCACGGGCATAGCCGTCGATGCCGTCGCCCGGCACGCTGGCAAAACCCTCGACCAGTGCCTGACCATCGAGCCAGTCGGGGAAGAAGGTGCTGACCACCGCATCGCCGACCTGGAACTCGCTGACCCCGGCGCCCACCGCGACCACTTCGCCGGCACCGTCAGCCATGGGGATGCGCCGCTCGCTCGGCCCCCACATGCCGCTGACCACGGCGAAATCGTGATAGTTGAGGGAGCTGGCATGCAGGCGCACGGTGATCTCGCCGGCCTTGGGCGCGGCGGTTTCGCAAGTGCCGACCTGGACCTTGTCGTAGCCGCCGCCGGGCAGGACATAAAGGGCCTTGGTGTTCATGGGTGAGGTCTCCATCGTGGCAAAAGGTGCAGTGCAGCTTAGCCCTTTCGCGGCACAAGGCCGTTCAGAGGGAGCGCGCAGGGCATGAGGGATGTCAGCCGAGCAACGCCCTCAGCGCCCGGCAATCGGCCGCATGCCAGTCGGCCAACTGCGGCCATGGGTTGTCCGGCAGGTTGACCAATACGGTGCGGGTGCCTGCGGCCCGGCCGCAGTCCAGGTCGAAGCGGTAGTCACCGACCATCACCATCTCAGCGGGGCTCACGCCCCAGGCCCGGGCGATCTGCAGCAGCCCGTCAGGGCTGGGCTTGGGCGCCGCCTCGTCGCGCCCCAGAATATGCTCGACCGGGAAGCAGTCAGCCAGGCCGATGGCCTCGAGGGTGACATGGGCCAGTTCGCGGGCATTGCGGGTGAGGATGGCCAGCCGGCAGTCACGCCCGGCCAGCTCACGCACCAACTCCACCGCGCCGTGCGCGGCCTTGGAGGCGATCGCCAGGTCGCGTTCGTGCTCCAGCAGCCAGGCATGCTTGGCCGCCGCCTCCTCCGCCGGCAAGGCGGCCAGGTGGGTGAGGATGTCGTGGTCGGACGGAATGTCGAGCGCCTCGCGGATGGCCGCGAAGTCATGCACGGCGACCGTCAGGGTGCCATCCATGTCGAATACCCAGTGGCGAATATCCCGGAGGCTCATGCCCAGTCCTTGCGATGGCGGATCAGGCCTTCCTGGGTGGACGAGGCCACCAGTTGCCCGGCGCGGTTGAAGATGCTGCCACGGCAGAAGCCACGGGCATTGCCGGCCCAAGGGCTGTCGGTGGCGTACAGCAGCCACTCTTCGGCGCGCAGGTTGCGGTGGAACCACAGCGAATGGTCGAGGCTGGCGATCTGCATGTCCTTGCGCCACACCGACTTGCCATGGGGCAGCAGGGAGGTGGTCAGCAGGCCGAAGTCCGAGGCATAGGCCAGCAGGTACTTGTGCAGCGCCGGGATGTCCGGGAGGTTGCCGTCGGCACGGAACCAGGCGTACTTGATCGGCTCGCCGGGCTTGGGATCGAACGGATCGCGCTCGGTGACCGGGCGGATCTCGATGGGCTTGGCGCACAGCACCTTTTCGCGGATGCGCTCGGGCAGCTTGTCGGCCATGGCGCTGGCCAGCTCGACTTCGCTGGGCAGGTTTTCCGGGCCGACAACGTCCGGCATCTGCGCCTGATGCTCGAAACCCTCCTCGTCGTACTGGAACGACGCGCTGCAGGTGAAGATCGGCTGGCCCTTCTGGATCGCCGTGACCCGCCGGGTGCTGAAGCTGCCGCCGTCGCGCACACGGTCCACCGAATAGACCACCGGCATGCTGGCATCGCCCGGGCGCAGGAAGTAACCGTGCAGCGAATGCACATGGCGGGCGTCCTCGACCGTCTGGCTGGCCGCCGACAGCGACTGGCCGAGCACCTGGCCACCGTACAGCTGGCGGAAGCCCAGGTCCTGGCTGCGTCCGCGGAACAGGTTCTCCTCGATGGACTCGAGGCTCAGCAAGTCGACCAGATCGTCGAGTACATGGCTCATGGGGTTCTCCTGGCAAGGCAATACGGCGCGGTTATACCGGCGAATGATACAGGGTTTTGCCGTTCGTCCCGTCGTACGAATGGCGACCTATTCAGCCGCGCAGGTTCTGTTGCCAGCGATCACGGTCGATGCGGTACAACACATGGGGGCGCAGTGGATCGCCGACGGGCAGGCGCGGATGCTCGAAGCTGCCCGCCAGGTCCTGGACCATGCCAATGGCTTGCATCACCTTCTGCGACGGCAGATTGCCCTCGGTGGTGAACGACACCACCTCGTCCAGGTGCAACTGGGCGAAGGCACAGCGCAGGCAGGCCCAGGCCGCCTCGCTGGCGAAGCCCAGCCCCCAGTGGCGGCGGGCCAGGCGCCAGCCGATCTCGACCGCCGGGCCGAACGGGGCGTCGAAGTTGACGTGGAGCAGGCCGGTCATGCCGATGAAGGCGCCGCTGTCCTTGCGCTCCAGGGCCCACAGGCCAAAGCCGTACTCGTTGAAATGGCCACGGATCCGGCCAATCAGCGCCGCCGCCTCGACCCGGGTCATCGGCGCGGGGAAGTAGCGCATCACCTGCGGGTCGGCGCACAGGGCAGCGAACTCGCGCAGGTCGTCGTCCTGCCATTGGCGCAACACCAGGCGCGGACTTTCCAGTTCGAGAAGGGGGGTCATGGGCACGGCTCCGAAATCACGGTCTGGCAGTGTACAGCGTAGGCCGCGCGCATCAGTCAACCGATGCTTTTTTCACATCGGCTTCACCGCCCCCCGACATGCCGCTTCGCACAATGCCGGCACATACCGCGGCCTTCGTCGACGCCGCACTGCCATCGGAGTGACGCATGCACCCCAGCAACACCCTGCACAATCCGGCCCTGCTGGCCCCCCGCAAACGCCGCCGCTCGCGCACCGCGGTCGGCGCCGCCATCGGCCTGCTCCTGGCAATGGCCGGGGCCAGCACCTGGCTAGCGACGAGGACGCACATCGTGAACCTTGGCAACGAGCAACAGTTGAGCGACAGCGGCCTGCTGCAGGATTGGAAGGAAGGTGCGGTGATCGTGATGATCCGCCACGCCGAACGCTGCGACAGTGCCCCTGGGCCGTGCCTGGACGATCCGACCGGCATCACCGTGTCCGGCAGCCAGGCGGCGCAACGGGTCGGCCAGGGCCTGCAGCAACTGGGGTTGGCCGGCGCCGACCTGCTTAGCAGCCCGAAGCTGCGCACCCGCCAGACCGCGCACTTCATCCTCGGCCAGGCCGTGACCAGCGAAGACTGGCTGGAGCGCTGCGAGCACCCGTTCCCGGCCGAGGCCATGGCCCGCAAACGGCCCGGGCACAACCTGGTGCTGGTGACTCACAACGGTTGCATCGATCACTTCGCCCGCCAGCAGCATGTACCGGGCGGCGAACGGGAGAGCGGCTACGTCAGTGCGCTGTTCGTGTCGGTGGATGGCAACGGCAAGGCGCGGATCCTCGGGCGGATGAACGAGCCGGACTGGCAGAGGGTGCTGGCATCGGCAGGTCAATGAGCGAATAGCAGCCCCAGATTCGGTTGGCATCGGAGCCACCAAAGCTGGCAAGATCGGTGCTCGCCCCCATCGCGTCGACACCATGCCCCTGCCGCTGATCTACCACGACGACTACAGCCCGGAGTTCCCGCCGGACCATCGCTTCCCGATGGACAAGTTCCGCCTGTTGCGCGACCACTTGGTGGACAGCGGCCTGACCACCGACGCCGCCTTGCTGCGCCCGGAGATCTGCCCCAACGACATCCTCGCCCTGGCCCATGACCGCGACTACATCGAGCGCTACATGAACGGCGAATTGTCCCGCGAGGACCAGCGCCGCCTCGGCCTGCCCTGGAGCGAAGCCCTGGCCCGGCGCACCGTGCGCGCCGTGGGCGGTTCGCTGTTGACCGCCGAGCAGGCGCTGCAACACGGCATCGCCTGCCACCTGGCCGGCGGCACCCATCACGCCCACTATGACCACCCGGCCGGTTTCTGCATCTTCAACGACCTGGCGGTGATCAGCCGTTATTTGCTGGAGGCCGGTCGCGTGCACCGGGTGCTGATCTTCGACTGCGACGTGCACCAGGGCGACGGTACCGCGCGCATGCTCCAGGACACCCCGGAAGCGATCACCGTGTCGCTGCACTGCGAGCAGAACTTCCCGGCACGCAAGGCCCAGAGCGACTGGGACATCCCCCTGCCCCGCGGCATGCACGACAGCGCCTACCTCAAGGTGGTCGAGGACGCGCTGAACTACCTGCTGCCGCTGTACCAGCCCGACCTGGTGCTGTACGACGCCGGCGTCGATGTGCACAAGGACGACGCCCTGGGCTATCTGAACCTGACCGACGCAGGCCTGGCCGCCCGCGACGAACACGTGTTGCGCCAGTGCCTGGGCCGCGACATCCCGGTGGTGGGCGTGATCGGCGGCGGCTACAGCAAGGACCGCGAAGCCCTCGCCCGGCGCCACGGTATCCTCCACCACAGCGCGGCGCGGGTGCTCGGTTGTTCACAATGACTGTGGAACCGCTTGTGGATAACCTGCGGGAAAGCCGCTACAGCCCTCTAGCTTCCTGAGCTGCAGAGATTTGATCGTTTTTTGAGCTGTGTCGTGGCAGGCCCCGCTGAGGTAGAATGCGCGGCCTTTTCCACAGCCTGTCGCCCGCCATGAACGATCCCCGCCCCGCTTCCAGCCCCCTTGTCGCCGTGATCGGCGGCGGCCCTGCCGGCCTGATGGCCGCCGAGACCCTGGCCCGGCGCGGGATGGCGGTGCAAGTGTTCGACGCCATGCCCTCGGTGGGCCGCAAGTTCCTGCTGGCCGGCGTCGGTGGCATGAACATCACCCATTCCGAGCCCTACCCCGCCTTCGTCGGCCGCTACGGCGCGCGCCAGGGCGAGATCGACACCCTCCTGCGCGACTTCGATGGCCAGGCCCTGCGCCAGTGGATTCACGGCCTGGGCATCGAAACCTTCGTCGGCACCTCGGGCCGCGTGTTCCCTCGCGACATGAAGGCCGCGCCACTGCTGCGCGCCTGGCTCAAGCGCCTGCGCGAGTCCGGCGTGGTTATCCACACCCGGCACCGCTGGCTGGGCTGGACAGCCGAAGGCGCCCTGCGGATGAGTTATCCACAAGGCGAGCTGCAGGTACGGGCCGATGCCGTGATACTGGCCCTGGGTGGCGGCAGCTGGGCGCGCCTGGGCTCGGACGGCGCCTGGGTGCCGCTGCTGGCTGAGCGGGGTGTGGATATCTCTGCGCTGCGGGCGAGCAACTGCGGTTTCGAGGTCGAGGGTTGGAGCGATCTGCTCAAGGACAAGTTCGCCGGCGCCCCGCTGAAGAACATCGCCCTCGGCATGCCCGGCACCGCCTCGCGCAAGGGCGAATTCATCCTCACCGCCCAAGGGGTGGAGGGCAGCCTGGTGTATGCCTGGTCGGCGGCGCTGCGCGAAGCGATCGAACGCGACGGGCGGGCGACGCTGCTGCTCGACCTGCTGCCAGACCGGCCTGTGGACAAGATTGCACAGGCCCTGGCCAAGCCCAGGGGATCGCGCTCGATGGCCAAGCACCTGCACGGCCAGCTGGGGATCGACGGGGTGAAGGCGGCCTTGTTGCGCGAGCTGACCGACCAGGCGACCTTTGCCGACCCCGAGCGCCTGGCGGCGGCGATCAAGGCGTTGCCGATCATGCTGGTGCGGACCCGGCCATTGGACGAGGCGATCAGCAGTGCCGGTGGCGTGCGCTTCGAAGGGTTGGATGAAGGGCTGATGGTGCGCAACCTGCCTGGGGTCTTCTGCGCGGGCGAGATGCTGGATTGGGAAGCGCCGACGGGTGGCTACCTGCTGACGGCGTGTTTCGCCAGTGGTTTGCGGGCGGGAAATGCGGCGGCGGATTGGCTGGCGCGCCTGGCCTGAGCAATGCCGGGGCTGCTACGCAGCCCCGGTGACTTCAAGGTTTGCGCTTGCCAGGCTTGCCGCCAAAGCTCGGCACCTTGCGCACCGCCTTGACCGCCGGTGCCGAAGCCCCCGCCTCCTCGCTGTCCATCCAACGCCCCAGGCCGCGCTTGGCACTGTTCTCTTTCGGCTTCTTGGGTTTCTTCGGTTTCTTCAGCACCTGGCCACTGGCGTCGGTCACCGGCACCCGGTGATCGGGGATGAAGTCCGGCTCCTCATGGCGCGGCAGCACCTGGCGGATCAGGGTCTCTATCGACGCCAGCAGTTGCACCTCGTCGGCGCACACCAGCGAGATCGCCTCGCCCTTGTTGCCCGCGCGGCCGGTGCGACCGATACGGTGCACATAGTCCTCTGCGACAATCGGCAGGTCGAGGTTGACCACCAGCGGCAAGTCATCGATGTCCAGACCGCGGGCGGCCACGTCGGTGGCCACCAGCACCTGGACCTCACGGGCCTTGAAGCTGTCCAGGGCGCGCTGGCGGGTAGCCTGCGGGCGATCGCCGTGGATGCCGTCGGCGTTCACGCCTTCGGCTAGCAGGCGCTCGACCAGTTGGTCCACGCCATTGCGGGTCTTGGCGAACACCAGCACCTGCTTCCAGCGCTGCTTGCGCAGCAGGTGGCAGAACAAGTCGGCCTTGCGCTTCTTGTCCACCGGCACCAGCCATTGCTTGACCGTGTTGGCAGCGGCATTTCGCGGGCTGACTTCGATGCTCAGCGGGTCGTTCAGCGCCAGGCCCGCGAGCAGGCGGATCTGGTCGGAGAAAGTGGCGGAGAACAGCAGCGTCTGGCGCTTGCGCGGCAACGCCGCATACACCGCCTGCAGCTCCTCGGCGAAGCCCAGGTCGAGCATGCGGTCGGCTTCGTCGAGCACCAGGGTCCGCACCTGGCCGAACTTGATGGCGTTCTGGCGGAACAGGTCGAGCAGACGGCCCGGGGTGGCCACCAGCAGGTCGACGCCGCGGCGCAGGCGCATCATCTGCGGGTTGATGCTGACGCCGCCGTACACCGCGTAGGTGGACAGTGGCAGGTTCTCGGCGTACTCACGCACGTTGGCGTGGACCTGCTCGGCCAGTTCGCGGGTCGGCACCAGCACCAGCGCACGCACCGAGTTGCTGGCGACCTTCTCCCCTTCCAGCGCCAGGCGCTGCAGCACCGGCAGGGCGAAGCCGGCGGTCTTGCCGGTGCCGGTCTGGGCGGCGGCCATCAGGTCGCGGCCGGCGAGCACGGCGGGGATGGCCTTGGCCTGGACCGGGGTGGGCGTGGTGTAGTCCAGCGTCTGCAGGGTGCGCAGCAGCGGTTCAATCAGGCCGAGTTGGGCGAAATTCATGGCAATACCGTCAGGGGGTTCAGCGAAGGCGGCAAGTTTACCCCAGTGCCACGGTGGCCGGTATTTACTTGCACACCCCTTCTTTAAGCGGCACGGGCGACTCCGGCGCCTTGCGCCACTGCGGCAGGCCGATCAGCACTACCGCGCCGATGATCACCGCCATCGCCACGCATTCCTCGGCGCCGATCTGCTCGCCTGCGAAGACGATCCCCAGCAACACCGCCACCGCAGGGTTGACGTAGGCATAGCTGGTGGCCGCCGCCGGACGCACGTGCTTGAGCAGGTACATGTAGGAACTGAACGCCAGGATCGAGCCAAAGAACACCAGGTAGGCCAGCGCGCCCCAGCCAGCGGCGGTGGGCATCTGGGTCAGGCGCTCGCCGCTGACGGCGCTGCCGATCAGCAGCGCGGCACCGCCCACCAGCATTTCAGCGGCACTGGCCATCGGGCCCTGGGGCAGTGGCAGGCTCTTGCTCCACACCGAACCGAAGGCCCAGGCCGCCGCGGCGAACAGGATCAGCGCCGCGCCCATGGGGCTGGCCTGCAGGTTCGAACCCATGTTGAGCATGCCGATGCCGACCAGCCCAAGAGCGATCCCCGCCCACTCCAGGCGCGAGTTGCGATGGCCGAAGAACAGGCCGAACACCAGGGTGAACAGCGGCACCGTGGCCACCGCCAGTGCCGCCACGCCCGAGGCGACCCCGGCGTGCTCGGCCAGGGTCACCCCGCCGTTGCCGCAACTGAGCAGCAGGAAACCGATCGCTCCGGCCGCACGCCACTGAGGCCAGGTCGGCGCAGGCGCGCCGCGCCAGCGCAGAAAGCCATACAACAGGCTGCCGGCAATTAGGAAACGCACCCCGGCCATCAGCATTGGCGGCCAGGACTCCACGCCGATGCGGATAAACAGATAGGTCGAGCCCCAGACCAGGTACAGGGCGAGAAAGGCGCCGACAAGCAACAACGGGAAGCGACGGGAGGAGGACATGGCAAGGGCTCGAAATCCGTTTACGGGTGGATTAGTTTAGAAAGGCCCAGGCGCAAACTTAAGTTACAAAACACGTTTAAAATACCGAAACACTTTGTAATGCATGGTTATGTGGCGCCTTTCCAATCGATTACAAAGTCAGCAGGAGTCCCCATGGACAAGTACGACCGCATGCTCCTCGCCGCCCTGCTGGAAAACGGGCGGGCCACATACGCGCAGTTGGCGCGCCAGGTCAATCTCTCGGCCCCGGCAGTGGCCGAGCGGGTGGCCAAGCTTGAGGCCTGCGGCGTGATCAGCGGCTACACGGCCAAGGTCGACCTGGAGAAGATCGGCCTGCCGATCCAGTGCGTGATGGAACTGCGCCTGGCCAGCCATGGCAATCAGCAGGCCTACGAGGCCCTGGAGAAAATCCCCGAACTCACCGAATGCCATCGGGTGACCGGCGACCCGTGCGTGATCATGCAGGCAGCCGTCACCTCGATGGGCGAGCTGGAGGCGCTGATCAACCGCGTATCTCAGTTGGGCTTCACAAAGACGTCGATCATCCTGTCGAGCGCGGTGGCGCGACGGGTGCCGCTGGGGCATCTGGACAGCAACGGCAAGAAAGGCTGAAGCCCACTCCCTTGTACGTGCGCGGCTCGCAGCATCACAGATCAGTGGCGCAGCAGTAGCCGGCCTTCGATAGGCACGTAACGGTTTGCGGCGCGGATCACCGACAACGCGGTCAAGCCCGGCACACCGTATACGACGGTTTCCACGCCATGGCGTTGCATCGCTCGCTCCAGCAACAAGTCAAAATCACCGTCGCCCGAGGCCAGCACCACTTGGTCGACCCGCGCCGCCGCCTCGATGACATCGAGGGTGATGCCCACGTCCCAATCGCCCTTGGCCGAGCCATCGGCGCGTTGGATGAAGGGTTTCAGGCGCACCTCGAACCCCAGGTTGCGCAGGATCTGCTGGAACTGCTGCTGCTTGCTGTCGCCACGGTCGATGGCATAGGCCACGGCTTCGACGATCTGCCCTTCGCGGCTGACCTCGGCCCACAGCGCGGCGTAGTTGAAGTGGCAGCCATGACCTTGGCGAACCGTGTAGTAGAGGTTCTGCACATCGGCGAACAGCGCGATTTTCTTCACCTGGAGCCTCTCACTGGCAGTGGTAAACGCTCGCGGGGCAAGCCCGCTCCCACGCCATGGTGGGAGCGGGCTTGCCCCGCGATAGGAAGCAGCAGTATGCCAGAGCCCTCAGACGTAATCGTCGTCCGAGAAGAAGCCGCCATCGTCACCGCTGTAATCGGCATCGGCATAACCACCCTGGTCATTGCCCCAGCCACCGTTGTCCGCCACCTGACGCTGGCTGTCCTGGTCGTTCCAGCCGCCAGCGTCGCTGGCTGGCGCCGGCTCCTCCTTGATCACCTCGACGATTTCTTCAGGCTGCGAGTGATGGTTGAACAGGCTGCTGATGCCCTGGGCCAGCAACACGCCACCGGCCACGCCCGCGGCGGTCTGCATGGCGCCACCGAGGAAGCTGCTGGCGCCGCTGCGCGCCGGCGCGGGTGGCGCACCGAAACCCTGCTGCTGCGGTGGCGGGGCATACGCCTGGGGCGCCGGTTCACGCCAGCCTCCCGAGGAAGTAGGCGGCGCGGCCGGGCGCTGCGGCTCTGGATTGCGGGCTCCCGCGCCGAAGATACTGGAGAGGAAACCACCGCCACTGCTGGGGCGGCTCGCATCCACTTGCGCACGCGCCTGGCGCAGCTCGGCCTCGAGCTGCTTGTTCTGCTCGTCCAGGCGCTTGATCGCCGCCTCCTGGACCAGGATCGCCTGGGCCATGTAGTAAGGCGCCGCCGGCTGCTGGCGCAGGTGCTCCTCGATGCGCGCCTGGGCCTGGGCATCGCGCGGCTGGGCCGGGTCCTCGGCTTGCTTGAGACGGCCGAACAGGCCGTCGATCAGGGTTTGTTCTTCAGTGTTCATCGGGGCAACCTCGTGCGCTGAACAGGACATCGGACAGCGTCAAAGATGGAGGCCCGGATGTCGCGATTCAATTGTCCGGGCCATGAAACTTTTTTCAGCAAGCGGGCCGACTGGGCTAAAGTTACGCCCTGCTTTTTCTGCCATGCGATGTTGACCGATGAATCCGCTGAGCGTTCTGCGCGACTCCCTGTACTTCTTCCGCCGTCACCTGACGAGCATCCTGCAACTGTGCCTGCCGTTGGTCGTGCTTGAGGCCCTCGGCACCCAATTGCTCTACAGCCAGCTGGGCGAGCAGGCCTCGCCGGTCTACGGCATGCTTGTCAGCCTGCTGTTCTACCCGCTGTATAGCGCGGCACTGATCCTTTACCTCGACACCCGCAGCAACGGCCAGGACACCGCCAAGCGCGACCTGTTCGCCCGCGCGCTGCAGCTTTGGCCGATGCTGGCCCTGCTGATCGTGATCAGCTCGCTGCTGATCATGGCGGGCCTGGCGCTGCTGATCTTCCCCGGCGTGTGGATCATGGTGAACCTGGTGTTCGCCGAGTACCTGCTGGTGCTGCGCGGCCTGCCGGTGATCGAGTCGATGCGCACCAGTGCGCGCATGACCACTGGGCATTTCCTGCGCATCATGGTCTGCATGCTTTCGGTGCTGGCGCCATTGTGGTTGATCGACGGTCTGCTGCTGCAGTTGTTCCCCGAGCCGCAGCCTGGCGTGCAACTGGCCCTGGACAGTCTCAGCGGCTTCCTGCAGCTGTTCAGCACCGTGGTGCTGTACCGCCTGTTCATGCTGCTCGAAGGTGAAGCCGGCGCTTGAGACCGGCATTCACCAAGCGTCAGGCTTTCCTTGGCTTGGCCCTGGCCGTGGCTTCCGCCACCAGCGGATCGTCCGGCCAGTAGTGCTTGGGATAGCGCCCTTTCAGGTCCTTCTTCACTTCGGCATAGGTGGTGCGCCAGAAGTTGGCCAGGTCCTGGGTCACCTGCACCGGCCGGCGCGCCGGTGACAGCAGGTGCAGTTTGACCTGCTGGCGGCCATTGGCAATGCGCGGGGTGTCGGCCAGGCCGAACAGCTCCTGCAGGCGCACGGCAAGGATCGGTGGCTGCTCGCTGTAATCCAGGCGAATGCTGGAGCCCGAGGGCACGGCCAGGTGCGATGGCGCCATCTCGTCCAGACGCTGGGGCAGCGGCCAGGGCAGCAGGTTGCGCAGCATCGAGGGCAGGTCCAGGTTGGCGAAGTGGCTCAGCCGCGACACCTTGCCCAGATAAGGTTGCAACCAGTCTTCCAGGCTGGCGAGCAAGGCTTCGTCGCCCAGATCGGGCCACTCGCTGCGACCGTCCTTTTCCAGATCCAGCTGACGCAGCAGCGCGACGCGGGCCTGCCACTGGCGCAGTTCCGGGGTCCAGGTCAGCAGGTTCAGGCCCTTGCGCCGCACCAGCCCCAGCAATGCCCTGGCCCGTGCGTCGTCATCCAGCCCCGGCAACGGTTCACGGCTGAGCACCAGCTCACCGACCTTGCGCTGGCGCTCGGCGCGCAGCACCTGTTCACGTTCGTCCCAGTCGAGCAGGTCGAGTTGCTCCACCTGCTCGGCCAGCACACCGTCGAACAGCGCCGGATCGAATTCGGCGGCCAGGTAGATGCGTTCCTCACGCTGTCCCTGGCGGCTGCCCAGGTCGGCAATCACCAACCACGGGCTTTTCATCAGCGCATCGGCTTCGGCGAACAACGCCGCCCGGCCATTGGCCAGACGGTACTCGGCGCCGCCTTCGCGACGCTGCTGCGCCACCCGGTCGGGGTAGGCCAGCGCCAGCACGGCGCCCAGCCAGCGGGGATGGTCGGGGTCGGCGACCGGGCTGCGCGGTTTGCCACGCAACTGGCCGCGGTACTGCCGAGCCAGTTGCCGGGCGCGCTGCACGCCGCCCTGCCCGCCACGGGAGGCGCGGCTTTCACCGCTGAGCAGCGCCAGCCGGCTGTGCAGGTCGGCACCGCCGCCGCGCAGGATGTCGCGCTCGCCCAGCAGCGCGGCGACATCGCAGGCCATGTCGGCCAATCCGAGATCCTGCCCGCGCAGCAGCAGGTGGGCGATGCGCGGATGCGCAGGCAGCTCGGCCATGGCCTGGCCATGTGAACTCAAGTTGTCGCGGCAACCGGGTTTGAAGGCACCGAGCCGGGCCAGCAGGTCCTGGGCCTGGCCGTAAGCAGCGGCCGGTGGCTGGTCGAGCCAGCTGAGCTGCTCCGGTGGCACACCCCAGCGCGCCAGCTGCAGGGCCAGCCCGGCCAAGTCGGCCTGGAGGATCTCGGCGCTGCCATGGGCCGCCAACTGATCGTGCTGCGCCTCAGACCACAGTCGATAGCACACGCCGGGCTCGAGGCGACCGGCACGCCCGGCACGCCCGGCACGCTGGGTGGCACTGGCGCGGGAAATGCGCTGGGTGTCCAGGCGGGTCATGCCGCTGCCGGGATCGAAGCGCGGCACCCGCGCCAGACCTGCGTCGATCACCACGCGCACACCGTCGATGGTCGGGCTGATACCCGCTCCACGCCCTAGCTAAGGGTAATGACGAAGTCACCAAGGCTATCAACGAAGACATCGCCAAGCTGCGCGAGACGAAAGCGATCGATGGTGCACTACAGGCATACGGTCTGAGTGCAGAGGGCAGAGGGCAGCAACGTGGGGACACCACGGGCTATCGAATAAGCTAAATGTAACAGGCCAGTGGCTTGGCTACCGGACTTCAACCTCATCCCTAATCCGTCCAACCACTTTCCCTCTCGAAGTGGGGCGCAGTCGGATACTGCCCCCACTACCTGGCTGACGTCTTCAATAAACATTGGAAATTTTTGCATTGTGGTGCAGCCGATACTCATCTGACTCTTGTGGCCGTTCTCTCGACTTGGCATTCTGCGTCTACATCCTGTGATGACACCATGCTTGGGTTGGAGCCTACAGGGCGAATATCCCAGCCTGCACCCAGGTGTGAGCTAACACTATTAGAAGTCACCGCTGTGGCTACTACAGCCCACGTGACACGCATAGAGCTTTAAAGAATTTCGCAAGGAATGAGAGTAGATAAATGGAAGTTTATAACGTTATAGCTAACAGCGCTCAGGTCACTTTCAAACCGTCCAATCGCATTTTTGGAAATAAGATTGATCTGATAACGGGAGTAAATGGCTCGGGGAAAACTGAAATACTGTCTATCATTGCCAATGTGCTAGGGCGCGAAGTTACGGATCAACCTAGTTTTTCGTTAGAAAGCACCGTCCAGGTATCTCGTTCCGCGCGACCCAGCCACGTAATCACACAGACATTCAGCCCTTTCTCACGTTTTCCGGCTCCCTCTGTTTTCTTTCACAATACCCCAATACCGATTCGTGACCCTGGCTATATAAGCAACCCTAAATATCTTTGCATAGGCTTCCACAGCGCTGGAACTTTCAGCACTAGGAATTTAGGGAAGTCAATCCTCGAACATGCAATTTATCGCATCAGCCGCGCTTCAGAAAGCATCAAAACAATTCTACGGACAATGCACAACCTAGGTTTCAGAGACAGCTTTGACATAAATTATATAATCAAAGATGGATTAAGACGCCTGCTAGATGTCTACAGCAGACAAATCCCTGGCAGCGTAGAGAGATGGCTACATACAAACTGGGGCTTGCGCCACTCTATGGTCCGCAACGAGTTGAATGCCGGAAGAACTGAGTTTGCCGAACTCCTAAAAACCGCCCTAGGATTATTAAGGCAAGAACTAGGCTACAATGATAAGGCGTTTTATTTAAAAATAAGCTCCCTTGAGCGAGGCCAATTTGATCTGGCATTACTACAGAGCCTAGCTTTACTGAGAAGGCTAGGTCTTTTGGAGTTAGACCAATTCCTCATTACAACACAAAGCGGAGCTAAAATTGAAGTTTCTGGTGCCAGTTCTGGTCAGCAGCAGATGCTTTGTTCGATAATAGGACTAGCTACAGCTTTAAGGGATGATTCTGTAGTCCTCATTGACGAGCCTGAGCTGAGCTTACATCCACAGTGGCAGCAAACATACCTCGATACTCTGATCTCCGCTCTGGAGCCCTTCAGGGGATGCCATGTCATTGTGGCCACTCACTCACCTTTAATTGTCCAACGAGGGCTCCAGCTAGGTGTCGGTGTCAGCGTGCTCAATCGTCCTGCTGATCGGTACACTGACACCTATGGAGTGACTTATCAATCGGTTGAGGAAACCTTGATTGATGTGTTCCATACCCCTGTCCCCGATAGTTTCTATCTAGCCAACGAAATTCTGACAGCCGTAGTAAATGCCGAATCAGGAACTGTATCGGAACGTAGGAAGGCGATTTCCGACTTGCTCCACTTTAAGGCAATTTACTCCAGTTCATCTGTTGACAATGCCTCAACACTTGAAATGATCGATAAAGCCTTGGCAGCGGTAGGTGAGTGAGACATGTATCGATCACGCACGGTAGCGACACGACTTTCCAACCTTTCAAGTTTAACCGGCGCCGAACATGATACGCTGCGAGACGCTGGAGCAGCTGATTGTACGATTTGGGGAGCTAAGCAAGGGCCTCATGCAGCCTTAATTCGCGGTTTTCGCCATGAGGTAAAATCCTACTATTGGCGTCAACAAAGCAGACGGTGCTGCTATTGCAGTAAGGAGCTTGATAGCCACCAAGGGTCTTACGATGCTGAACATATCATTCCGAAAAGCGCGTTTCCGCACTTAACGTTTGAGCTTGGCAAGCTTGCGGTAACATGCAAAACATGCAATACAAGAAAGAAAGACCAATCAGTTCTGGTTGAAGACGGCGAGTGTGCAGAACTACCAATGAGCTCTGATGCCTACGTGATCGTGCATCCACACATCGACGACTGGGATGAATTCATGGAGCATGATAGATTCGGCCGTATTTCTGCGAAGCCTGGGAGTCCAAAGGGATCAGTAACTATTCGAATGTGCGGAATTGAGTTCCTGAATGCCGCGAGACTCGCAGACAACTTTCACCCGATGAACAATCCCCTGATACAAAAGTCCCTCGAAATTCTATGCAGCGACGGCAATAGGCAAAAGAAAATCAAGCAACTGCAGTTCTTAGATTTATTGGTAAACGCACGAAAAATGCAGGCGGCTCGCCCGATACTTGCGCTTCTACGGACAGAGATAGAGAGCATGCCTGATGTCACTCCTCTGGGAGGCTGAGACTTAATCTGCGGATAGGCCTCTAAATTGAATATCGTTTTTAAGCATTTATGCTTAGATCAAATATGGAGATAATTAGCTGCTTCCGTAACATCCTCGCTCACAAAAAAAGCCCAGCATCACTGCTGGGCTTTCTTCATCTTCTAACGTTACTTGCCGCGATTGGCGAACTGCTTGCGAACGCCTGCGAACTCGTCAGCGTTACGATCCTTGAGGTTCTGGTAGTATGCAGGGCGGCTGCCCCTACCGGCAAGCGGCAAGCAGCTCGCTGTAAGCGCCTCGTTGACGATATACACATGAGCACCTAAGAAGCGGATCTTCGGGAAGCTCGTGGTATAGCAGAAGTGTTCATCCTAGGACTGGTTGAATGTGGCCATTTACGACCAGATGGCGAACGTGAGTACGTAATACTCAGCAGCATCCATCGCCGACAGGACTTCCTACGTAAGCGCTCCATGAACCCCACATTCAAAGCGCTTACCTGATCCCCGATGCTGTGCTCCCGATTTCTTTCTGGAGTTCGCCGACCATGATGCGACCCGACGCCAAAGTCGAAAAAGTGTACCTCTACCCCAAGCCCGTCGACTTCCGAAAGTCCATCGATAGCCTGGCTGCGCTGGTCGAACTCGATATCAAAGTGGCGGTGTTCGACCCGGTGCTATTCGTCTTCCTCAACAAGCCGCGCAACCGCGTGAAGATCTTGTACTGGGAACGCAACGGCTTCTACCTCTGGCTCAAACGCCTGGACTCCGAACGGCTCAAAACCTCACCCGATCCGACTGACGTGGCCATCGTACTGACCGTTCAGGAACTGAACTGGCTACTCGACGGCTTCAACCTCTGGCGCAACCGTCCGCATCAGGTTTTGACGCCTCGATACGTCGCCTGATTCGGTATAATTCGCGGCATGATTTCCATGCCCGAAGACCTCCCTGACGATCCTGTTCTGCTCAAGCAACTGCTTGAGCAGATGATCAACGAGCGCGCGTCCGACAGGGCAAGATCGTTCATCTCGAAGAGGAAGTTGCGCTGTTGCGCCAGCGACTGTTCGGGCCAAGACCGATCAGACAGGCGATGCGGCGACGCCACAGTTGCCGCTCTTCGACGAAGCGGAAAGCCTAGCAGAACCCTTGGATGAGGCCGGCGACGAAGAAGTCGTTGCACCGACCAAGCACCGTGGTAAACGCAAACCACTGCCGGCTGATTTACCGCGTATCGAGGTTGTCCACGAACTGCCCGAGCATGAGCTGACGTGTGCTTGTGGCTGCCGCAAACAGGCCATTGGTGAAGAGGTCAGCGAACAGCTTGAAATCGTCCCGATGCAGATTCGCGTCATCAAACATGTTCGCAAGGTGTATGACTGCCGCGACTGCGAGTCAGCGCCCGTAACGGCGGACAAGCCTGCCCAGGTGATTGAGAAAAGCATGGCTAGCCCGAGTGCGCTGGGCATGCTGCTCACCACCAAATACGTAGACGACCTACCGCTTCATCGCTTCGAAAAAGTGTTGGGGCGCCACGGTATCGATATCTCGCGCCAAACCCTGGCACACTGGGTGACTCAATGCAGCGAGCACTTCCAACCGCTGCTGAATCTGATGCGCGAAAGCCTGTTGAGCAGTCGGATCATCCACTGTGATGAAACACGTGTGCAGGTGTTGAAAGAGCCTGGCCGTGAGCCCAGTAGCCAATCCTGGATGTGGGTACAAACCGGCGGCCCACCTGATCGGCTAGTGATCCTTTTCGACTACGCCACCAGCCGAGCGCAGGAGGTGCCGACGCGCCTGCTGGATGGCTATCGCGGCTATGTCATGACCGACGACTACGCCGGCTACAACGCGCTGGCTGCACAGGACGGCGTGGAGCGGTTGGGCTGCTGGGCGCACGCACGCCGCAAGTTCGTCGAAGCGCAGAAAGTGCAGCCCAAGGGTAAAACCGGGCGCACAGACATCGCCCTGAACTTGATCAACAAGCTGTATGGCATCGAGCGCGACCTTAAGGACGGCAGCGATGAAGATCGTAGGGCTGCCCGCATGGAGCGCAGCCTGCCATTGCTGGCTCAGCTGAAAAGCTGGGTAGAGAAAACGCAACCTCAGGTCACGACGCAGAATGCCTTGGGCAAGGCCATCGGCTACTTGGCCAGCAACTGGAGCAAGTTGGAACGCTACGTCGAGCACGGCTGCTTACCGATCAACAACAACGCAGCCAAGCGTGCGATCCACCCGCTTGTCATCGGCAGAAAGAACTGGTTGTTCAGTGACACGCCCAAAGGTGCCACTGCCATCGCACAACTTTACAGCTTGGTAGAAACGGCCAAGAACCCTATGCGTGGCTGCGCCACGTACTGAAACGCCTGCCGCAGGCGTCCTCAATGGAAGACTACGAAGCGCTACTGCCGTGGAATTGCACACCTCAAATACACAGCTAGGTGCGCTGCCCATCCTTGGCTAGGTGGGGTTCATGGAGCGCTTACATAGCCATCCCCCCGCAGTATTCTTGGTACCCCTCTATGCAAAACGTTATATCCTTGATCGAATGAGCGAGGACATCTCTCCCGGCGCGCAAGGAGCAAACAATGGATTTTCACGCAACTACTAGCTGGTTGTGGGCCGGAATCAACCACGTGTTTTCAAGTTCGCTTGTGACCGCGTTGATCGGGGCATTCATCGGTGGGTACTTTACCATGAGGGCAACCCGTAGAACATTTGAGCGGTCAGAGGTTGCCGCGAAGAACGCGCGTGAGATTGCAGATCAGAAGGCTCACATTGATCGCCAAGTAATTGTCTACAACACCAGCCAGCTGATACTGGTTGAACTAACAACGGCATGGGATCTGTATTCGGAAGAATATGCGAGAGAACTCCTTGATCTCGAAGAGGGGTCGCCCTATGTGACCGTTTGGCCGATCGGTCAAAACCCCTTCCCCCTCTTTGACTCTGCACCGGAGTGTTTGGCAGAGCTGCCCCCAGACATCACAAAGCAAGCCATTCGCTTCTACATGCGAGCCAAAGGCATCATTTCCATGGTCGAAATGAATAATGCAGATTCTGAAAAAGCCCTCGACCACGCACGTACCGAAATGCTGCGCCGACAAGCTGAGTTTGCCAAGCAGTCTCGTTCGGCTGGAGAACTGACAGCCAAGCTCCAAGAGCTCTACGAGAGCGAAAGCATCCGGGTGGCTAAGCTGATAGGTATGGGATCGACAGCTGACGCCATGAAGCTAGTCACTGCCGAGGTTGACAGTTTAGTTGCCGACCTCAAGCTGCGGCTGAGCGGCCTTCCCCGTCCGCACTGGCGATAAGGACCGTCGCACCCACTTAAAAATAGGCGGAAACCATTGCCCTTAATGCTGGAGTGCGGGAGGTGGATTCGCCGGACGTTCCACATTACAGCTGAGCAACCTGCGGCAAGTCCTGCAAGAACTCGCGAACCTTAGCCCCGACGCTGCCGAGTCATTACCCTCATTTTGATCGCAGTTGAAAGTCACGTATCTCTTGGCTTCGCTCGCGCTGTAGCCTGAGCCACAAGGGGATCGTCGGGCCAAAAATGCTTGGGATAGCGCCCTTTCAGGTCCTTCTTCACCTCGGCATAGGTGGTGCGCCAGAAGTTGGCCAGGTCCTGGGTCACCTGCACCGGCCGGCGCGCCGGTGACAGCAGGTGCAGTTTGACCTGCTGGCGGCCATTGGCAATGCGCGGGGTGTCGGCCAGGCCGAACAGCTCCTGCAGGCGCACGGCAAGGATCGGTGGCTGCTCGCTGTAGTCCAGGCGAATACTGGACCCCGAGGGCACGGCCAGGTGCGATGGCGCCAGCTCGTCCAGGCGCTGGGGCAGCGGCCAGGGCAGCAGGTTGCGCAGCATCGAGGGCAGGTCCAGGTTGGCGAAGTGGCTCAGCCGCGACACCTTGCCCAGATAAGGTTGCAACCAGTCTTCCAGGCTGGCGAGCAAGGCGTCGTCGCCCAGATCCGGCCACTCGCTGTGGCCGTCCTTTTCCAGATCCAGCTGACGCAGCAGCGCGACGCGGGCCTGCCACTGGCGCAGTTCCGGGGTCCAGGTCAGCAGGTTCAGGCCCTTGCGCCGCACCAGCCCCAGCAATGCCCTGGCCCGTGCGTCGTCATCCAGCCCCGGCAACGGTTCACGGCTGAGCACCAGCTCACCGACCTTGCGCTGGCGCTCGGCGCGCAGCACCTGTTCACGTTCGTCCCAGTCGAGCAGGTCGAGTTGCTCCACCTGCTCGGCCAGCACACCGTCGAACAGCGCCGGATCGAATTCGGCGGCCAGGTAGATGCGTTCCTCACGCTGTCCCTGGCGGCTGCCCAGGTCGGCAATCACCAACCACGGGCTTTTCATTAGCGCATCGGCTTCGGCGAACAACGCCGCCCGGCCATTGGCCAGGCGGTACTCGGCGCCGCCTTCGCGACGCTGCTGCGCCACCCGGTCGGGGTAGGCCAGCGCCAGCACGGCGCCCAGCCAGCGGGGATGGTCGGGGTCGGCGACCGGGCTGCGCGGTTTGCCACGCAACTGGCCGCGGTACTGCCGAGCCAGTTGCCGGGCGCGCTGCACGCCGCCCTGCCCGCCACGGGAGGCGCGGCTTTCACCGCTGAGCAGCGCCAGCCGGCTGTGAAGGTCGGCACCGCCGCCGCGCAGGATGTCGCGCTCGCCCAGCAGCGCGGCGACATCGCAGGCCATGTCGGCCAATCCGAGGTCCTGCCCGCGCAGCAGCAGATGGGCGATGCGCGGATGCGCAGGCAGCTCGGCCATGGCCTGGCCATGTGAACTCAAGTTGTCGCGGCAACCGGGTTTGAAGGCACCGAGCCGGGCCAGCAGGTCCTGGGCCTGGCCGTAAGCAGCGGCCGGTGGCTGGTCGAGCCAGCTGAGCTGCTCCGGTGGCACACCCCAGCGCGCCAGCTGCAGGGCCAGCCCGGCCAAGTCGGCCTGGAGGATCTCGGCGCTGCCATGGGCCGCCAACTGATCGTGCTGCGCCTCGGACCACAGTCGATAGCACACGCCGGGCTCGAGGCGACCGGCACGCCCAGCACGCTGGGTGGCACTGGCGCGGGAAATGCGCTGGGTGTCCAGGCGGGTCATGCCGCTGCCGGGATCGAAGCGCGGCACCCGCGCCAGACCTGCGTCGATCACCACGCGCACACCGTCGATGGTCAGGCTGGTTTCCGCGATATTGGTGGCCAGCACCACCTTGCGTTGGCCCTTGGGCGCCGGCTCGATGGCGGCACGCTGGGCGCTCAGTTCAAGCTCGCCGTGCAGCGGACAGAGCAGGACGTCCGGACGCTCGCCCACGGCCTCCTGCAGGGCCTGGTGCACACGGCGGATCTCGGCCTGCCCGGGGAGGAACACCAGCAGGCTGCCGGACTCGTCGGCCAGGGCCTGGAGCACGCAGTCGACCACCCGCGGCTCGACGAACTCGCCAGGCTGCCAGGGCCGGCTCCAGCGGATCTCCACCGGATGCATGCGTCCCTGGCTGCTGATGATCGGCGCGTCGTCGAGCAGGCGCGAGAGCCGCTCGCCCTCCAGCGTCGCCGACATCAGCAGGACCTTCAGCGGCGGCTCGTCGCGCAGCAGCGCCCGGCCGTTGAGGCTCAGGGCCAGGGCCAGGTCGGCATCCAGGCTGCGTTCGTGGAACTCGTCGAAGATCAGCAGCCCCACCCCCTCCAGCGCAGGATCCGCCTGCAGGCGGCGGGTGAGGATGCCCTCGGTGACCACTTCGATGCGCGTGTTCGGGCCGACCTTGCTGTCCAGGCGGATGCGGTAGCCCACGGTTTCGCCGACCTTCTCGCCCAATTCGCTGGCCAGGCGCTCGGCAGCGGCGCGGGCGGCCAGGCGCCGGGGCTCGAGCATGAGGATGCTCTGTCCTTGCAGCCAGGGCTCATCAAGCAGGGCCAGGGGCACGCGGGTGGTCTTGCCGGCGCCGGGGGGCGCCTCGAGCACCGCTTCGTCACGTTGGGCCAGGGCCTGGCGCAGGTCGGACAGTACGGCATCGATCGGTAATGAAATCATGGTGGTCCTCGAACAATCGACCGAGTATAACGGCGAACCGAGGCTGCCCTATCATGGTCTTAACCTCAGGCGTGCACGATTGCCGCGCCCTTGTTTGTCGTTATCTTCCGGAGATTCACATGCGCATCCCTTCCCGCGTCATCGGTGGCGCCCTGATCGCCACCTTGCTGACCCAGCTGACGGCCTGCGGCACCCTGTTCTACCCTGACCGTCGCGGCCAGATCGAAGGCAAGATCGACCCCGTGGTCGCGGCCATGGACGCCATCGGTATCCTGTTCTACGTGATTCCCGGCCTGATCGCCTTCGGCATCGATTTTGCCACCGGCGCCATCTACTACCCTGGCGGCAAGAGCGCGCAGATCGACCCGGCCAAGCTCAAGCCGGCGATCAATGCCGACGGACAGGTCGACCGGACCAAGCTGCAGGCTATCCTTGAAAGCGAACTGGGCCAGCGCCTGCCGCTGAACGACCCGCGGCTGATCCAGCACCGCGGCAGCGTCGAGCAACTGGCCAGCTACGGCCTGGTACCCGCGGCCTGACCTGATCCGGACGATCTCCTGCGCATGACTGCCACCGCCGAACACCAACGCCTGCTGCGCCTGGCCACCCGCGCCTCGCTGAGCGTCGCCTGCATCCTGGTGCTGAGCAAGGCCGTGGCCTGGTGGCTGAGCGGCTCGGTCAGCCTGCTGGCCGGGCTGACCGACTCGGCGCTGGATGCCGCCGCCTCCTTCCTCAACCTGCTGGCGGTGCATTACGCGCTGCGCCCGGCCGATGACGACCACCGTTTCGGCCATGGCAAGGCCGAAGCCCTGGCCGGCATGGCCCAGGCGCTGTTCATCGGGGTCAGCGCGGTGCTGATCGGGGCGCAGGCGGTGGAGCGGCTGAAGTCGCCGGAGCCCCTGGGCGATACCGCGGTCGGCATCGCGGTGATGTTGCTTTCCCTGGCGCTGACCGTGGCGCTGCTGGCGCTCCAGCGCAAGGTCATCCGCCTGACCGGCTCCACCGCCGTGCGCGCGGACTCGCTGCACTACCGCTCCGACCTGCTGCTCAATGCCAGCATCCTGCTGGCGCTGCTCCTGGCCCGCTACGGCTGGCCTCAGCTCGACGCCCTGTTCGGCCTGGGGATCGCCCTGTACATCCTGTGGAGCGCGCTGCAGATCGCCCGCGAGAGCACGGCGATCCTGATGGACAAGGAACTGCCCGCCGATATCGGCGAGCGCATGCTCGAAGTGGTGCTGGCGATCCCCGGGGTAAGGGGCGTGCATGACCTGCGCACACGGGTCTCCGGCAGCCAGTGGTTCGTGCAACTGCATCTGGAGCTGCCCGGCGACATGCCGCTGCATGCCGCTCATGAACTGTGCGTGCAGGCCTCGCAGGTCATTCGCCAGCGCTATCCACGGGCCGATGTGATGGTCCACGCCGACCCGGTGTAGCCGGTTATCGCAAAAGCGCCATCAATTGATGCTGTAGCCACGCCCGCTCAGGCACGCCCCCAAGGCCCGTCGATAGTTGTCCGCCACATTGGCCGGCGGCGCATAGGTGGCGGTCGCCGGATCGAATCCCGACTGGCTCACCGCCCAGCGATGGCATTGATAGCGGTCCTGCTCCTGCTGCTCCGGCCCCTGGCCATACATCGGATAGGCGATCACATCGTAGCCGCCGCCCTGCTGCGGTATTGGCGCAGGCGCCACAGCGGGCGGGTTGACCACCACGTACTCGCGGCTGTCGGCCAGGTACTGGTAGTAGGTGTCGGCCACCAGGAAGAACAGCGCACCGCTCAGCCACACTTCACGGGCGTAGGGCGGCAGGTAGCCGACCCGCACGCCGTAGGGCGGTGTGACCACCACGTAGCCGCCGCCATGGGGGCGGTACCAGTAGCCGCCGGAGTAGAAGTAGTCCTGTCCGCGGTACGGCACCTTCCAATAGCGATCCGGAAAGCGGTCGACGGTATGCCCGGGATGGTACTGCGGCCCTGGCCCCCAGCCATTGCCATGACCGTCGGGCCGGCCTGACCAGTCGCCACCGGGGCGCTGACCCGGACCGCCCGCTTCCCAGTGACGGTTATCGCCGTAGCGACGGGGAATGTCCTGGTAATAGCCCTGGCGCGGCGGTTGCGTCTGACGCACTTCGTCACGCGAATTGAGCGGCGAGCCACGCCGTTCGCCACCGCCCTGCTCCTGCTGACCGCCATGACCGTCATGCCCTTCTCCAGGCCCTTCGGCCAGGGCGCCCAGGCTGATGCCCAGGCCCAGCAAACCAACACCTGCCAACCGCCAGATGCGCGAACTCATGTTGTTCCTCTCGATGCAAACACCCGCCATTATCGTCGGCAGTCTACTCGGCAGAACGCGACCGGCAGATTAAATTAGCCGACATTCTGGTGCGCCAATTGCTCAAAGGCCTGAATGGGATGCTCGCTGGCCTGGCAAGCGTAGCCTGCGGCGCAATAAAAAAGGGAGGCCTTGCGGCCTCCCTTCGGGAATTGTCGTCCGTGCTCGGCGCTTGTGACACCGGCTCACCTCGCGCCGTCTTCTGGACAGTGCGTAGCCCGGGGGCCTGGCGGATCCTGTTGGATGGCTGGCCGCGACCGCCCGCCTAGGGCGCGTCGCCGTGGACTGATGTCCGGGCAGTGACTCTGGTGATAAAGATAGGCCAGACGCCGGGGCAGAGGATTGCGAAGATTGCTCTGATAAATAGCGCTTGCGCAATTTTTCACTCAGGATCGATAATTCGCAGCAATCCGAACAGAAAAGGCCCTTTCCATGAGCAAGCTCGACCGCTACGACCTGAGCATCCTCGCCGAATTGCAGCGCGATGCGCGCATCTCCAACCAGGAACTGGCCGAACGCATCGGCCTGTCGCCTTCCCCGTGCTCACGTCGGGTCAAGCAGCTCGAGGACGACGGCTACATCTCGCGCCAGGTGGCCCTGCTGGACCGCAAGAAGCTCGGCCTGAGCCTGACCGCCTATGTGCTGATCGGCATGGACCGGCACACGCCCGAGCGCTTCGAGACCTTCGAGGCGGCGATTCGCAGCCTGCCTCAGGTACTCGAGTGCAGCCTGGTCACCGGGATGGACGCCGACTACCAGCTCAAGGTGGTGGTGCCGGACATGGACCACTACCAAAAGCTGCTGCTGGGCAGCCTGACCCGTATCGAAGGCGTGACCAGCGTACGCTCGAGCTTCGTGCTCAACCAGGTGTTGGCCAGCACCGAGCTGCCATTGACCCACCTGCGTTGAATCCTCGCGCGTGCGGCGTATGATCGGGGGCTCAACCTGCCTGGAGTGAACCGATGGATCCCGCAGTATTCGAAGAATGGATGATGATCGTCCTGGTCACCGTGCTGATCGGTTTCATGGGCTTCATCGTCTGGGACCTGGCGAAGAAGTCCAAGGCCGGGCGCTTTGGCACGCTGATCCTGTTCTTTGTGCTGGGCCTTGGCGTGCTGGCGTTCATCATCAAGAGCGTGGTGGTGGGGTTTATCGAAGGGGTGTAGCGGCGTTGAGGGGGCCTCGCGAAGCAAGCCTGCTCCCGCGACATGCCCCCCAATTGCAGTTACAGCTGCGCCGGCACCTCGCGCCAGCAGCCCTGCTCCAGTCCCTCGATCGTCCAGTCGCCAATCCGCACTCGCACCAGGCGCAAGGTGGGCAATCCCACCGCCGCCGTCATCCGCCGCACCTGGCGATTGCGTCCTTCACGAATCACCAGCTCCAGCCAGGCGGTCGGCACACTCTTGCGAAAACGCACCGGCGGATTGCGCGGCCACAGCTCGGGCTCCTCGAGCAGACGCGCCTGGGCCGGCAACGTGGGCCCGTCGTTGAGCTCGACGCCATCACGCAGGCGCTTTAGCTGCTCCTCGCTCGGCTCACCCTCAACCTGCACCCAGTAGGTCTTGGCCAGCTTGTGCTTCGGATCGGCGATGCGCGCCTGCAGGCGCCCGTCGTTGGTCAGCAGCAGCAGGCCTTCGCTGTCCCGGTCCAGGCGCCCGGCCGGATAGATGCCGGGGATGTCGATGAAGTCCTTGAGCGTGGCCCGCCCCTCGCCGTCGCTGAACTGGGTGAGCACATCGAACGGTTTGTTGAACAGGATCAAGCGCGGCTCGGCCGGCGGCGCCTTGGGCTGGCGACGCGGGCCGGTGGGCCGCGCCGCAGGGCGGCGCGGTGTGCTACGGGGTGGCAGGGACATGGATCCTCAGCGGAACGGCGGCTCATCGAAACTGCGCAGTTTACGCGAGTGCAGCGAGTTGAGCTCGGTACGCAGCAGATCAAGGGCGGCGATGCCGATCTTCAGGTGCTGGCTGACCGCGCGGTTGTAGAAGGCGTTGGCCGACCCCGGCAGCTTGATCTCGCTGTGCAGCGGCTTGTCGGAGACACAC
Source organism: Pseudomonas mosselii (assembly GCF_019823065.1). Lineage (NCBI taxonomy): Bacteria > Pseudomonadati > Pseudomonadota > Gammaproteobacteria > Pseudomonadales > Pseudomonadaceae > Pseudomonas > Pseudomonas mosselii. The sequence goes on from NZ_CP081966.1 coordinate 5,542,928, forward strand.
AGCAAGGTGCCGTACGGCACGCGCAGGCGGTAGCCCTGGGCCGCGATGGTGCCGCTTTCCATGTCCACCGCCACGGCGCGGGACAGGTTGATCAACGGACGTTCCTGGGCCCAGCGCAGTTCCCAGTTGCGGTCGTCATAGGTGAGCACGGTGCCGGTGCGCAGGCGCTTCTTGAGCTGCTCGCCACGCTCGCCGGTGACCTGCGCGGCCGCCTCCTGCAACGCCAGCTGCACCTCGGCCAGGGCCGGAATCGGGATGTTCGGCGGCACCACGCGGTCGAGGATGCCGTCGCGACGCATGTAGGCGTGGGCCAGCACGTAGTCGCCGATGGTCTGCGACTGGCGCAGGCCGCCGCAGTGGCCGATCATCAGCCAGCAGTGCGGGCGCAGTACCGCCAGGTGGTCGGTGATGTTCTTGGCGTTGGACGGGCCGACGCCGATGTTGACCAGGGTCACGCCATCGCCGTCGGCGGCGATCAGGTGGTAGGCCGGCATCTGGTAGCGGTGCCAGACCACGCTGGCGACCAGGGCCTGGGCCTCGCCGTTGTCCATGCCCTTCTCGATGACCACGTTGCCCGGCAGGACCATGCGCACGAAGCGTGGGTCCTCGCGCAACTGCTCAAGGCCATGGGCGATGAACTGGTCGACGTAGCGGTGGTAGTTGGTCAGCAGGATCCACGGCTGCATGTGCCGCCAGTCGCTGCCGGTGTAGTGCACCAGGCGGCGCAGGGAGAAGTCCACGCGGGCGGCGTCGAACAGCGCCAGCGGCAGGGTCTCGGCGCTTTCCCAGTCGTACAGGCCATCGGCGATGTTGTCGGTGGCCGCCGACAGGTCGGTGCTGGGGAACACCCGCGCCAGTTGCGCGGCGGTGATACCGCTGCCGGCCAGTTCGTCGCCCTGGTCGACCACGTAGGGGTAAGGGATGTTCTGCTCGCTGACGCCGACTTCCACGGTCACGGTGTAGTCGTGCATCAGCGGGCGCAGTTGCTCGAGCAGGTAGCCACGGAACGCCGCGGGCTGGGTGACGGTGACGCTGTAGGTGCCGTCCACCTGGACCTTTGCGTAGGCGCGGGTGGTGGCGGCGACTTCGCCCTGGCTGGAGTAGGTCAGGCGCAGTGCCGGGTAGCGGAACAACGCACGCTCCTCGTCGCCCGGCTCGGTGCGGTCCTTGAGGTAGCGCTTGAGGGCCTGGCTCAAGGCCCCGGTGGCCTGTTCATGCAGGGCCGCCAGACGGTCGACGGCCTGTTCGGGGGTATCAACGACTACAAACGCTTGGCTCACACTGGGCTTCCTGTCTTAGGGGATGCATGACAGCCATCTTGCCTGCGTTGCCGGGCAAATACACCCCCACGAGGGCGTTACCCGGCCCACGCAGGCGTGGCCCTGGCCACCAGCGCCTCGGCGTCCACGCCGCGTGGCAACGCGCCATACACCCGCCCGCCGCCGCCCAGGCGACTGCCGATGAACGCATCGCTCACCGTGGCATTGCCCGCCTCGAGCAGCAGCTTGGCCTGCAGCGCCACGGCGATGTCCTCGGTCAGTTGCCGGGCGCGGTACTGGATATCACCGGTATCGGCGAAGGCACCCTTGAGGTTGCCGATGAACGCCGCCAGCCGCGGATCGCCATGGCCGTCTCCCAACTCACAGAACAGCGCCTCGAGCACGCCCGGCTCCTTCGACAAGGCCCGCAGCACGTCCAGGCACTGCACGTTGCCCGAGCCCTCCCAGGTCGAGTTGACCGGCGCCTCGCGGTACAGCCGCGGCAGGATGCTGTCCTCGACATAGCCGGCGCCGCCCAGGCACTCGGCGGCCTCGTTGATCATCCCGGGGGCGCGCTTGCAGATCCAGTACTTGCCCACGGCCGTGACCAGGCGGGCAAAGTGCGCCTGCTGCGGGTCGTCGAGGCGGTCCAGGGCCTGGCCCATGCGCAGGCTCAGGGCCAGGGCGGCCTCGCTCTCCAGGGCCAGGTCGGCCAGCACGTTCTGCATCAGCGGCTGCTCGGCCAGCACGCGCCCGCCGACCTTACGGTGGGCGCAGTGGTGCGCGGCCTGGGTCAGGGCCTGGCGCATCAGGGCGCTGGAGCCGACCATGCAGTCGAAGCGGGTCATGGCCACCATCTCGATGATGGTCGGCACGCCGCGCCCCTCCTCGCCGATCATCCAGGCCAGGGCACCGCGGAACTCCACCTCGCTGGAGGCGTTGGAACAGTTGCCCAGCTTGTTCTTCAGGCGCTGGATGTAGAACTGGTTGCGGTTGTCGTCGGGCCGGTGGCGCGGCAGCAGGAAGCAGCTCAGGCCCTTTTCGGTCTGGGCCAGGGTGAGGAAGGCGTCGCACATGGGCGCCGAACAGAACCACTTGTGCCCCACCAGCTCATAGGGCTGGCCCGGGCCGGGCGTGCCCACCGGGTAGGCGCGGGTGGTGTTGGCGCGAACATCGGTGCCGCCCTGTTTCTCGGTCATGGCCATGCCGATGGTGACACCGGCCTTGTGCCGGTCGCCGACGTTGCGCGGGTCGTATTCACGGGCCAGGACTTTCGGCAGCCAGTAGCCGGCAAGCTCGGGTTGCAAGCGCAGGGCCGGCACGGCGGCGAAGGTCATGGTCAGCGGACAGCCGGTACCGGCTTCGGCCTGGCTGTGCAGGTAGGTCATCGAGGCCCGCGCCACATGGGCGCCGTCCCTTGGCTCGGCCCAGGGTAGCGAGGGCAGGCCGTGCTCGACGGCGGTGCGCATCAGCTGATGATAGGCGGGATGAAACTCCACCAGGTCGATACGGTGGCCATAGCGGTCATGGCTGCTGAACTCGGGTTTGTGGGCATTGGCCAGGAAACCCGCAGCCATCAGCGGACCACCGGCCAGGGCGCCGTAGGCGTCGATCCGCGATTCGGCCCAGCCGGCGCCGAACCGGCGCGACCACTCCTGCAGGGGCTGATCGAGGCGATACAGGTTGGCGCCGTCCAGGGACGGCGGCTGGTTGGTGACTTCGTGGGTTTCAGCGAACTGGTGCAGGTTCATCGGCGGCCTCCTGGATCCGGTCATGCCTGGATAACCCAGTGAAGCACCGCAGGCCCTCGAGTCAAAGTGACAAAACGGACTACATGGGGGCGCTTCGCGCCCTCAAACCCTGCGCAGTCCCTGTAACCAACGGACTCGTCAGAAGCGCTCCATCCCCGAAACGGCACGCGTCGGCGGTATCTGCACCTGCGCCACCGCGAGGGCCAGGGTCAGCTCGAAGCGGCTGCCCAGCCCCGGCGTCGACTCATGGGACAGCTGCGCACCGATCAACTCGCCCAGTTGCCGGCAGATCGACAGGCCGATGCCCAGCCCGCCGTAACTCCGGGTCATCGAGCCGTCCACCTGCGAAAAGCGCTGGTACAGCACCGCCTGGTCCAGGTCGTCGAAGCCGATGCCGCTGTCGCTGACCGTGAGGCTCAGGACCAAGCTGTCCGGCCCGGTGCGCCGGCCACGGGCCTGCACGGTGACACCGCCCTGATGGGTGAACTTCAGCCCGTTATCCACCAGGCAGGCGAGGCAGCGGGCGAGCTTCTGCGCATCGCCGACCAGGCTGTCGGGCAGGTCGGCGGGGATGTCCAGGCTCAGGTACAGGCCCTTGGCCAGCGCCTGGCTGGCATAGCCGGCGCGCAGTTCCTGGAGCAGGCGTCGCAGGCTGAACGCCATGCCCTGGTTGCGCAGGCGCCCGGCCTGCAGTTCGGTGAGGATCAGGATGTCGTCAACCATCGCCATCATGTCCTGGGCGGAACCTGTGGCGGTGCGATGGTACTGGGCCTGCTCGGCGCTCATGGGCAAGGTATGCAGCAGCTCCAGCGATCCAATCACGCCGTTCATCGGCGTGCGCAGTTCATGGGTCACGGTGGCCAGGAACTCGTCCTTGAGCCGGTTGCTACGCGCCAGTTGCAGGTTCAGTTGTTCCAGGGTGCGCCCGGTCTCGCGCAGGGTCTGTGCCTGCTGCTCGCGCAGGCTGTTGATGCGGTCGGCCAGGGCCAGCGACAGCAGCGCTACCTCCAGTGCCGAGCCGAGCTGGCTGGCGTACATGGTAATGAACACGTTGGGCAGGTAGCCCAACACCATCAGGGTGTTGACCAACCCGCCAACGAGGAAGGCGGTCCAGGCGATGATGAACCAGCGCGCCACGCGCAAACCGCGCCACCAGGCATAGAGCCCGGCGCTGAAGATACCGACGGTGAACAGCAGCGCCAACACCGTGGCCATGCGCAGCGCCACACCGTAGCGCAAGCTCACTGCCAGCACCATGACCAGCGCGCCGCCGGCCATCAACCCCTTGAGCAGGCGGTCGAAGCCCCGGCTGAGGCTGCCAAGTTGCAGGAAGTGGCGGGCGAACTGGCAGCCGAACAGCCCGGCGGCACCGATGAACAACGGAGTGGCGGCGTTGGCCCACCACGGGCTGTCGGGCCAGAAATAGGCGATGCCAGCGCCGTTGACCGACACCTGGTAGAGACCGAACGAAGCGATATAAAGGATGTAGTACAGGTAGCTGACATCACGCACGCTGAGGTAGATGAACAGGTTGTACACCAGCATCACCAGCAGCACGCCGTAAATCATGCCCAGCACGTAAAGGCGTGTGGGCTGGTCTTCCAGGTAGGCCTCGGCCGACCACAAAGTCAGCGGCGCCTGGATCGAGCCCTGGCTGTGCAGGCGCAGGTAGGCGGTGGTCGCCTGGCCGGGCTGCAGCGGCAATTCGAACAGGTAGTTGTTCTGGCGAATCTCCCGGCTGGCATAGGGCAGCGCGTCACCGGTGCGCCGGGCCAGGCGATAGGTGCCCTGAGCATCCGGCAGGTAGAGTTCCAGGTGATCCAGCGGCGGATAGGCGAGTTCCAGCAGCCACTGGCGTGGCGCAGCCGAAGGGGCGGCGGCATAGGCAAGATCGACCCGCAGCCAGAACACCGACGTGGAGTAGCCCGCATTGAGCACGTCGTCCTGATGCGCCTGGAAGCGCCCGGCGAACGCCGCGGAACTGACCTGGGCGATGCTGGCGCTGCCATCGTGGTCTTCATAGACCTGCATGTACCGACCCAGCGGCAGGCGTCCGGTGGCGTCGTCGAATTCGACCGCTCCGGCCAGCACGGGCAAGCAGCCCAGAAGCACAATCAGCAAATAGCGCATACAGCCCCAGCATGGCCTGTCCGGTCGCGTCGCGGTTGCCTCCCATCCCTTTGAGACGACGTGATCCAGCAGAACCCATTTATCGAGTTATCCGAGCACTCTAGCATAGCCTCCAGCACTGGCAATGAGCCACCCAGATTTTGAACGCAGAGGCTCTAGAATGCATATTTCAGAATATACAGCCAGGCCAAACTGACCACATGATCAGCAATTCTCTCGCCGCGAGCGAACCGCAGAAAAAGGTTTGGTGATAAGCTCGCCGACCATGAATACCTACAGCTCCCGCCCCGTTGTCCTCTGTCTCTCCGGCCACGACCCCAGTGGTGGCGCCGGGCTGCAGGCAGATATCGAAGCCCTGATCGCCCAGGGCTGTCACGCCGCGCCCGCCGTGACAGCCCTGACCGTGCAGGATACCGTCAACGTTTCCGACTTCCGCGTGCTCGACCGCGAGTGGGTCTTGGCCCAGGCCAACGCCGTGCTGGCCGATTCCACGGTGGCCGCGGTGAAGCTGGGCATGCTCGGCTCGATCGAGATGGTCGACACCGTCGCCGAACTGCTCGGCGCCCATCCGCACCTGCCACTGGTCTGCGACCCGGTGCTGCGCGCCGGCGGCGGCGGTCGCCTGGGCAAGGACGAGGTCGGCTACGCGCTGCGCGAACGCCTGCTGCCGCTGGCCACCATTGCCACGCCGAACCTGCCGGAGGCGCGTATCCTGGCGGAACTGCCTGAAGGCACCGCGGACGAATGCGCCGAAAAGCTGCTGCCGTTCTGTAGACACCTGCTGATCACCGGCGGTCACGGCGACGAAGTGGAAATTCACAACCGCCTGTATAGCCGCGACGACCAGCAGCACACCTGGACTTGCCAGCGCCTGCCTGGCAGCTACCACGGCTCGGGCTGCACCCTGGCCAGCGCCCTGGCCGGCCGCCTGGCCCTGGGCGAAAATTTGACCAGCGCCGTGCGCAGCGCCCTGGACTACACCTGGCGGACCCTGCGCGACGCCGAACAACTGGGCAAGGGCCAGTACGTGCCGCGCCGCCTGCCCCTGGATTTCTGTTCCTGACTCGAGGCTACCCGATGACGCTCCGCGGTCTGTATGCCATCACCGACAGCCAGCTGCTCGCCGGCCGTTTTCTGAGCCATGTCGAGGCAGCACTCGAAGGCGGTGTCTGCCTGCTGCAGTACCGCGACAAGAGCGAAGACGCCGGACGTCGCCTGCGCGAAGCTGAAGCGCTGACCAAGCTTTGCGAACGCTACGGCACTCAGTTGATCATCAACGACGACGCCGAACTGGCCGCGCGCCTGGGCGTCGGCGTGCACCTGGGCCAGACCGACGGCCCGCTCACCCCGGCACGCGCCCTGCTCGGCCGCCAGGCGATCATCGGCTCGACCTGCCACGCCAGCCTCGACCTCGCGCAGCAGGCCGCCAGCGAAGGCGCCAGCTATGTCGCCTTCGGTCGCTTTTTCAATTCCGTCACCAAACCGGGCGCGCCCGCCGCCAGCGTCGAACTGCTGGAACAAGCCCGCGCCCAGGTCAAGCTGCCGATCGCCGTCATCGGCGGCATCACCCTCGACAACGCCGCCCCGCTGGTCGCCCATGGCGCCGACCTGCTGGCGGTGATCCACGGCCTGTTCGGTGCCGACAGCGCGCAGGAAGTCACCCGCCGCGCCCGCGCCTTCAACGCCCTGTTCGTTTCCTGATTTCGAGAGAAGACTCCATGTCCCGTTCCGAAGCCCTGTTCGCCCAAGCCCAGAAACACATCCCCGGCGGCGTCAACTCGCCGGTGCGCGCCTTCAAGAGCGTCGGCGGCACCCCGTTGTTCTTCAAGCACGCCGAAGGCGCCTACGTCATCGACGAGGACGACAAGCGTTATGTCGACTATGTCGGTTCCTGGGGCCCGATGATTCTCGGCCACGGCCACCCCGACGTGCTGGATGCCGTGCGCAGACAACTCGAGCACGGCCTGTCCTACGGCGCGCCGACCGCCATGGAAACCGAGATGGCCGACCTGGTCTGCTCGATCGTGCCGTCGATGGAGATGGTGCGCATGGTCAGCTCCGGCACCGAGGCGACCATGAGCGCCATCCGCCTGGCCCGTGGCTACACCGGCCGCGACGCCATCATCAAGTTCGAGGGCTGCTACCACGGTCACTCCGACAGCCTGCTGGTCAAGGCCGGTTCCGGCCTGCTGACCCAAGGCGTGCCAAGCTCGGCCGGGGTGCCGGCGGACTTCGCCAAGCACACCCTGACCCTGCCGTTCAACGACATCGCCGCCGTCGAGAAGACCCTGGCCGACGTCGGCCAGAGCGTCGCCTGCATCATCGTCGAGCCCGTGGCCGGCAACATGAACTGCGTCCCCCCGGCGCCGGGCTTCCTCGAAGGCCTGCGTACGCTGTGCGACCAGCATGGCGTGGTACTGATCTTCGATGAAGTGATGACCGGCTTCCGTGTGTCGCTGGGTGGCGCCCAGGGCCACTACGGCATCACCCCGGACCTGTCGACCTTCGGCAAGATCGTCGGCGGCGGCATGCCGGTCGGCTGCTTCGGCGGCAAGCGTGAAATCATGGGTTGCATCGCCCCGCTGGGTCCGGTCTACCAGGCCGGCACCCTGTCGGGCAACCCGCTGGCGATGGCCGCGGGCCTGACCACCCTGAAGCTGATCAGCCGCCCGGGCTTCCATGACGAGCTGAGCGCCTTCACCAGCCGCATGCTCGATGGCCTGCAACAACGCGCCGATGCCGCCGGCATCCCATTCGTCACCACCCAGGCGGGCGCCATGTTCGGCCTGTACTTCAGCGGTGCCGACGACATCGTCACCTTCGACGACGTGATGGCAAGCGATGCCGAGCGTTTCAAGCGTTTCTTCCACCTGATGCTCGACGGCGGCGTGTACCTGGCGCCAAGCGCCTTCGAGGCGGGCTTCACCTCCATCGCCCATGGCGACAAGGAACTGCAGATCACCCTGGACGCCGCCGAAAAGGCCTTCGCTGCCCTGAAGTAAATAGCTGCCCCCCTTTGTGGGAGCTGCCTTGCCGCTCCCGCAAAGGTCAGTACCATCAATAAATCCCCATGCGCAATCAGTTGGCTCCCTCAACCCAGTAGAAATCTGAGTAAAACTTTGTAAGGTAGGCGCTGCTTATCCCATAATGTGCCACCAGAGACATTGGCCGTAGCTTTGCAGAGGTAAGTCGATCCCCATGAACCGCACCGGCCGCGCCCTGACCCTGGGCTGCCTGTTGCTTCTTCAGCCTCTGCTGACCTTGGCGGAGGGCGGAAACTCGTTGCTGATTCCAACGACGGGCCGCTGCACGCTCGATACCGCACCCGAAGACCTGCAGAACGCCCTGAAGGCCTGCGAGCAGACGGCGGAATCCGGGGATGCCGAAGCGCAGTACGAGCTGGGCGAGTTCTACTACAGCGGCACGCCGCGCCATCTCGACAAGGCGCTCAAGTGGTTCGAAAAGGCCTCGCTGCAGGGCCAGGGCCAGGCCCAGTACCGCCTGGGCTCGATGTTCTTCCATGGCGAAGGGGTCAAGGCCAATAACGTGCAGGCCTACATCCTGCTCAAGATCGCCGCGGTCAACGGCGCCGAAGACGCCCTGGACATGGCCGACGAAGTTACCGAGCAGATGCCCCGCGACGAGCTCGAGCACGCCACCCAGGTGCTCGGCCAGATCTTCCGCAAATACCTGCTGGAACTGCAGAACGCCGAAGGTCGCACGCCTTTCTCGCCCCTGCCCTGAGCCGCCCCGGCCCCTGCACGGCCCACCGGCATCACCGTTTCGTCAACTTGCCCTGCCATGATCGGCACGCGGATCGGAAGCGTCGCACCGACCCTTGATCGTTTCAGTGCTTTCGCCACTGCCACTCAAGGGTTATTCTTGAGTTCACATTCATTGCCGTCGAGCGGCTAAAAACGACCTTGAACGCACCCATACAACCCCATCGTTTCATCCTCGAACCCTTCGAGGCCCATCGTTTCGCCAACCTGTGCGGCCAGTTCGACGAGCACCTGCGCCTGATCGAACAACGCCTGGCCATCGAGATCCGCAACCGCGGCAATCAATTCGAACTGATTGGCGAACCCAAGACCACCTTCGCCGCCGAACAGTTGCTGCGCCGCCTCTATCGCGAGGCCAAGGCCACCGACCTGTCGCCGGAAACGGTCCATCTCTATCTCCAGGAGTCGACGGTCGAGACCCTCGAGAACCCGGCGGTCAACGAAGTCAGCGTTTCGCTGCGCACGCGCAAGGGCAACATCCGTCCGCGCGGCGTCAACCAGCAACGCTACGTCAAAGAGATCCTGGCCAACGACATCAACTTCGGCATTGGCCCGGCCGGTACCGGCAAGACCTACCTGGCCGTGGCCTGCGCGGTCGATGCGCTGGAGCGCGAACAGGTGCGCCGCATCCTGCTGGTGCGCCCGGCGGTCGAGGCCGGCGAAAAGCTCGGCTTCCTGCCCGGCGATCTCGCCCAGAAGATCGACCCGTACCTGCGCCCTCTCTACGACGCGCTCTACGAAATGCTCGGCTTCGAGCACGTGGCCAAGCTCATCGAGCGCCAGGTGATCGAGATCGCGCCATTGGCCTACATGCGCGGCCGTACCCTGAACAACAGCTTCATCATCCTCGACGAGAGCCAGAACACTACCCTCGAGCAGATGAAGATGTTCCTCACCCGCATCGGCTTCGGCTCGACCGCGGTGATCACCGGCGACATCACCCAGGTCGACCTGCCCCGCGGCACCAAGTCGGGTCTGGCCCATGTGATCGAGGTGCTCAAGGACGTCCCGGGTATCAGCTTCACCCATTTCCAGCCCAAGGACGTGGTACGCCACCCGTTGGTGCAGCGTATCGTCGAAGCCTACGACCGCTTCGACGCCCGTCAGGCCAAGCCCGAGGCACCCGGCAAAGATGCTTGAACTCGACCTGCAACGGGCCACGGACGCCGCTACCCCCGATGACGCCGCCTTGCGCCGCTGGTGCGAACTTGCCCTGCGCCAGCGCAGCGCCGACTCGGAAATGACCATTCGCCTGGTCGACGAAGCCGAAGGCCGCGAGCTGAACCACACCTATCGGCACAAGGACTACGCAACCAACGTGCTGTCCTTCCCCGCCGACGTGCCCGACGAGCTGCTCGACATCCCGCTGCTGGGCGACCTGGTGATCTGCGTGCCGGTGGTCGAGCGCGAGGCCGCCGAACAGGGCAAGTCCCTGGAGGCGCACTGGGCGCACCTGGTCATCCACGGCTGCCTGCACCTGCTCGGCTACGACCACATCGAAGAGGATGAAGCCGAGGAAATGGAAGCGTTGGAACGGCAATTGCTGGCGGAACTGGGTCATCCGGACCCTTACGCCGACGACGAAACCGAAACAATCACACACTGATACTGCAAGGATCACGAGTAACCGCCATGAGCGAAGACCGATCGAGCAACGGGCAGAAGTCCTGGCTGGGTAAACTGACCCAGGCTTTTGCCCATGAGCCGAAAAACCGCCAGGAGCTCCTCGAGCTGCTGCGCGAAGCCCATCAGAACAAGCTGCTCGACAGCGAAGCGCTGACCATCGTCGAAGGCGCCATTCAGGTCGCCGACCTGCAGGTGCGCGACATCATGGTGCCGCGCTCGCAGATGATCAGCATCAAGGCCAGCCAGTCGCCGCGCGAGTTCCTGCCGGCGGTGATCGACGCCGCGCACTCGCGCTACCCGGTGATCGGCGAGAGCCATGACGATGTGCTCGGCATCCTGCTCGCCAAGGACCTGCTGCCGCTGATCCTCAAGGAGAACGGCGACAGCTTCAACATCAAGGACCTGCTGCGCCCGGCCACCTTCGTGCCCGAGTCCAAGCGTCTGAACGTGCTGCTGCGCGAGTTCCGCGCCAACCACAACCACATGGCCATCGTCATCGACGAGTACGGCGGCGTGGCGGGCCTGGTGACCATCGAGGACGTGCTCGAGCAGATCGTCGGTGATATCGAGGACGAGCACGATGTCGAGGAAGACAGCTACATCAAGCCGCTGCCCAGCGGCGACTTCCTGGTCAAGGCGCTGACGCCGATCGAGAACTTCAACGGGTTCTTCGACAGCGAATTCTCCGATGACGAGTTCGACACCGTCGGCGGTTTGGTGATGAGCGCTTTCGGCCATCTGCCCAAGCGCAATGAAACCACCGAGATCGGCGGCTACCGCTTCCGTATTCTCAACGCAGACAGCCGGCGGGTACACCTGCTGCGCCTGACCCCGATCAACCGTTAAGGACGAAAATGCGCTGGATCACCCGCCCCGGCTGGCCCGGTAACCTGCTGGCCATGGCGGCCGGCGCTTCCACCCTGCTGGCCCTGGCACCGTTCGACGTCTGGCCACTGGCCATCCTCTCCATCGCCCTGTTCTACGCCGGCCTGCGCGAACTGACGCCGCGCCAGGCCTTGGGCCGTGGCTGGTGCTTCGGCTTCGGCCTCTACGGCGCCGGCACCTGGTGGATCTACGTCAGCATGAACACCTACGGGGGCGCCTCGCCACTGCTGGCGATCGCCCTGCTGCTGGCGTTCTTCGCCTGCCTGGCGTTCTTCTTTGCCTTGCCCGCCTGGCTCTGGGCGCGCTGGCTGCGCCGCGACGAGGCGCCACTGGCCGATGCCCTGTGCTTCGCCGCCCTGTGGTTGCTGCAGGAGGCCTTCCGTGGCTGGTTCCTCACCGGCTTTCCCTGGCTGTACGCTGGCTACAGCCAGCTCGACGGTCCACTCGCCGGCCTCGCCCCGTTGGGCGGCGTCTGGCTGGTGTCCTTCGTCCTGGCCTTGAGCGCCGCCTTGCTGTGCAACCTGTACCGCCTGCGTGAACGCCGTTCGTTCCTGGCGGTCGGCGCGGTGTTGCTGGTGGCGCCGTGGATCCTCGGCCTGGCCCTCAAGGACCATGCCTGGACCGAGCCGGTGGGCGATCCGCTGAAGGTCGCCGCCCTGCAGGGCAATGTCGAGCAAGACTTGAAATGGGACCCGGCACACATCAATGCGCAACTGGCGCTGTACCGCGACATGAGCTTCAGCTCGAAACCCGTCGACCTGCTGGTCTGGCCGGAAACCGCCGTGCCGGTGCTCAAGGACCAGGCCCAGGGCTACATCGACATGATGGGCAGCTTTGCCGCCGAACGGCACTCGGCGCTGATCACCGGGGTACCGGTGCGGCAGATGGTCCACCATCAGCGCCGCTACTTCAACGGCGTCACCGTGACCGGCGAAGGCGACGGCACCTACCTCAAGCAGAAGCTGGTGCCGTTCGGTGAGTACGTGCCACTGCAGGACATGCTGCGCGGCCTGATCGAGTTCTTCAACCTGCCGATGTCGGACTTCGCCCGCGGCCCCGAGGACCAGCCCCTGCTGCAGGCCAAGGGTTACCAGGTCGCCCCGTACATCTGCTACGAAGTGGTCTATCCCGAGTTCGCCGCCAGCCTTGCCGCACGCAGCGACCTGTTGCTGACCATCAGCAACGACACCTGGTTCGGTACATCGATCGGCCCGCTGCAGCACCTACAGATGGCCCAGATGCGTGCCTTGGAGGCCGGTCGCTGGATGATCCGCGCCACCAACAACGGCGTGACGGCACTGATCGACCCGTTCGGCAGGATCACCGCGCAAATCCCGCAGTTCCAGCGGGGCGTGCTGTACGGCGAAGTGGTGCCGATGCAACAGCTGACGCCCTACCTGCAATGGCGCTCGTGGCCGCTGGCGATCGTCTGCGTGCTATTGCTGGGTTGGGCGCTGCTGGCCGGGCGGATTGCCAAGACAGTCTGATCGACACCCCCCTGTAGGAGCGGCCTTGTGTCGCGAAAGGGCTGCGAAGCAGCCCCAGCGGTCTTTGCGTCGACAATGAGATCCTGGGGCCGCCTTGCGGCCCTTTCGCGACACAACGCCGCTCAGAGGGTGTGTACGCTGGACATCAGTAGAACAACCGATACCCCAGCAACCCCACCGCCTCGTTCAGCAACTGCCCGCTCTGCCACATGGCCCGGCTTTCCGGCAGCAACCCGGCGAACGGTCGCGCATGATCGCGCCCGAGGAAGCCCACCGGCGCCGACACCACCTCGAACCCGGCCCGCTCGAAGCTCCAGCGCGAACGCTGCATGTGCCAGGCCTGGGTCACCACCACCACGCGCCTGATGCCCAGTGGCTGCAACACCTTGGCGCTGAACTCGGCGTTTTCCCAAGTGGTGCGGCTAGCCTCCTCCTTCCAGGTGACCTTCACAGCAAAGTCGGCCAGCAGCCGGTCAGCCATCAGCTGAGCTTCACTGGGCGGCGTGCCATAGTGCAAGCCACCGCTGGTCAGCACCGGCAACCTCGAGGCCTTGGCCAGCTGGGCGGCATAGCGCATGCGCTCCAGCGCGATGTAGGTCGGCTGGTCGGTGCCTTCCCACGCTGGATCACCGCGCTCGCGCCCGGCCCCCAGGATCACGATGGCATCGGCCCTGGTCGCCAGACTCGACCATTCATCGGCCCTCAACGCTGGCTCTGTTTCAAGAGCCCGGGCAACCTGCTCGACAGTCAACGGCAGGCTCATCAACCACAAGCCCCCCAAGCCCAGGGCAAAACAGGCCGCCGCCAGACGCGGACGGCGACGGCGCCACCACCAGGCAGCCAGCAACAGCAGGAACAGGATGCCGGGCGGCATCAGCCATTGTTTGATGAAAAAGCGCAGCGGCATCACACACCTCCATGGAAGGCGTGCAGCCTAAGAGGATCGGCACCGGGCCTCAAGGGCAACCGGCGCCGATCGATGCATGCATTGCGTAAAACCGGCGCGTCGATCCGCGCCTGCAACCCTGAACGGCTATCGGAACGGCAACGTCCTGGAGCTGGCTGGAGCGCCGGAGCGCTTGCGGTCCTTGAGCCAGACGATCCTGGCCGAGGAAGGCTCCGGTTGCGGGTAGGCACCGGCACTGGCAAAACGGCTCTCCGGAAGGGTTTCCAGATAGGCCTTGATGACCTCGAACTCGGCATGACTCAGGCCACGCAACTCCAGTTCGGCAGGCATCTCGTCGCGCAATCGCACCGAGGTCCTGGCCACTTCCAGTGCCAGGCCAAGGCGGTCGATCAGGCGTTCATATAGCTCCGGCTTGTTTGCGGTTAGTTGCGACTCTCCCATCCGTTCACCTCATTGAAGGTAAGAATATCTCCCCCCACAGATGAGCTTAGCGTCACTCGCAAAAGCGACCGGGCGCCGCGACCAACGGCCCGGGCGACGGGCAATGCAATCAGGGTTTCCCACGACGCGCGGCGCTCATGTATGCTACGGCGTTCACTCTCATAAGATACCGGAGTGCCGGACGCAGCGAGGTCGAGCTGCCTGGAACATGTCTCTTATTCCTCTCAATACAAAGTAGCCATGCACGAACAATACACGCCCCGTGATGTAGAAGCCGCCGCCCAGAATGCCTGGGACGAGCAACAATCGTTCGCTGTCACCGAACAGCCAGGCAAAGACACGTACTACTGCCTATCGATGTTCCCGTACCCGAGCGGCAAGCTACACATGGGCCACGTGCGCAACTACACCATCGGTGACGTGATCGCCCGCTACCAGCGCATGCTGGGCAAGAACGTCCTGCAACCGATGGGCTGGGACGCTTTCGGCATGCCGGCGGAAAACGCCGCGATGAAGAACAACGTCGCCCCGGCCAAGTGGACCTACGAGAACATCGACTACATGAAGACCCAGCTCAAGAGCCTGGGTCTGGCCATCGACTGGTCGCGTGAAGTCACCACCTGCAAGCCGGACTACTACCGCTGGGAGCAGTGGCTGTTCACCCGCCTGTTCGAGAAGGGCATCATCTACCGCAAGAACGGCACCGTGAACTGGGACCCGGCGGACCAGACCGTACTGGCCAACGAGCAGGTCATCGACGGCCGTGGTTGGCGTTCGGGCGCGCTGATCGAGAAGCGCGAAATCCCGATGTACTACTTCCGCATCACCGACTACGCCGACGAGTTGCTGGAAAGCCTCGATGAGCTGCCGGGCTGGCCCGAGCAGGTCAAGACCATGCAGCGCAACTGGATCGGCAAGTCCCGCGGCATGGAGGTGCAGTTCCCGTACGACCAGGCCAGCATCGGTCACCCGGGCACCCTGAAGGTCTTCACCACCCGCCCGGACACCCTGATGGGCGCGACCTACGTGGCCGTCGCCGCCGAACACCCGCTGGCCACCCAGGCCGCCCAGGGCAACCCGGCGCTGCAGGCGTTCATCGACGAGTGCAAGAGCGGCAGCGTCGCCGAGGCCGACATGGCCACGCAGGAGAAGAAAGGCATGGCCACTTCCCTGTTCGTCGAGCACCCGCTGACCGGCGAAAAACTGCCGGTGTGGGTCGCCAACTACGTATTGATGCACTACGGCGACGGCGCGGTCATGGCCGTGCCGGCCCATGACGAGCGCGACTTCGAGTTCGCCCACAAGTACAACCTGCCGGTCAAGGCAGTGGTGCGCACCAGCGTCGGCGACGAAGTCGGCAGCGAGTGGCTGGCCGCCTACGGCGAGCATGGCCAGCTGATCAACTCCGGCGAGTTCGACGGCCTGGACTTCCAGGGCGCCTTCGACGCCATCGAGGCCGCGCTGATCCGCAAGGACCTGGGCAAGTCGCGCACCCAGTTCCGCCTGCGCGACTGGGGCATCAGCCGCCAGCGCTACTGGGGCTGCCCGATCCCGATCATCCACTGCCCGTCCTGCGGCGACGTACCTGTGCCGGAAGACCAGCTGCCCGTCACCCTGCCGGAAAACGTTGTCCCAGACGGCGCCGGCTCGCCGCTGGCGCGTATGCCCGAATTCTATGAGTGCACCTGCCCGAAATGCGGCACCGCGGCCAAGCGCGAAACCGACACCATGGACACCTTCGTGGAGTCGTCCTGGTACTTCGCCCGCTACGCCTCGCCGAACTACGACAAGGGCCTGGTCGACCCCAAAGCCGCCAACCACTGGCTGCCGGTGGACCAGTATATCGGCGGTATCGAACACGCAATCCTGCACCTGCTGTACGCGCGCTTCTTCCACAAGCTGATGCGCGACGAAGGCCTGGTGACCTCCAACGAGCCGTTCAAGAACCTGCTGACCCAGGGCATGGTCGTCGCCGAAACCTACTACCGTGTCGCCAGCAACGGTGGCAAGGACTGGTTCAACCCGGCCGACGTCGAGGTCGAGCGTGACGCCAAGGCCAAGATCATCGGCGCGCGCCTGAAGACCGACGGCCTGCCGGTGGAAATCGGCGGCACCGAGAAGATGTCGAAGTCGAAGAACAACGGCGTCGACCCGCAATCGATGATCGAGCAGTACGGCGCCGATACCTGCCGCCTGTTCATGATGTTCGCCTCGCCGCCCGACATGAGCCTGGAGTGGTCCGACTCCGGCGTCGAGGGTGCCAGCCGCTTCCTGCGCCGCGTCTGGCGCCTGGCCCAGGCCCATGTGGCCCAGGGCCTGCCGGGCCCGCTGGACATCGCCGCCCTGAGCGACGAGCAGAAGGTCATCCGCCGCGCCATCCACGCCGCCATCAAGCAAGCCAGCACCGACGTGGGCCAGTACCACAAGTTCAATACCGCCATCGCCCAGGTGATGACCGTGATGAACGTGCTGGAAAAGGCCCCACAGGCCACCGCCCAGGACCGCGCGCTGCTGCACGAAGGCCTCGAGGCCGTCACCCTGCTGCTGGCACCGATCACCCCGCA
Organism: Pseudomonas mosselii; assembly: GCF_019823065.1. Lineage (NCBI taxonomy): Bacteria > Pseudomonadati > Pseudomonadota > Gammaproteobacteria > Pseudomonadales > Pseudomonadaceae > Pseudomonas > Pseudomonas mosselii. The sequence goes on from NZ_CP081966.1 coordinate 5,559,760, forward strand.
CATCTCCCACGAGCTGTGGAAGGCGCTGGGCCATGATCAGGCGGCGATCGACGCGGCCTGGCCGACCGTCGACGAAAGCGCCCTGGTGCAGGACACCGTGACCCTGGTGGTGCAGGTCAACGGCAAGCTGCGTGGCCAGGTCGAAATGCCGGCCGCCGCCAGCCGCGAGGACATCGAAGCCGCCGCCCGCAGCAACGAGAACGTCCTGCGCTTCACCGACGGCCTGACCATCCGCAAGGTCATCGTCGTACCGGGCAAACTGGTCAACATCGTCGCCAACTGATGGCAACGCCCGCCTGCACACCCTGCAGGCGGGCGTAATCGGTCCACGAGGGAGCTACACACATGATCAAACGCAATCTGCTGGTAATGGGCCTGGCTGTCCTGCTCAGCGCCTGCGGTTTCCAGCTGCGCGGCACAGGCACCACCGAGCTGACCATCAAGGAACTGGACCTCAGCGCACGCAACGCCTATGGCGAAACCGTCACCCAACTGCGCCGCACGCTGCAGAACAGCGGCGTGAAGGTCTACGCCGGTGCACCATACAAGCTCGTGCTTACCAATGAGCAGGAGACCCAGCGCGCTGCGACCTACACGGGCGGTAACCGCTCGGCCGAATACGAGCTGACCACCGTGCTGAACTATGTGGTCGAAGGCCAGAACGACACCGTGCTGCTGGAAGACAAGCTGCAAGTGCAAAAGTACTACGTGTATGACGGCAACAACATCAACGGCTCAGGCCAGGAGGCAGCGCAGGTCCGCCAGGAAATGCGTCGCGACCTGGTGCAGGGCATGATGGTTCGCCTGCAGCAGCTTACCCCGGCACGTCTGGACGACCTTCAGCGCAAGGCTGACGAGCGCGCCAAAGCCGAGGCACGCGCCCTGCAGGAAGCCCAGCGTATCCAGGACGAGACACCTCAGCAATCGCCACTGGAAGTCCCGGCTCCCTGAGCCTGAACGGGGCACCTGAGGTGCCCCGCCTCTCCCCATGAAGCTCGCGCCCGCCCAACTCAACAAACACCTGCAAGGCCCGTTGGCACCTGTCTATATTGTCAGCGGCGACGATCCGCTGCTGTGCCAGGAAGCCGCCGACGCCATCCGCAGCGCCGCGCGCCAGCAGGGCTATGACGAACGCCAGGTGTTCAGCGCCGACGCCAATTTCGACTGGGGCAACCTGCTGCTGGCCGGCGCCAGCCTGTCGCTCTTTGCCCAGCGCCGATTGCTGGAACTGCGCCTGCCCTCGGGCAAGCCCGGCGACAAGGGCGCCGCCGCGCTAATGGAATACTGCGCCAATCCGGCCGAAGACACACTGCTGCTGATCAGCCTGCCCAAGCTCGACGGCAGCGCGCAGAAGACCAAGTGGGGCAAGGCGCTGATCGAAGGCGCGCACTGTCAGTTCATACAGATCTGGCCGGTGGACGCCCAGCAGTTACCGCAGTGGATCAACCAGCGCCTGTCACAGGCCGGCCTGTCAGCCCAGCGTGATGCTGTCGACCTGATTGCCGCTCGGGTCGAGGGCAACCTGCTGGCGGCCGCCCAGGAGATCGAAAAGCTCAAGCTGCTGGCCGAAGGCAACCAGATCACCGTGGAGACCGTCCAGGCCGCCGTCGCCGACAGTGCCCGTTTTGATGTCTTCGGTCTGGTTGACGCCATTCTCAACGGCGAGGCGGCCCATGCCTTGCGCATGCTCGAAGGGTTGCGCGGCGAAGGCGTGGAGCCGCCGGTGATTCTCTGGGCCCTGGCCCGCGAGCTGCGCCTGCTGGCGGGGCTTGCACAGCAGTTCAGCCAGGGCGTACCGCTGGACAAGGCATTCAGCCAGGCCCGCCCGCCGGTGTGGGACAAACGTCGTCCGTTGGTGAGCAAGGCCTTGCAGCGCCTCTCCGCGCAGCGCTGGGCCATGCTGCTGCAGGATGCCCAGCGTATCGATGCGCAGATCAAGGGACAGGCCGAGGGCTCGCCGTGGACCAGCCTGGCTCGCTTGTCCCTGCTCATGGCCGGACAGCGCTTGGCACTGCCTGCCGAATAAAGCGCATCGCGGGCAGTCCGCCGCCATAAACACAATCAATTGGCTCACGTAGCGCGACAGGCCTAAAGTGCGCCCGCCATCCACCCAGACCGGGAACCCGCCATGAGCAAGAAGCCGAAAAAGCACGGCCCCAACAAGGCCAAGTCCATCGTCGCCCAACCGCTGTTCCGCTGCCGCCAGGAACGGCCGGAAAAAGGCAAAGGCAGCTACCGCCGCGAAGCCTTCCAATCGAGAGATTGGGAGGCTTCCTGCTTTATGGCGGCATGAAAGGCATGAAATGCGCAGGCATGGTATGGTCGGCACCTGACCTGCAATTCTGGATCCGTGCATGCCCTCTCGTCTCACTCTCCGCTGGCAACCCCGCCAGCTGATCGCGGCCACAAGCTTCATCCTGCTCGTCGCCTGCGCCGAGAAACCCACCGCCGCCGACGCCCTGCCGCTGGCGCCCGCCCAGCCCGCTCCCGTCGTCACCCTGCCCGGCACCGCGCCCGAGGCAAGCAGTGAAATCCAGCCCCTGCAGACCTTCGCCCAATGGCAGGCCGGCTTCCGCCAGCAAGCCCTGCAGGCCGGTATCAGTGCCAACCTGTTCGACCGCGCCTTCCTCGGCGTCACCCCGGACATGGACGTGATCAAGGCCGACCGCAGCCAGCCCGAGTTCACCCGCCCGGTCTGGGAATACCTGGACGGCGCCCTGTCGCCACTGCGCGTGCGCAACGGCAAGAAACTGCTCGAGCAAAATGCCGAGCTGCTGGCCCGCATCGAGCAGCGCTACGGTGTCGATCGCCAGGTCCTGGTCTCGGTATGGGGCATGGAAAGCAACTTCGGCCAGTTCCAGGGCAGCAAGTCGGTGATCCGCTCACTGGCCACCCTGGCCTATGAGGGCCGCCGCCCACAGTTCGCCCAGGACCAGCTGATCGCCGCCCTGCAGATCCTGCAGAACGGCGACATCCAGCCCGACGCGATGCGCGGCTCCTGGGCCGGCGCCATGGGTCAGACCCAGTTCATCCCGACCACCTATCTTACCCACGCGGTGGACTTCGACGGTGACGGCCGCCGCGACATCTGGAACAGCACCGCCGACGCCCTGGCATCCACCGCGCACTACCTGCAGGCGTCCGGCTGGAAGCGTGGCCAGCCTTGGGGCTTCGAAGTGCAGGTGCCCGCCGGCTTCGACTACTGGCTGGCCGATGGCAGCCAGCGCAAGAGTGTCAGCGAATGGCTGCAGCTGGGCGTGAAACTGCCTGCCGGTACCACGCTGCCCGCCGGCAGCAGCCAGCTGTCCGCCGCCCTGCTGCTGCCTGCGGGCGCCCGTGGGCCGGCGTTCCTGGTGCTGGACAACTTCCGCGCCATCCTCAAGTACAACAATTCGTCGTCCTACGCGCTGGCGGTCAGCCTGCTGGGAGATCGCTTCTACGGGTGGGGGTTCATTGCCGGCAGCTGGCCGAAAGAAGACCTGCCATTGAGCCGCAGCGAACGAATCGAGCTGCAGACCTTGCTCAATGCCAAGGGGCATGAAGCAGGCAATCCGGATGGGATCATCGGCGCCAATACCCGCAAGGCGATCCGCACTGCCCAGCAGGCGCAGGGTTGGCCAGCGGATGGGTATCCGACGCACAAGCTGCTAGATAGCCTGCGTCGCTAGAGGAACGCGGGGGCGCTCTGCGCCCCATTCGCGGTACAGACCGAATTGGGCTGCCAAGCAGCCCAAGCGATCTCAACCCCTGAACAGATCCTGCAACAGCACCAGACTCTGCTCTTCGGCATCCAGCCGCACTTTTGCACCCAACGGCAAGCACACATTCGGATCACAGTGCCCACTGCGCCACCCGGCCAGCACCGGCACCCCGAGCGGACCGAAGATATCCAACAGCAGCGGCGTCAACGCCGCCACCGTGATCCCGGCAAAGTCCCCCACCAGCACTCCTCGCACCCCTTCCAGCTTGCCGGCCAGGCGCAGCTGGGTCAGTAGCCGGTCGACACGGTAGAGCGGCTCGTTGACGTCCTCGATAAACAGGATGCTGTCCTGGGTATCGACTTGCGCCAGCGTCCCCAGCGTGGCACCGAGCAGCGACAGGTTGCCACCCACCAGACGCCCGCTGGCAGCCCCGGGCACCACGCTGGTGAGCGGGAACTCGACAGGATGGCCAATAGCATCGCCCGCCCCCAGACGCCCCCGCAATTGCCCGAACAGTGAGCTGACGGTCGGCTCAAGCTTGCCCCCCAGCAGGTCGGCATTGAGCATGGCGCCATGGAAGGCCAGCATCCCGGCATGTCGGTTGAGCGCCGAATGCAGGGCGGTGATGTCGCTGTAACCTACCAACGGCTTGGGATGGCGACGGATCAGTTCGAAGTCGATGCGGTCCAGCAGGCGCATGCTGCCGTAACCGCCGCGCATGCACAGGATGGCGTCGATATCCGGGGCACTGAACGCATCGTGCAGGTCGCGCAGGCGCTGCTCGTCGCCGCCGGCAAGGTAACCGTCCGCCTGCAGCACTCCAGGGTAGATGCGGCATTGCTGACCACGCTCTTCGAACCATTGACGGGCCTTGTCGGTATCCAGCCGCGCCGGCCCAGCCGGTGCGACGATGGCGAAGCAGGCGTTGTCAGGCAAGGCCTTGGGCAACAGGTATTCAGCAGTTTCCAGGCAGTTCATCGCGCCACTCCTTGCAGCTTGTCGCTTGAAACAGATCGCTCAAAAACAAAAATGCCGATGCCGCCTTCCGGCGCGCATCGGCATGTCCCGCTCAAGCCCGGTTCAGAGCTTGATCTTGGCTTCGTGGGCCTGCTGATCGGCGTGGTACGACGAGCGCACCAGCGGGCCGGAGGCGACGTTCTTGAAGCCCATCTTGTAACCTTCCTCGGCGAACCAGGCGAAGGTGTCCGGGTGCACGAAGCGCTGTACCGGCAGGTGGTTGCGCGACGGCTGCAGGTACTGGCCGAGGGTCAGCATGTCGATGTCGTGCTCGCGCATCCGGTGCATGACCTCGATCACCTCGTCGTCGGTCTCGCCCAGGCCCAGCATCAGGCCGGACTTGGTCGGCACGTGCGGGACCATCTGCTTGAACTTCTGCAGCAGGTCCAGCGACCAGTCGTAGTCCGAGCCAGGACGCGCGGCCTTGTACAGGCGCGGCACGGTCTCGAGGTTGTGGTTGAACACGTCCGGCGGGGTCTGCGCGGTGATTTCCAGCGCCACGTCCATGCGCCCACGGTAGTCCGGTACCAGGGTTTCCAGCTGGACGCCCGGCGACAGCGCACGGATTTCGCGGATGCAGTCGGCGAAGTGCTGGGCACCGCCGTCACGCAGGTCGTCGCGGTCCACCGAGGTGATCACCACGTACTTCAGACGCAAGTCGGCGATGGCGATGGCCAGGTTCTTCGGCTCGTCCAGGTCCAGGGGCTTCGGACGGCCGTGGCCAACGTCGCAGAACGGGCAGCGGCGGGTGCAGATGTCGCCCATGATCATGAAGGTCGCGGTGCCGCCGGAGAAGCACTCGCCCAGGTTCGGGCAGGAGGCCTCTTCGCACACGCTGTGCAGCTTGTGCTTGCGCAGCAGTTGCTTGATGCGGTCGACCTCCGGCGAAACCGGGATGCGTACGCGAATCCAGTCGGGCTTTTTCGGCAGCTCTTCGGTGGGGATGATTTTCACCGGGATGCGCGCCACCTTCTCGGCGCCGCGCAATTTCACGCCGGCCTCGACTTTTTTGGGCGCAGGGCGCGGAGTCACGTCTTGCGTGGGGATCAGGTTCGGCACGGCTTCTTGCACAGTTGTCATAATCAGTCGATTCCGCCCGTGAGGGTCGTCTGCTCAGCATAGTCGAGGTGCCTGACCAGCTGTCCGCGCAGCCTCGTCCTGACCTCGTCGAGTTCGATCGGGCCTGCCAGGTCACGCAGCTGGGTCATGGCCAGCCCCGCATACCCACAGGGGTTGATTCGGCGGAATGGCGCAAGGTCCATGTCCACGTTCAGGGCAAGGCCGTGGAAGGAACGACCGTTGCGAATTCGAAGGCCAAGGGACGCGATCTTCGCGCCATCGACGTAGACGCCCGGGGCATCGGGCTTGGCCGCGGCCTGCACACCGTAGCTGGCGAGCAGGTCGATGAGCGTCTGCTCGATGCGGCTGACCAGCTCGCGCACGCCGATGCTCAGGCGCCGCACATCCAACAGCAGGTAGGCCACCAGTTGGCCGGGGCCGTGGTAGGTGACCTGGCCGCCGCGGTCAGTCTGCACCACCGGGATTTCCCCCGGGATCAGCAGGTGCTCGGCCTTGCCGGCCTGGCCCTGGGTGAATACCGGCGGGTGCTCGACCAGCCAGACTTCGTCCTGACTGTCCGGGCCGCGTTGCTCGGTAAAGCGGCGCATGGCCTCCAGCACCGGTTCATAGGGCTGCAGGCCAAGATCGCGAATACCGAGCACACCGGACATCACAGCACCATTTTCACGATGCCGGTGGCACGCAGGGCACTGTTGATGTCGTGCAGCTGGTTCTCGCTCTCGGCAACGATATGCAGTTGTACCGTAGTGTACTTGCCTTCCTTGCTCTGGCGCTCGGCCAGGGTCGACAGGTCGACCTTGGCGTGCTTGCTGAGGATCTCGATCACGGTGTCGCGGAAACCGACAACGGTGTCGCCGATCACCTTGATCGGGTAGTCCTCGCAGGGGAATTCGATCTTGTGCGACTTGACGTCTTCTTCGCTCATGGCGGAAACGGCCTCGTAAGCCGTGGCAGCAACATCGCCCCCGCCTGGTTCACGGGGGCGTGCAGGTCACGTATCAGTTGAACAAACCGTAGAAGAACAGGCGGATGCTATCCCACATACGGCCGAAGAAACCAGCTTCCTCCACGCCGTCGAGGGCGATGAGGTCAGCGCTGTGAACCACTTTCTCGTCCAGTTTGACTTCCACTTTGCCGATCACGTCACCTTTGGCGATTGGAGCGGTCAGTTGCGGATTCATGGTCATCGAAGCCTGGAGGCGTTTCAATTGGCCTTTAGGCATGGTCATGGTCAGGTCGTTGGCCAGGCCGGCTTTCACCTGATTGGTCGCGCCTTTCCATACCTGGGCCTGGGTCAGCTCGGTACCTTTCTGGTAGAAGGTCTGGGTTTCGAAGAAGCGGAAACCGTAGGTCAGCAGCTTCTGGGTCTCGGCGGCGCGGGACTGCTCGCTGTTGGTGCCGAACACCACGGCGATCAGGCGCTGGCCGTCACGCACGGCCGAGGCGACCATGCAGTAGCCGGCTTCGTCGGTGTGGCCAGTCTTCAGGCCATCGACGGTCTTGTCGCGCCACAGCAGCAGGTTGCGGTTAGGCTGCTTGATGTTGTTCCAGAAGAACTCTTTCTGCGAGTAGATGGCGTAGTGCGCCGGATCTTCGTTGATGATCGCGCGCGCCAGCAGGGCCATGTCGTGGGCCGAGGAGTAGTGGTCCGGGTTCGGCAGGCCGGTCGGGTTCATGAAGTGGCTGTTGGCCATGCCCAGGTCGGCGGCGGTCTTGTTCATCATGTCGGCGAAGGCGTCTTCGCTGCCGGCGATGTGCTCGGACAGGGCGACCGAGGCATCGTTGCCAGACTGGATGATGATGCCGTGCAGCAGGTCGCTGACGGTCACCTGGCTGCCGACCTTGATGAACATGCGCGAACCGCCGGTACGCCAGGCGTTCTCGCTGACGGTCACCGGGTCGTTCTCGCCGATCTGACCGCGACGGATGTCGAGGGTGGCGATGTAGGCGGTCATCAGCTTGGTCAGGCTGGCCGGCGGCAGGCGTTCGTCACCGTTGTTCTCGACCAGCACGTTGCCGCTGGACGCGTCCATCAGTACATAGGACTTGGCGGCCAGTTGCGGTGGTGCCGGCATCATCTGCTCCGCTGCGAACGCAGCGGGCATGATCATCAGCAGAACGGGCAGGCAAAGTCGTTTGGCAAGGTTGGTGATGTTCATCCGTCTCTCGTAAATCGCTAATGGTCTGATGTTCCGTGGGCAAGTTCGTTTGCCCAGCGCCCCGTCAGTCTAGTTTTATGGCCGATGGCCTGGCCCGACAGTGCGACGTAATGCCGCTGCGGGCAAAAGCGGGCATTGTACATGTCATTGCCCGGCAATTCATGAACAAACCGACAGGTCGGCGTGTCGATTCATCGCGGGGCAAGCCCGCTCCCACGCCATCTGCAAGGCGGAACGTGGGAGCGGGCTTGCCCCGCGATTGGTCTCAATCAGTGACGACCTTGGCCTGGCCGAGATTGGCCAGGCGAATGCTGTCCTGCGCCTGCTGGATCTCACCCTGGCTGTTGATCGGCCCCAGGCGCACCCGGTGCAAGGTCTGCTGGTTGCGCACCACCGAGCTGATGAACACCGGTGCGCTGACCATGGTGCTCAGCTTCGAGCGCAGCAACTCGGCAGCATCCGGATTGGCAAACGCGCCCACTTGCAGGATGCTGCCACCGCTGGCGTTCGGCACGTTGTTGCCACCCACCTGCACCGGCACCACCGGCGCCGCGTGCTGTTGCGGCGGCGGGGTCCACTGCTCGACCCGACCGGTGCTGGCAGGAAGCGGCTGGGCCTGGGCCACCTGCGGCTCCTTGAGCACCATCGGCGGCTGCTGGCCACGCTGGGCCCACCATTGCTGCGGATCGATGCCTTCGACGCGTACATGGGCAGTGCCGATCTCGGCATAGCCGAGCTTCTTGGCCGCGGCGTAGGACAGGTCGATGATGCGGTCGGAGTAGAACGGGCCACGGTCATTGACCCGCAGGATCACGCTACGGCCGTTGGCCAGGTTGGTCACCCGCACGTAGGCAGGCAGCGGCAGGGTCTTGTGCGCCGCGCTCATGCCATACAGGTCGTACAGCTCACCGTTGGCGGTGTTCTGCCCATGGAACTTGGTGCCGTACCAGGAGGCAGTACCCTCGGCGCGGTAGTTGCGCGAGTCCTGCATCGGGTAGTAGGTCTTGCCCAGCACCGTGTAGGGGTTGGCCTTGTAGTTGCCGGTATGCACGGTCGGCGTGGCGTCGGGGATCTTGTTCACGTCCACATCCCACCAAGGCGCGCCGTCCTTGTGCGCGCGGTTGATATCCAGGCCCGGCTGCGCACGCACGGTGTTGCCGCTCTGCGGGGTGGAGGGCCGGCTCGACGAGCAACTGGCCAGTACCAGGCCGACGGCGACGCAGGTGAGCAGTTTTGCGGTATTGACGGTGAAGAGTTCGCGCATTTACTTGACGCCCCGTGCCAGAACCAGCTGTTCCGAAAGCTGATGCACCGCCATGGCATACATCACGCTGCGGTTGTAGCGAGTGATCGCGTAGAAGTTTTTCAGGCCCATCCAGTACTCGGGGCCATCCGCGCCTTCCAGGCGGAAGGCGGTGACCGGCAGATCATCGCGCAACGCATCATGACCCGACCAGCCCAGCGCCCGCAACTGCGCGACAGTCCTGGTCGGCTCGATGCCGGTGGTCAGGCCTTCGTCGGCCCGCGCGCCGGCCACGTCGGCGCGGCTGACCACAGGCTCCCCGGGCACCCAGCCGTGGCGCTTGAAGTAGCTGGCGACACTGCCGATGGCATCGTCCGGGTTGTTCCAGATATTGATGTGGCCGTCGCCGTCGAAGTCCACGGCATAGGCGCGGAAGCTACTCGGCATGAACTGCGGCAGGCCCATGGCGCCGGCGTAGGAACCCTTGAGCGTAAGCGGATCGAGCTGTTCCTCGCGGGCCAGCAGGAGGAACTCGCGTAGCTCCTTGCGGAAGAATTCGGCCCGCGGCGGGTAGTCGAAACCGAGCGTGGACAGGGCATCGATGACCCGGTAGTTGCCGGTGTTGCGGCCGAAGAAGGTCTCCACGCCGATGATCGCGACGATGTATTGCGCCGGCACACCGTATTCCTGCTCGGCGCGGGCCAGCACGGCTTCGTGCTGGCGCCAGAAGTCCACACCGCGGGCGATGCGCGCGTCGGTGATGAACATCGGGCGGTACTCCTTCCACGGTTTGACGCGCTCGGCCGGCCGCGAAATCGCGTCGAGGATCGCCTGCTTGCGTTGCACCTCGCGGAACACGCCCATCAGCTGCTCCCCGGCAAAGCCGTAGTCGCGGGTCATCTCGCCAACGAACTCGGCCACCTGCGGCGAGCCATCGTAGTCGCCGGCATTGGCCTGCTGGATTGCGCCGAACAGCCCCATCGCGCCGAACCACGGCGCCAGGCGGGCAGCCCAGCCACGCACTGCTTGCATGAAATTCTTCACCTTTTTCAAACCTGTGCAATCCACTTGCGGTGCGTATGGATCGACATGAGAACGCCAAACGCTGACAGCAGCGTCACCAACGAAGTTCCGCCATAGCTGATGAAGGGCAGCGGCACGCCCACCACGGGCAGGAGGCCGCTGACCATACCGATATTGACGAACACATAAACAAAGAAGGTCATGGTCAGGCTGCCCGCGAGCAGCTTGCCGAACAGGGTCTGGGCCTGGGCCGTGATCATCAGCCCGCGGCCAATCAGCAGGATGTAGATCAGCAGCAGCAGACAGATGCCGACCAGGCCGAACTCCTCGCCGAGCACGGCGATGATGAAGTCGGTGTGGCTTTCCGGCAGGAAGTCCAGGTGCGACTGGGTGCCCAGCAGCCAGCCCTTGCCAAACACCCCGCCCGAACCGATCGCCGCCTTGGACTGGATGATGTTCCAGCCGGTGCCCAGCGGGTCGCTTTCCGGGTCGAGAAAGGTCAGTACGCGCTGCTTCTGGTAGTCGTGCATGACGAAGAACCACATCGCCACCGCCACCGGCACCGCCGCAGCGATCACGCTGACGATCCAGCGCCAGCGCAGCCCGCCCATGAACAGCACGAAAGCGCCGGAGGCGAGGATCAACAGCGCCGTGCCCAGGTCCGGCTGGCGCACGATGAGGATGAACGGCACGCCAATCAGGACCAGGCTGATCGCCACATGCTTGAGGTGAGGCGGCAAGGTGCGCTTGGACAGGTACCAGGCGATGGTCGCCGGCATGATGATCTTCATGAATTCCGAGGGCTGGAAGCGGATCACCCCGGGAATGTTGATCCAGCGCGTCGCGCCCATGGCGTTGTGGCCCATGACGTCCACCACGACCAGCAGGAACACCCCGGCCAGGTAGGCCAGCGGCACCCAGCGCGCCATGAAGCGCGGCTCGAGCTGGGCGATGATGAACATCGACACCAGGCCGATGCCGAACGAGCTGGCCTGCTTCATCAACAGGTCCCAGTTCTTGCCGCTGGCCGAATACAGCACGAACAGGCTGCCAGCGGCGAGCGTCAGCAGGATGAGCAGCAAGGGGCCGTCGATATGAATGCGCTGCAGGAAGCTGGCGCGCCTGCGCATCACGTCCTCGCTGGAGAGCATGCGGTCGAAGTTGTTCTTCACTGGGCCGATTCCTGGGCGACTGTGGCAGGGGCGAACTCGGGCTTGAGCCGGCCGTTCTCGTCAAGCAGCCAGGCATCCATGACCTGGCGCACCACGGGGGCGGCGACGCCGGAGCCGGACTCGCCGTTCTCGACCATCACCGAGACCACGATCCGCGGATCGTCGGCCGGGGCAAAGGCGACGAACAGCGCATGGTCGCGGTGGCGTTCCTGGAGTTTGTTGCGGTCGTACTTCTCCCCCTGCTTGATCGCCACCACCTGAGCGGTACCGCTCTTGCCGGCGATGCGGTACTGCGAACCAATGGCGGCCTTGCGAGCGGTGCCGCGGGCGCCGTGCATCACCTGCTCCATGCCGTGAGTGACCCTGGCCCAGTCCGACTTGTCGCGCAGGACGATGTTTTCCATGGGGTTCTCGTCCACTGGGGGCTGGCCTTCGATGGTCTTGGCCAGGTGTGGACGGTTCCACACGCCTTTGTTGGCAATCAGCGCGGTGGCCTGGGCCAACTGCAGCGGCGTGGTCTGCATATAGCCCTGGCCGATGCCGAGGATCAGGGTTTCGCCGGGGAACCAGGCTTGGCGGCGGGTGGCGCGCTTCCATTCACGGGAAGGCATCAACCCGGGCGACTCCTCGAACATGTCCAGGGCGACCTTCTGCCCGATACCGAACTTGTTCATGTAGCTGGACAACCGATCGATCCCCATCTTGTGTGCAAGATCGTAGAAGTACGTGTCGTTTGATCGCATGATCGCCACATCCAGATCGACCCAGCCATCGCCGGTGCGGTTCCAGTTGCGGTATTTGTGATCGTAGTTGGGCAGTTGGTAGTAGCCCGGGTCGAACACCCGGCTGCCCGCCGTCACCACGCCGCTGTCCAGACCGGCGATCGCCACCGCCGGCTTGATGGTCGAGCCTGGCGGGTAGAGGCCGCGCAGCACGCGGTTGAACAGTGGCCGGTCGATCGAATCGCGTAGTTCGGCGTAAGCCTTGAAGCCGATGCCGGTGACGAACAGGTTGGGGTCGAAGCTCGGCTGGCTGACCATGGCCAGCACTTCGCCGGTGCGCGGATCGAGGGCGACGATGGCGCCACGGCGCCCGCCCAGAGCCTGCTCGGCAGCCTCCTGCAGCTTGATGTCCAGACTCAGCACGATGTCCTTGCCAGGCTTCGGGTCGGTGCGCTTGAGCACTCGCAGCACGCGGCCACGGGCGTTGGTCTCGACTTCCTCGTAGCCCACCTGGCCATGCAACTCGTCTTCGTAGAAGCGTTCGATGCCGGTCTTGCCGATGTGGTGGGTGCCGCTGTAGTTCACCGGGTCAAGGGTCTTGAGTTCCTTCTCGTTGATCCGTCCGACATAGCCCACCGAATGGGCGAAATGCGCACCCTGGGGATAATGGCGAACCAGTTGCGCCGCCACTTCCACGCCGGGCAAGCGGAACTGGTTGACCGCGATGCGGGCAATCTGCTCCTCGTTCAACTCGAACAGGATCGGCACCGGCTCGAATGGCCGACGCCCCTGTTTCATGCGCTTCTCGAACAGGGCACGGTCGTCGGGGGTGAGTTCGAGCACTTCGACGATCACATCCAGCACGTCTTGCCATTTGCCGGCATTGCCGGCGCGCTCGCGGGTCATCACCAGGCTGAAGCTGGGGCGGTTGTCCGCCACCACCACACCGTTACGGTCGAAAATCAGCCCTCGGGTCGGCGGAATCGGCTGCACATGCACCCGGTTGTTCTCCGACAGCGTCGAGTGATAGTCGTACTGGATGACCTGCAGGTAATACAGCCGGGCGATCAGCACGCAGACGAGCAGCACCACCGCCACGGCGCCCACGACAACGCGGTTGCGCACCAGGCGGGCGTCTTTCTCGTGGTCCTTGAGGCGAATCTGCTGCGGCATCGGACAGGCTTACAGGTTCATTTGTGGTAGGGATGCCCGGACAACACGGTCCAGGCGCGGTAGATCTGCTCGCCGATGAGTATCCTTACCAATGGGTGCGGCAACGTCAGCGGCGACAGCGACCAGCGCTGTTCGCTGCGCGCGCACACCTCCGGCGCCAGCCCCTCCGGGCCGCCCACCATCAGGTTGACCGTGCGCGCATCCAGGCGCCAACGGTCCAGCTCGCCCGCCAGTTGCTCGGTGCTCCAGGGCTTGCCATGGACCTCGAGGGTGACGATGCGCTCCCCAGGCTGCACCTTGCTCAGCATCGCCTCGCCCTCCTGACGGATCAGGCGGGCGACATCGGCATTCTTGCCGCGGGTGTTCAGCGGGATTTCCACCAGCTCCAGCGCAAGCTCCGGGGGCAGGCGCTTGGCATACTCATGCCAGCCTTCCTCGACCCACTTGGGCATGCGCGAGCCGACCGCGATCAGACGCAGACGCACGGCGCTTCCTTATTCCCGGTCCTTGAGCTTCTCGGAATACTCGTGGGCGTGTTCCGGGCTGTGGTGCTTGCCATCGGCGGCACGGCTTTGCTCGGCACCCTGCCACAGGCGCTCCAGGTCGTAGAACTGGCGGGCAGCGGCGGTCATCATGTGGACGATGACGTCGTTGAGGTCCAGCAGCACCCAATCACTGTCGCCCTTGCCTTCTTCGCCCAGCGGTTGAGCGCCCTTGGCCTTGACCGCCTCACGGACCTTTTCCGCCATGGCGTTGATCTGGCGGTTGGAGGTACCGGTGGCAATGATCATGTAGTCGGTCAGGCTGTGCTTTTCGCGCACGTCGATGACCTGGATGTCCTGGGCCTTGACGTCTTCCAGCGCGGCCTTGGTCACTGCGACCAGTTCTTCGCCGTAAATTTTCTGCTTGGTCATATAAAACTCGTTCAACTCATTGATTGAGGCGCCAGCGGGCGCCGTCAGTTGGACACACGATACAGGTCGTGTGCCTCGATATAGGCCAGTACTGCGTCCGGCACCAGGAACCGCGCCGACTTGCCGCTGGCCAGCAGCTGTCGGATCTGTGTGGCGGACACCGCGAGCGGGGTCTGCCAGACGAACGAAATGTGCCCCGCCGGGCCGGACATGGCGGTGGGATCGCTCTCCGAGCGCGCCGCCAGCAAGTTGCGCAGCGCGTCGGGGGGTTCGACATCGGCATCCGGGCGTTGCAGCACCAGGATGTGACAGTGTTGCAGCAGTTCTTCCCAGCGATGCCAGCTGGGCAGGCCGCAGAACGCGTCCCAACCCAGCACCAGGAACAACTGGTCGTGCGCGTGCAGCTGCGCACGGATCGATTCAAGGGTGTCGATGGTGTACGACGGCTTGTCGCGGGCCAGCTCGCGGTCATCCACGCTCAGGCGCTCGACGCCCTGCACGGCACTACGCACCATGGCCAGGCGGTCCTGGGCCGACACCTGCGGCGTGTCGCGGTGCGGCGGGCGGGCGTTGGGCAGCAGGCGCAGTTCGTCGAGGCGCATGAACTCGGCCACTTCCAGCGCGCTGCGCAGGTGGCCGATATGCACCGGGTCGAAGGTCCCGCCGAGAATGCCGATACGCCGGACTGCCACCGCGTTGCTCAACTCAGCACGACTCCTGGCCGCGCAGCTGGCCGTCACCGATCACCACGTACTTCTCGCAGGTCAGGCCTTCCAGGCCGACCGGGCCGCGGGCGTGCAGCTTGTCGGTGGAGATGCCGATCTCCGCGCCCAGGCCGTACTCGAAGCCGTCGGCGAAGCAGGTCGGGGTGTTGAGCATGACCGATGCCGAGTCGACCTCGGCGATGAAACGCCGGGACTGCCCCTGGTGCTCGGTGATGATCGAGTCGGTGTGGTGCGAACCGTAGTGGTTGATGTGCTCGATGGCCTGCTCCAGACCGTCGACAACGCGGATCGACAGGATCGCGTCGAGGTATTCGGTGTGCCAGTCGTCTTCGCTGGCCGGCTTGGCGTCGATGATCGCCCGGGTGCGCTCGCAGCCGCGCAGCTCGACGCCCTTGTCGTGAAAGCGGCGGGCCATTTCCGGCAGGAAGCGCTCAGCCACGGCCTGGTCAACCAGCAGGGTTTCCATGGCGCCGCAGATGCCGTAGCGGTAGGTCTTGGCGTTGAAAGCCACGCGCCAGGCCTTGTCCAGATCGGCGTGGGCATCGACGAAGACATGGCAGATGCCGTCCAGGTGCTTGATCACTGGCACCCGGGCATCGCGACTGATGCGCTCGATCAGGCCACGACCGCCGCGCGGGACGATCACGTCGACGAACTCCGGCATGCTGATCAGCGCGCCCACGGCCTCACGGTCGGTGGTCTCGACCACCTGCACCACGGCCGGCGGCAGGCCGGCCTCGGCCAGGCCACGCTGGATGCAGGTGGCGATGGCGCGGTTGGAGTGGATGGCCTCGGAGCCGCCACGCAGGATGGTGGCGTTGCCCGACTTCAGGCACAGGCTGGCGGCGTCGATGGTCACGTTGGGGCGCGACTCGTAGATGATGCCGATCACACCCAGCGGCACGCGCATCTTGCCGACCTGGATGCCCGACGGACGGTAGCTCATGTCGCGGATGGCGCCGACCGGGTCCGGCAGGCTGGCCACCTGGCGCAGGCCGGTGATCATGCCGTCGATGCGTGCGGGGGTGAGTGCCAGGCGGTCGAGCAGCGCCGGCTCCAGGCCGTTCTTGCGACCGTTGGCCAAGTCCTGTTCGTTGGCTGCGGTGAGCGCGTCGCGGGCCGCGTCGAGGGCGTCGGCGGCGGCCTGCAGGGCGCGGTTCTTCTGCGCGGTGCTGGCACGGCCGATCACCCGCGAGGCCTCACGGGCGGCGCGACCCAGGCGGGTCATGTAGTCAAGAACGGACTCGGTCATGGGCTCGATGTCTTGGCAAAGGGGAAATCGGCTGATTATAACTGGAGCGCTCGGGTACGCCCAGCGGCGGGTGGCGGATGGTAGAAAATGCTGGAAGGAATGTGTAGGAAAGATGTAACCACCCGTATCGAAAAACACCCCAACCCCAGCAAGGAGAAAGCCGGCGCCCACGCCCTTTGGGGCATCCAGCCCGATGGCGGAAGCGGAAATGCCCTGCCATGGCGTCAATCTGATTCAGCCTCGATTAAGCCATTCATTGCTATCATCGCCGCCTTCACAGCCACGAACCGTGCGTATGTCCGCTCCAGCCCCCTGCCCGGCCCGGGCCTTGCCCGACAGCTTCTTCGACCGCGATGCCCAGACCCTCGCCCGCGAGCTGCTGGGCAAGGTCATCCGCCATCGCCACGGCGATCTCTGGCTGGCGGCGCGGATCATCGAGACCGAGGCCTACTACCTGACCGACAAGGGCAGCCACGCCTCCCTGGGCTTCACCGAGAAGCGCAAGGCGCTGTTCCTCGACGGCGGGCACATCTACATGTACTACGCCCGTGGCGGCGACTCGCTGAACTTCAGCGCCCACGGCCCGGGCAACGCGGTGCTGATCAAGTCCGCCTACCCCTGGACCGACGCCATCTCCGACGCCAACAGCCTGGCCCGGATGCAACTGAACAATCCCGACGCCAGCGGCAACCTGCGCCCTCCCGAGCGCCTGTGCAACGGCCAGACCTTGCTGTGCCGGGCCATGGGCCTGAAGGTGCCGCACTGGGACGCCCGGCGCTTCGACCCCGAGCGCCTGTATGTCGAGGACTGCGCCATACAGGTGCCGAGGGTGATCCAGACCACCCGCCTGGGCATCCCCCACGGCCGCGATGAACACCTGCCCTACCGCTTCGTCGATGCCGACTACGCGCGCTTCTGCACCCGAAACCCGCTGCGCCGCGGCCAGGTCGAAGGGAAAGACTTCTTCATGCTCGAACAAGGAAACTGAACCATGGGCCAATGGCTGGACAGCCTGACCGCCTGGCTTGGCGCCAACCCGCAGTGGCTGGGCCTGGCCATCTTCATCGTGGCCTGCGTTGAATGCCTGGCCATCGCCGGCATCATCGTGCCCGGCACCGTGCTGCTGTTCGCCGTCGCCGTGCTGGCCGGCAGCGGCGCCTTCAGCCTCGGCGAGACGTTGCTGCTGGGCTTCCTCGGCGGCGTGCTGGGCGATGCGATCTCCTATGGCATCGGCAAGTACTTCCACCAGAACATCCGCCGCCTGCCGCTGCTGCGCAGCCACCCGCAGTGGATCGGCAGCGCCGAGGCGTACTTCCAGCGCTACGGCATCGCCAGCCTGCTGGTCGGCCGCTTCATCGGCCCGCTACGGCCGATGCTGCCGATGGTTGCCGGCATGTTCGACATGCCGCTGCCGCGCTTCATCGCCGTGAGCCTGGTGGCCGGCGCAGGCTGGTCGGTGGCCTACCTGCTGCCGGGCTGGGCCACCGGCGCGGCCATGCGCCTGCCACTGCCGGAAGGGTTCTGGCTGGACGCCGGAATCGTCGTCGGCACCCTGGCGGTACTGATCGGCCTGAGCCTGAGCACCAGCATCCGCGACCAGCGCCATGGCACCCGCCTGATCGCCGCCCTCAGCGGCCTGGCCGTGGCGGCGTTGTTCATCGGCTGGCCATACCTGAACGAGTTCGACCAGGGCGTGATGACCCTGGTCCAGGAACACCGCAGCCAGGTCATCGACGGCGCCGTGGTGCTGATCACCCGCCTGGGCGACTTCCGCACCCAGTTCTTCCTGGGCGGCCTGCTCACCGGCCTGCTGCTGCTGGCCCGGCAATGGCGCCATGCCTTATTCGCCGGGGCGACGCTGATCGGCACCGCCGCCGCCAATGGCACCTTGAAATGGCTGTTCGCTCGCGCCCGCCCCGAAGTGCTGGTCGATCCGCTGACCAGCTACAGCATGCCCAGCGGCCACAGCTCGGCGTCCTTCGCCTTCTTCCTGGTGCTGGCGGTACTGGCCGGTCGCGGGCAGCCACCGCGCATGCGCCTGACCTGGGTCATGCTGGGCTGCCTGCCAGCACTGGCGATCGCCTTGTCGCGGGTGTACCTCGGGGCGCACTGGCCGACCGACATCCTGGCCGGGGCACTGCTGGCGTGCTGCGTGTGCGCGGCGAGCCTGACCCTGGTACAGCATCGCCAACCGCTGGTGGCGCTGCCGCAACGGGTGTGGTGGCTGGTGCTGCCGGCCTGCGTCGCGTTGCTGGCGTTCTTTGCCCTGCATGCACTGCCAAAGGCGTTGTTGCGTTACCAGTACTGATGCACTCGCGAGGTGTTGGAGCGGGCTTGGGCAGCTCAGGCGAACAACTCGCCCTGGATCCGCTCGAGCAGCGCCTGGATCGCCTCCAGCCTCAGCTGTGGCGAATCGATGGCCAGCAGGTCGAGCTTGTCCTCTTCCATGAACGGAAGCAGGTACGCCAGCTGGTTGCCCAGCGACTGGCGCCCGTCCACGTCGCGTGGCATGTCCAGCGCCTCGACCATCGGGTGCTCGCCCAACGCCAGCAGCAAGGCCAGCAGGTCGTCGTCCTGCTCCACCAATGGACTGTCCGGCAGGTCCGCGAGCCATTGCACCTCGGCGAGCATCAGCTGGTCCTTCTGCACCTCGGTCTGCTCGACACGAAACCGCCGCACGCCCTCGACGCGAATACCCAGCAGGCCGTTGTCCTGCTGCACGAAATCGCGGATCAGCGCCTCGCAGCCGAGCGAGGCCACCACCGGCGGTGCCTTGCCCACCTGCTCGCCTTCAAGGATGCACACCACGCCGAAACCGGCACCCTGCTTCATGCAGCGGCCGATCATGTCCAGGTAGCGCGCCTCGAAGATCTGCAGGTCGAGCAGGCAACCGGGGAACAGCACGGTATTGAGGGGAAACAGCGGTAACGTCATCTCGACTCCTCAAGCCACCAGGCTGACCGCCAACGGCAGGAACACCGCCGTGGCCACCCCCATCAGGCTCATCGCCAGCGCGGCGAAGGCGCCGCATTCATCACTTTCCTGCAAGGCCACCGAAGTGCCCACCGCATGGGCGGTCACCCCTAGCGCCATGCCTCGCGCCTCGGGGCTGAGCACGCCGCATCGGGTCAACAGCGCCGGGCCGAAGATCGCACCGATCACCCCGGTGATCAGTACGAACACCGCGGCCAAGGCCGCCACACCGCCGATCTGCTCGGCCACCAGCATGGCGATCGGCGAAGTGACCGATTTCGGCGCCATGGTCATCAGGATCATGTGTTCGGCACCGAACCACCACCCCAGCGCCAGGCACGCCACGGTGGCGAACAGGCCTCCGACTACCAGCGTAGTAAAAGTCGGCCAGAACAGCTGCCGAATGCGCCGCAGGTTGAGGTAGAGCGGTACCGCCAGGGCCACGGTGGCCGGCCCCAGGAGGATGTTCATGATCTCGGTGCTCTTGCGGTATTCGGCGTAGTCGATGCCGCAGGCCAGGAGGATGCCGATCACTACCAGCATCGACACCAGCACCGGTTGCAGGAAGATCCAGCGGGTCTTCTCGTAGCCCGCCAGCACCAGCTGGTAGGCGGCCAACGTGATGCCGATGCCGAACAACGGATGATGGATGACCGCCTCGAGTGCGCCGTGCCAGTCGAGGATCATGGCTGCTCCTCGCGCTTGCCCTGGCGGTGGATCAGCTTCTGCATCAGCACGCCGACGAACACGAGGGTCAGCAGGCAGGAGATCAGCAAGGCCCCGACGATGGCCCAGAAGTCGGCGGCGATGTCCCTGGCATAGACCATCACCCCCACCGCCGGCGGCACCAGCAGCAGCGGCAGGTAGCGCAACAGGCTGCCAGCGGCCTCGTTGAGCGGCTCGCCAACCTCGCCACGGGTCATCAGGAAGGCCATCAACAACAACAGGCCGATGATGGGCCCGGGCAGGATGGGCAGCAACAGGTGGTTGATCGCCGTTCCCAGCAACTGGAACAGCACCAGCCAGGTCAAACCACGCAACAGCATATGGACCTCCCTCAAAGCATGGCGGCCATTATAAGCACGCTAAGCAACTGGCTATAAGGCGATATTCGGCGAAAAGCAGTCAACTTGACTGAAACGGTTCGCCGTGCTGATCTTGCACACTCGTACCAAATGACAATCTGGAGATGTCGCGATGCCCTATGTACCCGTTACAGAGCTTTCGCAGTACGTTGGCAAGGAACTGGGACGTTCCGCCTGGCTGAAGATCGATCAGCAACGCATCAACCTGTTCGCAGAGGCCACTGGCGATTTCCAGTTCATCCATGTCGATCCCGAAAAGGCGAAGAAAACGCCGTTCGGTACCACCATCGCCCATGGTTTCCTCACCCTGTCGCTGATCCCCAAGCTGATGGAAGACATCCTCGTGCTGCCCGAAGGACTGAAGATGGTGGTCAACTACGGCCTGGACAGCGTGCGCTTCATTCAACCGGTGAAGGTCGACAGCCAGGTGCGACTGAAGGTCGACCTGACCGACGCCACCGAGAAGAAACCGGGGCAGTGGCTGCTCAAGGCCACCGTCACCCTCGAGATCGAAGGCGAAGAAAAACCCGCCTACATCGCCGAACCGCTGTCGCTCTGCTTCGTTTGATACGCCCCTGGGGCCGCCACGCGGCCCCGATTCACGCCCCCGCGCATTCTGCGGCATACTCGGCGCATCGATTGCCGCGGAACCCGCCATGCGCCCCCTGCTTCCCCTGACCTTGATCCTGTTGCTTGCCGCCTGCGGCGAAGGTGAACCGTTGTCGCCTCCGGACGCCCGGTTGCCCGACGGCGGCCGCTACCGCGGCCAGGTGGTCGATGGGCTGCTGCAAGGCGAGGGACGCATCGACTACCCCAACGGCAGCTGGTATGCCGGCACCTTCAAGGACGGCCAGTGGCATGGCCAAGGCGAATGGCATGGCAGCAACGGCGAGGTCTATCGCGGCCAGTTCAGTGCAGGCCTGTTCCAGGGGCTGGGCGACCTGACCACCCCCGGAAGCCATTATGCAGGCACCTTCAAGCATGGCCGACGCGACGGCGAGGGCACGCTCAAGCAGAACGACCAGACCTACCGCGGCCAGTTCAAGGACGACCAGTACGAAGGCGCCGGCCAACTCGAACTGGCCGACGGCAGCCGCTACCAGGGGCTGTTCGCCAAGGGCAAGCCCAATGGCGCCGGAGTGCGCAGCGACGCCAGCGGCAACCAGTTCAGCGGCCACTTCATCGACGGGCAGTTGCAAGGCGCCGGCACCTATGACAGCGCCGACGGCGAGCAGTACATCGGCGAATTCAAGGACAACCGCCTCGAAGGCCGGGGGCGCTACGAGAGCGCCGACGGCGACGTCTGGATCGGCGACTTCAAGGATGGATCACTGGTCGGCCAGGGCGAACTGCTGGGCAGCGACGGCAGCCGCTACAAGGGAGGTTTTCGCGACTGGCGCTTCGCCGGCAGCGGTACCTTGCAGCTGGCCGACGGCAGCCAGTACGTCGGCGGTTTCGCCGACGACACCTACCACGGTCGCGGCAAGCTGACCCACCCGGACGGACGGATCGAGAGCGGCACCTGGGTCAACGGCGTGCGCGTGCGCGATGCCCAGGGCAAACTGCTGCCCGACCCACTGGACCTGGCCTTGCTCAACCAGGGCAAGCTGCTGGCCGATGCCCTGGCCAAGGTGCCGGCGTCGGTGCCGCCGGTGCAGCTGTACAGCCTGGTGGTAGCCGGCGACGGCCAGCAGAGCGTATTCCTGCGCGAAGCCGACTATGTCAGCAACATGCTCAAGGTGCGCTTCGGCGCCCACGGCCAGGTGACCCTGGTCAACCATCGCGACCACCTGGCCGACCGCCCGATGGCCACCCGCGAGAACCTCACCCGCGCCGCCCGCACCCTGGCCGAGCGCAGCGGCCCCGAGGACCTGGTGTTCATCTACCTGACCAGCCATGGCAGCCATGACCACCAACTGGTCCTCGACCAGCCGCGCCTGCAACTGGCCGACCTCTCCGCGGACGAGCTGGCCAGCGCCCTGGCCCCGCTGAAAGACCGCGACAAGGTAATCGTCATCTCGGCCTGCTATTCGGGTGGCTACATCGCTCCGCTCAAGGACGACCGCACCCTGGTCATGACCGCCGCGCGCCCCGACCGGGTGTCGTTCGGCTGCTCCGAAGAAGCCGACTTCACCTATTTCGGCGACGCCCTGTTCGCCCAGGCGCTGAACCAGACCGACGACTTGAAACAGGCGTTTGAACTGGCGCGTCAAAGCGTTGCCGAAAGAGAACGAAGGGAGGGCTTCGAAGCCTCGGAGCCGCAGCTCTGGGCGCCGCCAGCAGTGATCAGCCACTGGCAGCGCCTGCGCCGCCAACAGGCCGAGCAAGCCCTGCGCAATGAAGCCCAGCCAGCTTCTGGGCAACAGGCAAAAACACCTGGTGCCCACTAAGCTGTGTAGTAACGAGGGAGAGACATCATGTACCTGACGCCTCAACATGTCCTGCTTGCCGGTGCCACGGGTCTGACGGGTGAACACCTGCTCGACCGCCTGCTCAACGAGCCCACCATCAGCCGCGTTCTGGCACCGACCCGCCGCCCCCTGGCCGAGCACCCGCACCTGGAAAACCCGGTGGGCGACCCGGCTGTGTTTCTCCCGCAACTGGCCGGCCGTGTCGATATCGCCTTCTGCTGCCTGGGCACCACGCTCAAGCAGGCCGGCTCGGAAAATGCGTTCCGCGCCGTCGACCTGGACATGGTCGTGGCCTTCAGCAAGCGTGCCCGCGAGATGGGCGCCCGCCACCTGCTGGTAATCAGCGCCTTGGGCGCCGATCCGAAATCGTCGGTCTTCTACAACCGGGTCAAGGGCGAGATGGAAGAGGCGCTCAAGCAGCAGGACTGGCCGCAGTTGACCATCGTGCGGCCTTCGCTGTTGCTGGGCGAGCGGATCGAGCCGCGTCTGGGGGAACGGATGGCAGCGCCCTTCGCCCGCCTGATACCGGGCAAGTACCGGGGCATCGAGGCCTGCACCCTGGCTCGGGCGCTGTGGCGTCTGGCGCTGGAAGAGGAAGATGGGATTCGGGTGGTTGAGTCCGACGAACTGCGCAAGCTGGGGAAGAAATAGTCAGTCCTGAACCACGCCAATCGCCGGCAAGCCGGCGATTGTGCTGCAGAGCAGCCCTTGGCTATCAAAGACCACCGGTGGCGTTAAAGCCCACCCCCGCCGCCGTCAACAACGACAACGGCAGCAGCAAGGTATCCAGCAACGCACTGCCCGGCAGGTCCAGCCCCGGATAGGCCGGCGCTTCGGCGCCAAAGCGGTCCAGGGGACAACAACCGCCGTTGATCACGTACAGGTCCAGGCGCGTCCCGGCATACACCACCGGCGCCCCCGGCTTGTTGGCGTCGAGGGTGCGCACCGTGGCGCAGCCGCCGAGCTGGACCAGTATCACCAGCCCCGCCAGCACCCGCTTCAATCATCGACCCCATAGTGATGCTCGCCCCAGCGCGGCAGCATGTCCTGCGGGATGTTCAGCAGATTGAGGATGCGCGCCACGACGAAATCGACCAGGTCGTCGATGCTCTGCGGCTGGTGGTAGAACCCCGGTGCCGCCGGCAGGATCACCGCGCCCATCTGCGACAGCTTGAGCATGTTCTCCAGGTGGATGGTGGAGAACGGCGCCTCGCGCGGCACCAGGATCAATTGCCGACGCTCCTTGAGGGTCACGTCGGCGGCGCGCTCGATCAGGTTGTTGCAGGCGCCCGTGGCGATCGCCGAAAGGGTCCCGGTGGAACAGGGCACCACCACCATCGCCGCCGGCGCGCCGGAGCCCGAGGCCACCGGCGACATCCAGTCTTCCTTGCCGTACACGCGGATCTGTCCGTCGGCCGCGCCAGTGTACTCGGTGAGGAACGCCTGCATGGCCTGGGGCTTGGCCGGCAGCAGCACGTCGGTCTCGGTGGCCATCACCAGTTGCGCGGCCTTGGAGACGAGGAAGTGCACCTCACGCTCCTCACGCACCAGGCAATCGAGCAGACGCAGGCCATACTGCGCCCCGGAGGCGCCGGTCATGGCCAGGGTGATGCGTTCCGGCCCGCTCACTTCAGCGCCTCGGCCAGCTTGCCGTGCAGGCCACCGAAGCCGCCGTTGCTCATGATCACCACATGGGTGCCCGGCCGGGCCTGGCCCTTGATGCGCTCGATGATGGCTTCAAGGCTGTCGGCCACCACGCTCGGCACCTTGCACTGCGCGGCGGTGCCCGCCAGGTCCCAGCCCAGGTTGGGCGGCGCGTACCAGATCACCTGGTCGGCGTCGTTGACGCTTTCCGGCAGGCCATCGCGGTGGGCACCGAGCTTCATGGAGTTGGAGCGCGGCTCGATCACCGCAATCACCGGTGCCTCGCCGACGCGCTTGCGCAGACCGTCGAGGGTGGTGGCGATGGCGGTCGGGTGGTGAGCGAAGTCGTCATAGATGGTCACGCCCTGCACTTCGGCGACCTTCTCCATGCGCCGCTTGACGCTCTTGAACGCGCTCAGGCCTTCGATACCCATGGCCGGCGCCACGCCGACATGACGGGCGGCGGCCAAGGTAGCCAGGGCGTTGGCGACGTTGTGCTGACCGGTCAACGCCCAATCCACCACACCCTGCGCCTGACCTTCGAACAGCACCTCGAAACGCGAGCCGTCGGCGCTGAGCAGCCGCGCCTGCCATTGCCCGCCTTCGCCGGTGGTCTGCACCGGGGTCCAGCAGCCCATGCCGATGACCCGCTCCAGCGCCTGCTCGGTGGTCGGGTGGATGACCAGGCCTTCGCTGGGGATGGTGCGCACCAGATGGTGGAACTGCCGCTCGATGGACGCCAGGTCGGGGAAGATATCCGCGTGATCGAACTCCAGGTTGTTGAGGATCGCGGTGCGCGGGTGGTAGTGGACGAACTTGGAGCGTTTGTCGAAGAAGGCGCTGTCGTATTCGTCGGCCTCGACCACGAAGAACGGCGTTGCGCCCAGGCGCGCCGACACCGAGAAGTTCTGCGGCACGCCGCCGATCAGGAAGCCCGGGCTCATGCCAGCGTGTTCCAGAACCCAGGCCAGCATGCTGCTGGTGGTGGTCTTGCCGTGGGTACCGGCCACGGCCAATACCCAGCGGCCCTGCAGCACATGGTCGGCCAGCCACTGCGGGCCGGACACATAGGGCAGGCCTTTGTTCAGCACGTACTCCACCGCCGGGTTGCCCCGCGACATGGCGTTGCCGATCACCACCAGGTCAGGTGCCGGCTCCAGCTGGGCCGGGTCGTAGCCCTGGGTCAGCTCGATGCCCTGGGCCTCGAGCTGGGTGCTCATCGGGGGATAGACGTTGGCGTCGGAGCCGGTGACGCGGTGGCCCAGCTCCTTGGCCAGCACGGCCAGCGAACCCATGAAAGTGCCGCAAATACCGAGAATATGAATGTGCATGATCGACCTCGCAAAACGTCGAGGCAGGGTAGCCCAGGGCGAGGGAAATCGCACTCGCTGTTTCGCTCATCCGACCCTGGCGATGCCGTGTTTGCGCAGTTTTCGATACAAGGTATTGCGGCTGATGCCCAACTGCTCGGCGACATGGGTCAAGTGCCAGCGGTTTGCCTCCAGTACGGTGAGCAGTGCATCGCGCTCGGCGTATAGGAGCGGCCTTGTGCCGCGACAGGGCTGCGCAGCAGCCCCGGCGTTTTCGGGATCCTGGGGCCGCTCTGCGGCCCTTTCGCGACACAAGGCCGCTCCTGCGGAGGCCGCGCTATTGCGAACAATTGCCGGGAGATCGGAAAACTCGATGTGCGCGCCTTCGCACAACGCCACCAAGGTACGCAGCACATTCCTCATCTGCCGCACGTTACCCGGCCAGGTGAAGTCCAACAGCGCCTGGCGGGCGGCCGGGTCGAGGCCGATGGCCTGGCCCTCGGTCTCCTGCGCCAGCAGGAAGTCCAGCAACTGCGCCTTGTCGCTGCGCTCGCGCAGCGCCGGCAGGGCGACTTCCAGGCCATTGAGGCGGTAGTAGAGGTCTTCGCGGAAACCGCCCTGCGCCACCCGTTCCAGCAGGTCACGGTGGGTGGCGCTGACGATCCGCACATCCACCGCCTGCGGCTCGCCGCCAATGGGCACCACCTGACGCTCCTCGAGCACCCGCAACAGGCGGGTCTGCAGCGCCAGCGGCATGTCGCCGATCTCGTCCAGCAGCAAGGTGCCGCCATCGGCCTGCAACAGCTTGCCGCGCATGCCCTCCTTGCGCGCGCCGGTGAAGCTGCCGCCGCGATAGCCGAACAGCTCGCTTTCGATCAAGCTCTCGGGAATCGACGCGCAGTTGATTGCCACGAACGGCTTGTGCCGACGCGAGCTGGCCTGGTGCACGGCCTGGGCGAAGGCCTCCTTGCCGCAGCCGGTCTCGCCGCGCAGCAGCAGGGGCACATCGCGCTCGAACACCCGCACGGCACGACGAAAGTCCTCGCGCAGGGCTGGGTCGAGCAGGCAAATGCCGGGGGCACTGGCGTGGGGCAAGGCCACCGGCACCGACCACACCGGCGCACGGGCCTGGCCACGCAGGCTGGCGAACACCTGGCGGCCATCGCGGGTGTGCAGCGGCCAGGCGCTGCTGCCCTGGGGCGTGGCGCGACTGAACAGCTCGTCGTGGCTGCAGGCGAAGAACCTGTCCAGCGGCTTGCCCAGCACGCCGCCACGGATGGTGCCCAGCAGGTTCAAGGCGCTCTGGTTGGCGGCGCAGATCCGCCCGTCACCGTCAAAGGCCAGCAACCCTTCGCTGAACAGGCCGACCGACTCCGCCTGCAGGTGGAAGCGCAGCAACCACTGCTGCTCGAAATGACGCAGGAAATAGCAGCTTTCGATCATCTTCGCCGACAGGTTGACCAGGGCCATGGTGTGGAACTGGCTCTGGCGCGACACATCCGGCCGTGCCGACGATACGTCGAGCACCGCCAGCAGCTCGCCATGGGGGTCGAATACCGGGCTGGCCGAGCAGGTCAGGCCGGTGTGTCGGCCACGGAAATGTTCGTCCCGGTGAATGGTCAGGGCCTGGCGCTCGACCAGGCAGGTGCCGATGCCGTTGGTGCCCTCGCGGGCTTCGCTCCAGTCGGCGCCCAACCACAGCCCGGCGCGCTCGAAAATACGCCGCTCGCCGGGGGCGCAGACGCAGTTGAGGATCACCCCGCGGGCGTCGGTCAGCAGCACCGCGTGACCGCTGCCGGAGAGCTGCTGGTGCAGGCTGTTCATCTCGTTGTCGGCGATCTGCAGAACCTGGTGCAGACGCTCGCGGCTCTCCAGCAGGCGGCCGTGCTCGAGCACCACCGGGGCCTGGGCCCGGGCCGGATCGAGGTGGTAATCCTCGAGGCAGCGCAGCCAGGAGCGGGCGATCGACGGGTCGCTGCCCGGCCCGCTGGCCTGGCCGTGGGCGACCGTGAGCACTTGCTGGGCATGGCGACTGAACGGGTTGCTCTGCATTTGTAGTTGTTCTCCGCAGATAGAGCGTGTTGCCAGCATCCTCCAGGCGGCAACGCTTTGCAATGCTGCACTGACCCTGTGGTCACAGGTTGTGTCGTAAACGGTACAAAGTGTCACCCAGGCCGTGTCGGCCCTGGCACAGGGCGGCGCCAGCCACTGCCCGATCTTGACCCAAGTCATTGATACACAAGGCCCTCCAGGCACTGGCCCGACCTTTGCTCTACGCTAGGAAACTCCGCAACAATCACAATGACCAGGAGACACACCATGCGTTACGCACATCCCGGTACCGAGGGCGCGAAGGTTTCCTTCAAGAGCCGCTACGGCAACTACATCGGTGGTGAGTTCGTTCCTCCGGTAAAGGGTGAGTACTTCACCAACACCTCGCCAGTGAACGGCCAGCCGATCGCCGAATTCCCCCGTTCCGGCGCCGAAGACATCGAAAAGGCCCTCGACGCCGCCCATGCCGCCGCCGACGCCTGGGGCCGCACCTCGGTACAGGACCGCTCCAACGTCCTGCTGCGCATCGCCGACCGCATCGAGCAGAACCTCGAACTGCTGGCCATCACCGAGACCTGGGACAACGGCAAGCCGATCCGCGAAACCCTCAACGCCGACATCCCGCTGGCGGTCGATCACTTCCGCTACTTCGCCGGCTGCATCCGCGCCCAGGAAGGCGGCGCCGCCGAGATCAACGAAACCACCGTGGCCTACCACATCCACGAGCCACTGGGCGTGGTCGGGCAGATCATCCCGTGGAACTTCCCGCTGCTGATGGCCGCCTGGAAGCTGGCCCCGGCCCTGGCCGCCGGCAACTGCGTGGTGCTCAAGCCGGCCGAGCAGACGCCGCTGGGCATCACCGTGCTGCTGGAGCTGATCGGCGACCTGTTGCCCAAGGGCGTGCTCAACGTGGTGCAAGGCTATGGCCGCGAGGCCGGTGAAGCCCTGGCCACCAGCAAGCGCATCGCCAAGATCGCCTTCACCGGCTCCACCCCGGTCGGCGCGCACATCATGAAATGCGCGGCCGAAAACATCATCCCGTCCACCGTCGAACTGGGCGGCAAGTCGCCCAACGTCTACTTCGAGGACATCATGCAGGCCGAGCCTGCCTTCATCGACAAGGCCGCCGAAGGCATGGTGCTGGCGTTCTTCAACCAGGGCGAGGTGTGCACCTGCCCGTCGCGCGCCCTGGTGCAGGAGTCGATCTACCCGCAGTTCATGGAAGTGGTGATGAAGAAGGTCCTGCAGATCAAGCGCGGCGACCCGCTGGACACCGACACCATGGTCGGCGCCCAGGCATCCCAGCAGCAGTTCGAGAAGATCCAGTCGTACCTGAAGATTGCCCAGGAAGAAGGCGCCGAGCTGCTCACCGGCGGCAAGGTGGAGCAGCTCGAAGGCGCGCTGGCCAGCGGGTACTACATCCAGCCGACCCTGCTCAAGGGCAACAACAAGATGCGTGTGTTCCAGGAAGAGATCTTCGGCCCGGTGGTCAGCGTCACCACCTTCAAGGACGAAGCCGAGGCCCTGGCCATCGCCAACGACACCGAGTTCGGCCTCGGTGCCGGCGTGTGGACCCGCGACATCAACCGCGCCTATCGCATGGGCCGCGGTATCAAGGCCGGCCGCGTGTGGACCAACTGCTACCACCTGTACCCGGCGCATGCCGCGTTCGGTGGCTACAAGAAGTCCGGCGTCGGCCGCGAAACCCACAAGATGATGCTCGACCACTACCAGCAGACCAAGAACCTGCTGGTGAGCTACGACATCAACCCGCTGGGCTTCTTCTAACAAGAGCAGCTTCAAGTTCCAAGCTTCAAGCGACAAGAAAAAGCAGGCCGGATGCGGGCTGCTTTTTCTTGAAGCTTGCGGCTTGGGGCTTGCAGCTGCCCATTGGCCCGCTTTCTGCAAAACGAATCACCAGTGGCCGGCAGTCCCTCCGGCAACCTAAGAAAAACAACAGGTGAACCCTATGCCAAGCGATCATTCCGGCAGCGCGCCGGCGAGCTCCTCCGTCGACTTCGAAAAAGTCGGATCGGACTATTTCCAGCAACGTGAACTGAAAAAAGGCGCCGCCGGCTGGGTCCTGCTGGTGGGCCTGGGCGTGGCCTACGTGATTTCCGGCGACTACGCCGGGTGGAACTTCGGCTTGGCCCAGGGCGGCTGGGGCGGCATGTTCCTCGCCACCCTGCTGATGGCCACCATGTATTTGTGCATGTGCTTCTCCCTGGCCGAACTGTCGTCGATGATCCCCACCGCTGGCGGCGGCTATGGCTTCGCCCGCAGCGCCTTCGGTCCCTGGGGCGGGTTCCTCACCGGCACGGCGATACTCATCGAGTACGCTATTGCCCCCGCGGCCATCGCCGTGTTCATCGGCGCCTACTGCCAGTCGTTGTTCGGCATCGGCGGCTGGATGATCTACCTGGCCTTCTACATCGTGTTCATCGGCATCCATATCTTCGGGGTGGGCGAGGCGCTGAAGCTGATGTTCATCATCACCGCCGTCGCCGCCATCGCCCTGGCGGTGTTCCTGATCGGCATGGTGCCCCATTTCGATGCAGCCAACCTGTTCGACATCGCCAAGACCGACGCAGTCGGTGCCAGCAGCTTCCTGCCGTTCGGCTATGTGGGGGTGTGGGCGGCGATTCCCTACGCGATCTGGTTCTTCCTCGCGGTCGAGGGCGTGCCGCTGGCCGCTGAAGAGACCAAGAACCCGAAACGCGATCTGCCCCGCGGCCTGATCGGCGCGATGCTGGTGCTGCTGGCCTTCGCCCTGCTGATTCTGGTGGTCGGCCCCGGCGGCGCCGGCTCCGAAGCCCTCAAGGCCTCGGGCAACCCGCTGGTCGAGGCACTGTCCAAGGCCTACGGCGGCTCCACCTGGATGGGCGGCTTCGTCAACCTGGTGGGCCTGGCCGGCCTGATCGCTAGTTTCTTCTCGATCATCTACGCCTATTCGCGGCAGATCTTCGCGCTTTCCCGTGCCGGCTACCTGCCGCGCAAGCTGTCGGAAACCAACAAGAGCAAGGCCCCGGTGCTGGCCCTGGTGATCCCCGGCATCATCGGCTTCGCCCTGTCGCTGACCGGCCAGGGCGACCTGCTGATCCTGGTGGCGGTGTTCGGCGCGACGTTGTCCTACGTGCTGATGATGGCCGCGCACATCACCCTGCGCATCCGCCGCCCGAAAATGGAGCGTCCGTATCGCACGCCCGGCGGCATCTTCACCTCGGGCGTTGCCCTGGTGCTGGCCTGCATCGCCGTGGTCGCCGGGTTCCTGGTCGATCCAAGGGTGGTGATTGGCGCTGCAGTGATCTATGCAGTATTAATTGCCTACTTTGCTTTCTACAGCCGTCACCACCTGGTGGCCGGTACCCCGGAAGAGGAATTCGCCGCGATCCAGAAGGCCGAAGAGGCCCTGCACTGATTGCCGACTTGCGCCGCAGGCCAGGCCTGCGGCGCCCTGGAGATTCTGTATGGCAAGTTTCACGCATACGGTGGGCCACCAGGTCTACCGCTTCGACAGCCTCAAAGAGGTGATGGCCAAGGCCAGTCCGGCGCGCTCTGGCGACTACCTGGCAGGGGTCGCCGCCAGCAACGACGGCGAGCGGGTGGCGGCGCAGATGGCCCTGGCCAACATCCCGCTCAAGCACTTCCTCAACGAGGCGCTGATTCCCTATGAACAGGACGAAGTCACCCGCCTGATCGTCGACACCCACGACCCGCAAGCTTTCGCTGCGGTCAGCCATCTGACCGTCGGTGGGCTGCGCGACTGGCTGCTCAGCGAGCAAGCCGACGAGCACAGCTTGCGCGCCCTGGCGCCGGGCCTGACGCCGGAAATGGCGGCGGCGGTTTCGAAAATCATGCGCGTGCAGGACTTGGTGCTGGTGGCGCAGAAAATCCGCGTGGTCACCGCCTTTCGCGGCACCATGGGGCTGCGCGGACGGCTGTCGACGCGCCTGCAGCCCAACCACCCGACCGACGAGCCGGCCGGCATCGCCGCAAGCATCCTTGATGGCCTGCTGTACGGCAATGGCGATGCCATGATCGGCATCAACCCGGCCACCGACAGCATCGCCTCGATCTGCGCGCTGCTGGAGATGCTCGATGCGATCATCCAGCGCTACGACATTCCCACCCAATCCTGCGTGCTGACCCACGTCACCACCTCGATCGAGGCGATCAACCGTGGCATGCCGCTGGACCTGGTGTTCCAGTCCATCGCCGGCACCGAAGCGGCCAACGCCGGCTTCGGCATCAACCTCAACGTGCTTCAGGAAGGCTACGAGGCAGGCCTGTCGCTCAAGCGCGGCAAGGTCGGGCAGAACCTGATGTACTTCGAGACCGGCCAGGGCAGCGCGCTGTCGTCCAACGCGCACCATGGCGTCGACCAGCAGACCTGCGAGACCCGCGCCTACGCCGTGGCCCGCCACTTCAAGCCGTTCCTGGTCAACACCGTGGTTGGTTTCATCGGCCCGGAATACCTGTACAACGGCAAGCAGATCATCCGCGCCGGCCTCGAGGACCATTTCTGCGGCAAGCTGCTGGGCGTGCCGATGGGCTGCGACATCTGCTACACCAACCACGCCGAAGCCGACCAGGACGACATGGACACCCTGCTGACCCTGCTGGGCGTGGCCGGGATCAACTTCATCATGGGCATCCCCGGCTCGGACGACATCATGCTCAACTACCAGACCACCTCGTTCCACGACGCGCTCTACGCGCGCCAGACCCTGGGGCTGAAGCCCGGGCCGGAATTCGAGGCGTGGCTGGAGCGCACCGGCATCTTCACCCAGGCCGACGGCCGCATCCGCTTCGGCGACAACCTGCCGCCGGCCTTCCGCCAGGCCCTGGCGCAGCTTGCATAGGTGAATGGAAGTGAGATAAATCTAACAGAGCAGCTGAGAAAACCCTGGGATACTCCGGGCTGAGCTGGCCAATGGTGGGACAGAAGATCCAATCATGTTGTGGATTCTGCAATAGAGGGAAGCCCGGTCAATCGTGACCGACCGGGCTGAACATGTCACGTTGTCGGCTATCCAGATCAGCCTTACGCAACACCTTTATGACTCGGTAGATGAACTGAAGCGAGAACCCGTACTTGCGAGCGAGCTCTCGGTGGTTGTTGCCTCTCCACTCCTCATAGATCTGATGGTGCATGCGCGAGGCCTCGATTCGCACCCCTTTGGGCATGTACAGCTGCTGACCGCCCCACTGCTCGACCATCCGCATTGCAACGTCAGTGCCTAACGCATTCGCTGCATCGGTGGACACACCGAAGGCCTCAGCAGCAGCGGCCGATACCTGCTCAGCCAGATCGTCAAGCAAGTCCCCAGCGGGGCTCCGGTTTGCCGCCTTCATTTGGCCTCCCGCTCAATGCGAGCGACCCACTTCTTCATTTCCTCGATTACTTGGCTGGCCTGGTCAGCCGTCAGCCACTGCAGCGCCTTCGCACCGGTTCTCCCTTGTACGAAACTCACCAGTGCTTGCTCGGAGGCATCCCTGAGAGCGCCCAGATCGCGCAAGGTGAGCCAGAGCGAACGGATCTTGCGCGATGAGGGATCAGCGGCCGGCGGCCGCTTTTCCTTTCCGTTTGGACGGACCTTGAAGCCTTTGGTCTTCAGCTCTTCCAAAACGCGCTGCAAGTTTGGAACGCTGAGTTTGGCCGACGACACTGCTCCTCCAAGCCCTTTCATACCCGACAGCATCAGGCGATAGGTGTCGTCATCCATCCGCAGCTCGCGGCGGGCTACATGGATAAGCTTGATCAAACGCAGGCGATCCGGGCTAGACGATGCATTGTTCACTGGATGGTCCCCCGCCCGTTCGCCCCAGAGGCTGCGAGCCTCTCCAGCCGGCGGATGCGGCTGTGCAACTTCCTCTCGACAGTCTTCTGCAGGTTAGGCACGGCGAGCGCGGCGCGGCACTCGCCCACGTCAAAGCTCTCCAGGGCGCGCAGGCGACTTTCGGTATCCACTGCGCCGTACTCCCGACCCACTGGAATGAAGGGGTTGGCCTGCGACATGACTACTCCTCCTCGACAGGTGAGTTGTCAGTGACTTTAAGCGGGAGGTTCTCGAACCAAGACCGAGCCATGATCAGGCCGATACGGAACCCTTGCAGCTTCTCACCAGTCAGCACAACGGGGTTCGTCTCGCCCAGTCGAATCTCGGTGTCGGCTGGTGATGAAAGGACCTGTTCAATGTTCCCCATCTTCCGCTGATGCCAGGTAACCAGCATTTCGGCCACACGCTTCAAGTCAGTGTTCGAGCAGAAGGCCTCTAACATTTCGCGTAAATCGGTTTTCGCTTCTTCGGCGTTTTCCAAGGCATTGCCCTGATCGAATGGGCCATCGACCAGTGACCAAGCGCTGGCAAAGACCTGGACCTGCTCCATGATGGAGTCAATGCTGATGGTGCTTTGTTCAACCATTTCATACCCCCGCCAAGGTCAAGTTGATAGGAGCGTACTGGTCGGTGTTTCCTTGGCGTTTGTAGACGCGGATGTAAACGGCGGTGCCGTTCACCTGGATGGAGTCTTTCAGCGCATCCATGGCTGTCTTCCATGCTGGATCATTGATCTCAACTCGCAGCAGACTGAGGACATCTTTCACCATCAATTGGCCCTGGCGGTTGGCCCGAAATGCGCGGTCAACCAGTACGCGCAAATGGTCGTTGGCTCCTTCTGACCAAGCGCTGATGCACTGGTTGATCAGTTCGCGGGCGGCCTGGATCTCCTCGGTAAAGACAATACGATCTGCATAAGCGCGTTCGATCTTGTACTGCCCATCATAGGTGGTGATTGAAACGTTACCTTTCTGCCCTCCCAGCTGGACGCCGTATCGCTCGGAGGAGACGGCAATCAGGTCCGCGATGTCGGCGAGCGCCTGTTTCTTGAAGTCGGCCAGCAAAGCGCTGATCCGCTCGGCAGCATTGCCCAGGTCACGGGCAACACCGTCACGCAGCTTGTCATGCTCACGGACCTGGTGCTCAGGCACCAGGTGTCCTGCTGCATTCATCACGAAGCCAGCCGGGATCAGGACAGCCTGGGTTTGTTGGTTATTGGTCACGGGTTGGCTCCTGAGCAGGGGAAAAGGTTTTGCAGCCGCAGCGCGGACAAACGGTGTCGCTACGCCCGGACCGGCTTGGGTGCGGGCGACGATGGAGGTCAGCCAGGGGCCCCACCCAACGACAGCGGCGACACTGAAGAAGCCGATCAGTCATCAGTGCTTCCTCCGTGCAGCCTTTGCGGCGCGCTGGTCCTGCAGTCTCTCCGCGAGATACCGCAACTCACCGTGGATCTTTGCGTAGTTCCCTGCGATAAACAGGTCCAGCAGCTTTAGCAGCAGGTTGTTGTGTTGGACCTGGTACGCCTTCAACTGGTAGATCTGTTCATCCTGGCGGGACAGTTTGCTTATGGCCTCTTCCGCCAGCGCACAGAGTTCCTGGTGGCTGAGCTGGGAGAGGCTTCCCGATGCGGGAGGAGCTTGAGTAGCGGCCTTGCTCATTGATCCTGCTCCTTTCTCGGGCCGTACCACACCACATCCACGCCACGGATCGTCACGGTGGAGATCGTGAGCCGTTCGGCGCTGGAGTAGCGCATCGAGCGCAGTTCATGGCCGAAGCGGCGCGACATCAAGTCGACGCTCTCGGGCTTGATCAGGATTTGGTTGTCAGCGAGCTTCAGACCGATGATCTCGATACCGGCGCTGCGCATGTCGCGGGTCAGTTCGTTAAAAGCCGACAGCTTCACTGGGAACTCGTCTGCCAGGATGCTCAGAGGTGGCGGGTTGTGGGTAACCATGATGACTGTGACCATGTCACACCCCCTTCACAACGTCGGCCGTGACCACGGGCTCACCGATCTGCGCGGCCAGATTCATCGCCGCCTTCATCAGGTTGCCCAGTGCGAGTGGATAGAGCTGGCTGGTTTTGTCCCGTCCACTGGTTCTGAGCCGCTCGACAATGGCCCGGACACCACAATCGCTGATGACATCCTGCAGCGGCTTTTGAAGCCGACCGAACCGGAAAGCCAAGTGTTGTTCGACAGCGTCTGCTGGAATTGGCGGCACAGTCACAATCTCGATGCGTTGCGCGACCTCCCGCACTTCGCCATTGCGTGGGCTGAGCTTGATCGCCAGCTCGGGCTGGCCAATCAGGATGATCGAAACCAACTTGGTAAAGCCCCCGACTTCCAGCTCACGCAACCGCTTCAACTGCTTGAGCGTGGGGATTGGCAGCGAGTGTGCCTCTTCAATGATCAGCAGATGACGATTACCAGCGGCATGACTGGTCTTCAGCGCGTTATGCATCTGGCCGAAACGGGCCTCAGGCGAGGACTTGGTTTTCTCCAGGGGGGCCACCGCAGTCATGATCGCTTCCGCGATGTGCGTACTTTTCAGGGTTTTGCCCTTTGTGTCGTTGTCCTCCATCGCAAGGATGTAAGGCTCGATCACCAGCACAGGCGCGTTTTCAGCTTCGAGACGGTTACGCAGATCACGGCGCAGCGTGCTCTTGCCCGCGCCGGACTCCGCGATCACTGCCATGAACCCATCATGCCGTGCGACCTGGTACATGGACTCACGGACGTACCGGATATCGGGGCTTACGTACATGTCCTCGGCATCCTGCAGCTCATCGAGCGGATCGCGGAACAGACCGAACTGTTTACGGGCTGCTGGTGTAAGTACCTGTTTGGCCATTAGCATGGGCTCGCACTCCTGTTCGTTTACTTGGTCGTTTTCGGGTGGGGATGCTGGGGCCTCGGCGTTGGCGCGCCGGGGCTCCATTTCTTCGAATGCTGCACCGATGGCAACGAGGTTGGCGCCTCGCTGTGCCAGGAACGTCTCAATGCGGTCCTGCAGAGCAGCTTGGTCCAGCGACTTCGGCCACTGGTTGTGGTTGATCAGTTGCGCGATAGCGGCCTGACTGAGATCCACCGCGCGGGCCAGATCGGCCTGCGAGGCTTTGATCGAGGCAAGCACATCCTTGAGCTTCAGCATCAGGCGACACCTCCTACAATCCGCAGGCCCGGCCGGGCAGGCATCCGCAGTTGTTGAGCGATGGCGTCGAGCTGATCCTCCGGCACGCCGTTGGGGTAGTTGGATTTGAGCCAGGCCATGGAGTCGGCAGTCCACGCATTACCCAATTGGGCGCGCAGCAGCTTTGCCGCCTCCACATGCGAGAGCGGTAGGATCTCCACAGTTGGCTCAGGGATTGGCGAGGCCGTGCCACGGCGTGGCATGTAGGCCGGCAGCACCGTATCGGTGATGTGTTTGTGCGGGTCGATCTGGCCATTGAATGGCAGCACCCCGGTTTTGCGCGCCGCAGCAGCTTCATCCTGTGAGCCGGTCCCGGTAACCAGTTGCTCAATGGCTTTGCGCGCCTGTTGGGCCGGAGTCTCTGCGTGCGACTTGAAACTCTCGCCAATCATGGCCGAGGTCACCTTGAAGCCATTGGCGTCTACGCCAATCCGCTCGACCACATGGAACGTCTCGCGCCCATCCTCACCGAACAGCACCACCTGAGCGCTGTCCTCGTCGCGCCAAGGGTTACGAGTAATCAGCAAGGTGTCGCCAACCATGATGCGCGGAACGGTCGACACATCAAACTGTGCGCCGCGATAGGACACTTGCAGGAAGTCATTGACCTTCCGCGTTTGAGGTGTAGTTACCGCTAGCTCCTGGCACACCTCAGGCGATGGGGCCAGGCGTAGTTGGTCAGACTGGATGGTGAGCCACTGGCCATAACGTGTGCGGCCGTGTCGCGTGTGGATGGCGGTAGCATTGTGGTAGCGCATCCATTGGCCAGCCCAGGCGTTGATCTGCTCCAGCGTTTCGGCTTTCTGCAGCTTCAGAGCGGACTCGAACTCCCGCTCTACGATGTTATGAGCCTGCTCAACCTGCCCCTTGGCACGGGCATTGCCAACCTTGTTAATGATCAGCTCAATCCCAAGCGCCTTGCACAGGTTGCGGAAGATCGCGGAAGTCATTGCCGCGCCTGGGTCCGTCATGATGATGAACGGCACACCGTGGAACGGATCATGCTCCCCGCGCTTCTGCATGCAGCAGATCAGCACGTTGCACAGGTTTTCAGCCGACTCGGCACCCAGGACGTACTGCACATAGATAGTGCCGCTGGTGTGCTCAGTGATCACATAGCGCCAGAGACGCTTGCGCTCGATCTTCTTCATGTTGCCTGGCTTACCGTCGTAGAACTCTGCCTGGCTCATGGTCTTGGCGCCATCGTCATCCAGGTAGAACTGCGTGGAGATAGAGGCGTCGATCTGCCAAACGTGGTTAGGGTGACGGCTGGCCAACGACACTGCGGGCTCAGGCTGCAGCAGCTGATCAGGGTGCAGGCGATAAGCACGCAAGGCGCGAGTAATAGCGCTGATCGATAGCGAGGTAACCTCACCCGTTCGCTCGTCTACACGACCGGCCAGAATGAGCCCGTTGCTGCGAAGTCGTTCTACTGCCCGCTCTACGGTTGAAAGCTGTTTGTTGTTCGCACGGATCGACTCCAGGAGCAAAGCCGAGATCAAATAGGCTTCTTCCTGGCTGAGTGTCGTCTGGCCTGCGTCCGCTCGACGCTTGCGAGGGGTAGTCACAGAGACCTCCCGAAGTTTGCGATAGAGAGTTGGCAGGGACAGGCCCAGCTCAACAGCCGCTGCTCGGCATAGCTCGGTACGCTGGCCATGCGCTGCAACTTCAACTGCACGGGCCAGATCTACGAGACGTTGGGTCACAACGGCGTTCATGGGTTACGCCCCCGCCAGCGCTTTGGCGACTTGCTGTTCAGCGTCTTCACGCATCCATTCGGGGGTCGCATCTGCGTCAGGCGTGGCCGGAATGCCATACTCGTGACGGATCGAGGACACGGCTCGTTCAACCTGGGCGAGCAAGCCCGCGATAACAGCGCGATGGTCGGCGCCACTCTCATTGGCGTGCAGGACGAGGGAGTGAACTGCTGGGTGCAGTTTGCAGACGATGGCGGCCTCAGCTTCGGTGGCCAGCTTGGTAGCTTCCTCGCGGATAGCGCTGACCTTCTCGTCTGGAGTACGACCACTGACCAGACGCCGCGCCTTTTCCAGATCCAGTTTGGTGTCCTGGAGCTTGCTGGACGTATCCGCCAGTACCTGGCTCTGCGCCTCATAGTCGGCGTTCACGTTGTCCAGTTGCTGGGCCAGCGCCTCCTTTTCCTTGGCGTTCTTGGCGATGAGCTCCTCGGCAAGGTCAAGGAAGGTGTCCTTGTCACCGGCTTTGGCCGCTTCAAGCAGAGCCGTTTTTTGGTCTTCTGGCAGCCGGCGATACTGACGGAGTTCGCGGTATCCGATGCCCATGCGGGACATGGAATCGAGAGCCTCCTCGCCCAAAGCGCGAAGGTTGGAGATGTCTTCATCGACTTGCTGGCGAGAGCGTCCCAAGAGAGAACAGAAATCATCCCAAGTGCCGGAGAACTGCTGACCGTCAGCAGTTCGTTTTCCCTGCAGGCCCCGATACAGCTTGTTCTCTTTGACGAACGCCAGTTTAGAAGTGCTGACCGTCAGCGAAAATTTGCTGAATGCGTCTGCCATCTGAACTTGGCCAAGCAGTTGGTTGACCAGGTCTCGCTCCTCTTGCATGCCTTGGGCAATATCACCCAAGGCCGTCAGCGCGTTGGCGTCTTCCTGGAATGCCTGCGAGTTGATCTCGGGCATCGGGTTGATCTCCGGGGTGCTCGTTTTACGGGCCATGTACGTCTTCCTTAATCAGTTGGGGATGCGGGTGTAGCGCTGGCGGCGTTCGTTCAGCTCGTGCTGGGCTGCTCTCAAGGCTTCATCGAACGCAAAGGAAACCTGTACCAACCGAGGGCCGAGCAGCCAGCGGTGATGGTCATGTGGGCTTCGGTCTGCCAGCCCTGCGGTGCGGAGGTTTTCCAGGGCACGGAGTGCGTTGTCGTTCGTGCACTCCGCTGCCGCAGCCACCTCCTTCAGAGTCATTCCGCGAAACTCATTGCCAGCCAGGGCAAGCATCACGCGCAAAACACGCTGGACCTGCTCGGATGTGTACTTGTCCTCTTTGCTCATGACGGCTCTCCCAGCTCCAGCTGTGGATGGGCGTGCTGCTGTACGTTGCCCCGGTGCCAGGCAAGTTCCTCAAGGGCGGTCTGGATAGAAGCAAGCGCGGCACTGGCCTCGGCGTTGTCTGCGTAGAAAGCCATCAGTTGCCCGGTGGTCTCATGGAGTGCGGCCTGTAGCGACTGGATGTCATGCGCATTGGTGCTCCGACCAGATGGCACATCGATCAGCAGCTTTCCGCCGTTGCCGGCCAACCAACGGGTTACCAGATTGATGCCGCAGGCTTGCTCATAAGCGGGTATCAGCACGGCGGGCATCCGGCCGTTCGCGATCCACTTGTACAGAGCCCAGTGATCTTCCAGGCCCATCAAGGAAGCGATGCGTTCGATGCTGTAGTTGGCGCGCTCTTTGGCATGCTGCTGGCACAGCTTCAGAGCATCACGAAGGTTGGTTGGCTGTACTCGTTTCCACTGGCGAGGGCTCATTGGAAAGCCTCCGAAGTCAGCAAGAATGGGCCTTCCAAACAAAAAGCGGGTTTGACCATTGGTAATGTCATTGCGCCATGCACAATGAAATCAGGTAAATTCCCTCGAAAGGCGAAAGCGATGTGCAATGACCTGCAACGTTTGCAAGCACAAGTGGAAGCGCAAAGCGCGGTGATCGAAGCGATACTGCGTATCTGTGTACAATCCTGCGATGTAAACCCGTTGGCCTTGGCCAACGAGTGGCGAGCATTGAGGCATAGCCCTACTTTTTTCGCGGCAGACGCAGCGGCGAAGCGGCGGCTAGCTGATGAGCTGGATGCTTGGGCGGATATGATCATCATGCAACTTCCAACGCATTTGCCGGATCGGTGCAGATCTGTCCCGCCTTCAAGCCCAGCTTGATGGCAATCTCATGGGCCTGACCGCGCACGCACTTTTTGCGGCCGCCGAGCACCTCAAACACAAGGTTTGGGGAGAACTGGTTGGCGATTGCCCACTGGGTGATCGAGACGCCCTTGGCCTTCAGCTCCGCACGGACCAGGTCGGGGGTACGTAGCTTCATGAGGGAAGCTCCTTTCGAGGGGTTATGGCGCCTTTGTTGGTGCCGACTAAATGACCATTCGTGGTGGGATGGTGTGGGTTAATGATGGTATTCAAAAGAATACCTGTCAAGAGATTTGGTATGGAAATTCATATCGGAGAGCGCTTGCGAGAAGAGCGCGAGCGCCTCGGCTTTACCCAGCCGGCATTCGGTACGATTGGTGGGGTGCAAAAGCTCGCTCAGCTCAAGTATGAGAAGGGGGAGCGCTTTCCCGGCGCTGACTATCTTGCGGCCGTCGCCAAGCTAGGGGCAGACATCCAGTACATCGTGACCGGTGTGCGCGGCGCTGATGCGTTGACGGAGGAAGAGGAAGAACTGGTGACTCTTTTCCGTCGGGCGCCGCTCGCCGTCAAGGCATCGACCTTGGCCGGGCTGGCTGCTGGGGCACAGGGGCAGCCGAAGGAAAAAAGGAAGCAAGCGTTTCACGGGAGCGTAGGCCAGGTAGTGGAAGGTTCCATTACTAATGAGGCCGAGGTTTCGTTCAATTTCGGAGTCGGCAAGACCAAGGAGTGAGCCATGCGTCAAGACTTCCATGGCGATACTGGCCAAGTGGCCGGAGAGAAAATTGTTAATCGAGGGGGTAACACCCGCTTGGAGCTCAATATTCAAGGGGATAACTACGGTTCTATTTCTATGGGAGGGCAAGGCCACAGTGATGAAGGCCGGCCCTTGCACTTAGCTTCTAGACAAGAGCTGACTCACGCCCTGGCTTATTGGCGCGCACAGTGGTGGAGCGGTTTTCGGGGCTTCTGGTTTAACCTACCATGCATACTCATGCTGGTCTTGATACTGGGTATTGTTGCAGGTCTTCTCACAGGCGTTCTCGTAACCAGCGACCCTCAACAAATGTGGATGTTGGTTATCCCCATGATGGCGGCAATTCTCGGGTGCGGGTTATGGATGAACCATATTC
The DNA here is from genome assembly GCF_019823065.1 of Pseudomonas mosselii. NCBI lineage: Bacteria > Pseudomonadati > Pseudomonadota > Gammaproteobacteria > Pseudomonadales > Pseudomonadaceae > Pseudomonas > Pseudomonas mosselii. Next base: position 5,601,466 of record NZ_CP081966.1, read on the forward strand.
GACGCATAGAGGAGCGTGTTATGGCAGAAAGTCGAGCGGCCATCGACGCGATAAGGACTGAGCTTCGGAAGCGACGTTAGCCTTCATGGTTGAGAGCCGAAACCTCATAGGGACGATGCCATCAGCCCTTAGCTAGGGACCATTGAAGCATGGCCCCCATCATCGGAAAAATTGACGGACGCGGCACTTTATATAGGGAGATTTAACTTGAGACTTCTAATTTTTGCTTTGGCTTCTGTCCTCTCTGTTGCTGCGAATGCAGACACCGTAGCGACCAAGCTAACCACACTGAGCTTGGATAAAGATGTGAATGAAGACTCACCCGAAGTCGCTAGGACTCAAGCTGCATTGAGCCGGGGACTGACCGTCTGCAACTTTGAAAATGAAGAGACGCTTGCCAATACCGCTTGGTTCATCACCAAAAAAATCCGTGAGAAAGGCCAGTACGCAGAAGCAACGGATATTATCGAGGGGGTGAACGCTGCCTTACTGGGGGCCAAAGCAAAGCAAGACTGCAGCGAGATCATGTCTTTGTATGCGGTCAACCGAATTGAAGGAAACACCCACTCTGATGCAGTGACCGGTGCACGCGGCCTCTATCGGGCGATGGGCTTGGTAAAATAAAAAGCGGCTTGATTTGATAGGAGGCAGCCAGATGTCGAGAGATGGGTCCAAAGACAAAGTGCGTGACGAACGCGGTCGGAGCAGTAATCAACAAGAGAAATCCTCAAACGAGAAATTCAGTGACGAAAAACGCAAGGACTACGTAGTGGATACACTCAAGCCACCACGGAGGCCAAATGGAGGGAATGGAAATGGAAATGGGGGACGTTGCTGAGCTTGCAGAGAAGTGGGATGACATGCTGTTCGGAGTGCGCCGCTCCATTCGCTACCATCAGCGCCGTCGGGCCTTTTTTGATCGCCTCGACCAGTCCTCTAACATGCTATCGGTGTTTTTCGGCTCCACTGCGATCTATGGCATTTTGAAGGATGACTATCAGGCCTTGGCTCTAGGAGCTTCTGCATTAGTCACGGCCTTAGCGTCGATCAATTTAGTCGTAGGTAGTGCTCTTCGCGCCCGGGCTCACAGTGATTTTGTTCGCCAGTATATTGATCTTGAGAAACGCATGCTTGGGCAACCTGATGAACAGACCTTGAAACAGGTCACAGAAGGTCGTTTGAGCATCGAAGCTCAAGAACCGCCAGTTTTGCACGTGCTGAACGCGATCTGTCATAACGAAATGATGCGGGCCATGGGTCACGATAAGAAAGACTTTGCCAAAATTGGACCTCTGCAAAGGCTTTTCGCGCAACTGTTCGATTTCCGCGAGCACACTATCCACTAACTCTTTAACCTCGATTAAAAGCGCCTCGCCTACACGCCGCCGATCATGGCGGCGTGTTCGTTTCCGGCGCTCGCACCCTGCGGCGCCGAACCAGCAGGAGGCACCATGCGCCCCAACTCTCCACGCGGCATCCGCAACTTCAACCCCGGCAACATTCGCCATGCCAAAGACACCCGCTGGCAGGGGATGTCTGCCAATCAAAACGACAAGGACTTCGTTCAGTTCACGGGCCCGCAATGGGGTATCCGTGCCATTGCCCGCACGCTGATCACTTACCAGGACAAGCACGGCCTGCGCACTATCCGCCAAGTCATCGGCCGCTGGGCACCGCCCAACGAGAACAACACCGAAGCATACATACGTCAGGTCGCCACACGCGTTGGCGTGTCTCCTGATGGCCGGATCGACATTTACGACTACCGCACCATGCGTGCCCTGGTCGAAGCGATCATCCGCCACGAGAACGGTGCTGGCCCGCTGCCTGATGGCAGCTGGTACGGCGAGGCGTTGATCAACGAAGGCCTGCACTTGGCAGGCGTCGTTCCCGATGCGTACCACGGGGAGCAGGCATGAAGCTGATCGACAACTGCCACTGCTGCTGGAAGCTCCACAGCGTCCAGCTGGCAATCGTCATCGCCCTGCTGGGGCTGCTGCAGGGCACCATTCTGCCCATGTGGGAGGCTCAGCTTTCCCCGGCGAACTACGCATTGGCCAACAGCGTGCTGGCCATTCTCCTTTTCATGGCCCGTCTGGTGAAACAGGGGCCAGTGCAGTCTTCGCAAGGGGGTGAGTGATGAAGCTGCTCGCCCGCTTGTTCACCCATCTGCTTTCCCTGTGGCCCAGCATTCTGCCGAAGTCAGGTGCTGCCAGCTGGCATGGTCCGCAATCCATAAGCCGTTCGGGCAAGACCGGTGTAGCTGCGATTCGCCGTGCGGCCCGTAAGGCTCGCAACCTCCGGAGACATACCCATGGGCGCGTTTGAGTCGCTGCGTCACTTCATACCCATCCTGGCGGCCTTCGCCTGGATGGTGACTGTGCTCATTGCCTTCACGGTTGGCGAGGAAGGTGCCACGACTCGCGAGCGTGCTGCAGGTAATGAAGCCCTGGCCAGGCTGAGGCAAGAGCGTGCGGACCAGCGTGCTGAGTTGACCGAGGCAAACCTGGCCAAGTTCCAGCAACAGGTTGAGCGCGTTAACCAGGTCGCCCAGCAACTGCAGCAAACTCAGCAGCAGCTCGCCAGCGCCCACCAAGAGCTCCAGGAGCGAATCCCCAATGTCACTACCGTCTACCTCCCGGAGCCCGCTGGTAAGCCTGCTTCTATCCCTCGCTGCGTGTTCACTGCTGGCTGGGTGCGCGACTTCAACCTTGCCCTCGGAGGCGCCCCTTTGCCTGCCCCCACCGCAGGCGCCAACACCACCGGCTATGACGCAGCCACCTGGCCCGCCCCCGGTACTGCGCAAGAACTACTGGAAAGCGGGGTCACCCCCGCAGACATCCTGGCCTTCGCCCAGGACTACGGACGTTGGGCCCTGGATCTCCGAGCCAAGCTCGTTGCGTTTCAACGTAAGGACTGACCGCGTATGGATGTAGCTGATCTCGCGCAAGACAACGATTTCAATGAAGCCGCGTTGCAGGCCCACACCTCGGGCCTGCAGCGCCGCTCAGGGCCTTCCGCCTACCGCTGTGAAGAGTGCGGTGACGCGATCCCCGAGGCACGCCGTCAGGCCGAACCGGGGGTTGAGCTGTGCGTGGAATGCAAGACCACCTCTGAGCACCTGAGCAAACGGGGGCTGCGATGAACCTGAACGAGCTCGACTTCGGTTTCCAGACGGTGCAATGGGTCGTGGTCACCGTGATCGGTATCTACACCTGGATGACCAATCGGCAGGCCGCCAGTGCGCAAGAGATGCTGGAGCTGCGCACTCGCATCGTTGCCCTGGAGGAACGCATTCGGCACCTGCCGGACCATGCCTCCATCACCGAGTTACTCGGTGATATGAAAGCGGTGCGCGCTGAACTGACCGCGATGCAAGGCCTGACCCGAGCAGTGGACCGCATCAACGACTATCTACTGCGAGACAAAGCATGAGCCAATACGCTGAATTCTTACGCCAGGACATGCGCCTGGTGATCCTTCGACTGCTGGCGGAAATGCCTGCGTATCGTGCCAACAGTTCCGTGCTCAATACCGCACTCGACAACTATGGGCACAGCGTCAGCCGTGACCAGGTCAGGACCGAACTGCAGTGGCTGTCGGAGCAAGGGGCGGTGTCCCTGGATGATATCGGTCCGGTGCTGGTAGCCACGTTGACCGAACGCGGCCAAGACATCGCCGCCGGGCGAGCGCGCTGCCCAGGCATCAAGCGACCGGGGGCATAGCATGGCGGGTAAATCGTCAGTCAGTCGGCTCCCGCCCGTGGTCAAGGCGTACCTGCAGAAGCTGTTGCGTGAAGATCGAATGACCCTTGATGAGATGATCGAGGACCTGCGCAGCCGCTTTCCCAATGAGAAGGTGCCCAGTCGTTCTGCCCTGGGGCGTTTCAAGGTCGGCTTCGAGCAGCTCACCGAGAAAGCCCGTCAGCATCGCGAACAGGCCGAGGCCTTTGTTGGTGCCCTGGGCGAGGATGCCAGTGACAAGACCGGTGCCTTGTTGGTGGAAGCGATCTCGACCCTGACCTACCAGGCCGCCATGGGTGCCCATGAAAAGGATGAGGTCACCATCAAGGAGGTGGCCACCCTGGCCCGTGCCGCCAAGGCGACCATGGAGGCTCGGACACTCAGCGTGAAAGAGCGCCAGGCCATCGAGAAAGTGGCACGTGATCGCCTGCTCCAGGAACAAGCCGCCGAGCTGGATAAAGAGGTCCGCAGCGGAGGTATGGACGAAGAGCAGGCCCTGTTCTGGCGCCAGAAGTTCTTGGGAGTGAAGGTATGAGCCAGCCGGCAGTCAAGCCCAGTACCAGCACGCTGCGCGTTGTCGAGTGGGACGAGCTGCCGGAGTCTGTTCGGACCATTCCACAAGGCTACAACCCCATCACCGAAGGTCTGCTGATGGCCCACCAGGCCGATTGGCTGGCCATCCAGGCACAAATCAAGCTGTGCGAGAAAGGTCGTCGTACCGGGATCACCTTCGCCGAGGCGCTGGATTCGGTGATCACTGCTGCCTCCCGCAAGATCGCGGGAGGCATGGATGTGTTCTATGTCGGCGACACCAAGGAAAAAGGCCTGGAGTTCATTGGCTACTGCGCCAAGTTCAGCCGGGTGATCGCCGAGGCCCAGGCTTCAGGCGTCAGCGAGATCGAGGAGTTTCTGTTCGAGGACCAAGACGACTCCGGCAACACCCGCCAGATCAACGCCTACCGCATTCGCTATGCCTCGGGTTTCAAGATCGTCGCACTGTCGAGCAACCCGGCCAACCTGCGCGGCCTGCAGGGCAAGGTCATCATTGACGAAGCAGCCTATCACCGGAACGTCTCCGCCGTGCTCGATGCTGCAACCGCATTGCTCATCTGGGGCGGTCGCATCGTCATCATCAGCACCCACAACGGCAAGGCCAACGCCTTTAACCAGATGATCGCCGACATCCAGGAAGGCCGGTATGGCGATGCCGCGGTGGTCTACAAGGCCACCTTCGACGATGCCGTTGCCAACGGCCTGTTCGAGCGGCGATGCATGATGCGCGGTGAGACGCCCACTGCCGAGGCCAAGGAGGCCTGGTACAAGAGCATCCGCAATGCCTACGGCCCACGCAAAGCGCAGATGCGCGAGGAACTGGACGCCATTCCGCGTGACGGTAACGGCGTATGCGTGCCAGGCGTGTGGATCGAGGACGCGATGCGTCCAGGTCGCCAGGTACTGCGCCTGGCCCTGGACGAAGGGTTCACCCTGCAGCCGCTGTACCGACGCGAGGCGTGGGCCGACACCTGGATTGAGCAACACCTGGTCGAGCTACTGCAGCAGCTTGACCCCGAGCTGCGCTGGTTCCTGGGCATGGACTACGCCCGGCACCGGGACTTTTCGATCATCTGTCCGATGTCCGTCGATCAGCAGCGCCATCGTGATGTGCCATTCGTGGTCGAGATGCACAAGGTGCCGACACGTCAGCAACAGCAGGTGCTGTTCACCATATTGCGCGGTCTGCCCAACTTCATCAGCGCCGCGTTGGACGCCTCTGGCAACGGCGAAACTCTGGCCGAGGATACCGCCGATGAGTTTGGCCGCGAGCGTATCCAGCAGGTGAAGCTCTCGCGGGCCTGGTACGGCGCCTGGATGCCGCGCTTCATTGGCCTGTTCGAGGACGCCACCCTTACGCTGCCCAAGGATGACTCGCTGCACCAGGACATCCGCGCTATCGAAACCGTGGATGGCATCCCGATGATCGTCAAAGCCCGCCAGCAAGACCTCAAAGACCCCGAGCTTTATCGCCACGGCGACTTCGCCGGCGCTGGTGCGCTGGCCACTTTCGCAACCTTGGAGGCGGCCTCTGGCCCCGTCACCGTCAAATCTCGCCGTCCCAGAGCGACGGCCCGCATCACTCAGGGGTACGCATGAGCAGCAAAGGCGTGTGGGTCAGCCCCACTGAATTCGTCACGTTCGCCGAGGCCAAGCGCGACAAGAGCCTCACGGACCATATCGCCAGTCGTGGCCGCAGCTTTGATGCCCAGGCGTTGGGCATGTACTTGCCCAACCCGGACCCGATCCTCAAGGCCCAAGGCAAGGACATCAAGGTCTATCGCGACCTCCGAAGTGCGGCCCTGGTAGGCGGGAACATCCGTCGTCGCAAGTCGTCGGTACTCGCCCTGGAGCGCGATTTGAAACGTAGCCAGGCGCCGGTACGGGTAGAGCGCTTTGTCCGCGATTGGCTGGCGGACCTTGACCTGGACCGTATCGTTCGCGAGCTGCTCGATGCTGCTCTGTTTGGCTATCAGCCCGTGGAACTGATGTGGAAGCCCGTTGGACTGCACCTGGTCCCCGAAGACTTGCTGGGCAAACCGGCCGAATGGTTCCTCTACGATCAGGACAACCAACTGCGCTTTCGCGCCCGCGATGCTGGCATCCAGGGTGAGCTGTGCGATCCGCAGCGCTTCGTTGTCGCCCGTCAGGACGCCACCTACAACAACCCCTACGGTTTCGCCGACCTTTCCATGTGTTTCTGGCCGGTCGTGTTCATGAAGGGCGGCATGAAATTCTGGGTCCAATTCACCGAGAAGTACGGCAGCCCTTGGCTGATCGGCAAGCATCCACGTGGGGCCTCGACCAAGGAAACCGACGAGCTGCTGGACGCCCTGGAACTGATGGTTCAGGACGCCGTAGCCGTGGTGCCAAACGACTCCAGCGTCGAGATCAAGGAAGCAGCGGGCAAGACCGGTAGTGCCGATGTCTACCGTGAACTGCTGATGTACTGCCGCAGCGAGATCAACGTTGCGCTGCTAGGCCAGAACCAGACGACCGAAGCGACATCCACCCGTGCCAGCGCTCAAGCTGGTTTGGACGTAACAGACGACATCCGCGACGGCGATGCTGGCATCGTTGCCGCAACGCTCAACGCCGCGATCCGCCTGGTGGTCGATCTCAACTTCGGCGAGAACATCGATGCCCCGGTGTATGAACTATGGGAACAGGAGCAGATCGACAAGACCTTGGCCGAGCGCGACAAGTCGCTGACGGATGCTGGCGTCAAGTTCACCAGTGCCTACTGGCAACGCACCTACAACCTGCAGGACGGCGATATTGACACCAGCACCGCCGTGCAACCTGGGCCGGAGTTCGCCGAAGCCACCATGCTACGTCCGGTACTGGACCAGTTGGCGTTAGACCAGGGCATCGACGGCTTGGCTTCTTCGGAACTGCAGCTGCAGGCAGAGCAAGCGTTGCTGCCGGTGATCGAGGCCTTGCAGAAAGGTCGCGACGAAACCGAGATCCTGGGGCTGCTGGCCGAGACTGCCCCGGACCTGGATGCCGAAGCGCTCCAGGCCATGCTGGCCAAGCTACTGTTCATGGCCAACCTGTGGGGCCGACTCAGTGCTGCAGCTGATCGCGAGGACTGATGATGGCCAACGCCAAGCCAGTCAACCCGGCCGATCTCAAGGCTATCTTCGGCCTGGAGCCTGCCGCCGCTATCACCTACCTCACGGGCAAGGGCTATGCGATCACCTGGGACTGGCAGGACATGCTGGACGCAGCCCACAACCAGGCATTCACCGTGGCCAAAGCCATGCGCCTCGACCTGCTGTCGGACATTCGCGAGGCCTTGGAGCGTGTCCAGAAGGAAGGCAAGACGCTGCAGCAGTTCACCAAAGAGCTACAACCCGTCCTCGAGCAGCACGGGTGGTGGGGCAAGCAGGTCCTGGTTGATAGCAAAGGTGAAGCAGAACTGGTGCAGCTGGGCAGCCCACGCCGGCTCAAGACGATCTACCAGACCAATCTCCAGAGCGCCTACATGGCGGGGCGACAAGCAACCATGGAAGAGTCGGTCGAGACCCACCCATACTGGCGCTACATCGCGGTAATGGATGGCAAGACACGGCCCAGTCATGCAGCCCTGAACGGTGTGGTGTACCGGCATGATGATCCGGTGTGGTCCAGTATTTTCCCTCCAAACGGCTTCAACTGCCGATGCCGGGTGACAGCAGTGTCCGAGGCGGCCATGAAACGCCGCAAACTGACATTGCTGTCCAGTGCGGGCAACGTGCGTACCGAGACCGTTGAGGTTGGGGCCAACAAGCGCACGGGGGAAGTGCGCACTGCCGATGTCACCATCGTCAGGGTGCCCGATGCCAACGGCAAGGTACGACAATTCCGCACCGACCCTGGCTTTAACCACAGTCCTGGCGAAGGCTTGGCCGAAGCATTGAAGCGAAAGGAGTCTGCATGATCACCATCGAGCTTGAACACGAACGGGTCCAGCAGGCGCTACGTCGTGTTGAATGGGCAGTCGGCGAGCTGACACCATTGATGCGTGGCATTGCGGCCGAGTTTGCCAGCATCACCGAAGAGAACTTTGAAGATGAGGCACAAGGTGGTGATGCCTGGCCGAAGCTGTCCGATGTCACCACTGGTCGCCGGGAGCAGTCACGAACCTGGCCAGGCAAGATGTTGCAGGTTACTGCAGGTGGGCTGTCTGCCTCGGTGACCACTCAGGCAACGGCTAGCAGCGCGCTGATCGGAAGCAACAAACCTTATGCCGCCATGATGTTCTTCGGCGGTACCCAAGATGAGTTTCCACACCTGTGGGGCGACATTCCGGCCCGACCTTACCTACCCATGGATACCGAAGGCCAGCTCCAGCCTGAAGCTGAGGAAGCCATTCTCAGTCTCGCGTTGGAGCACGTTCACCAAGCGGCTCGTGTATAAGGTCTCAACGCGATGAGCAAGGGCATGGGCTGGCGAAGGGAGAGATGTGCTGGCTAAGCGCGCCATAAAGGCTTTATAAAGCCACTTGGTAGATATTCAGACAGGAGGTTCAAATGCCAGTAGCAGGTTTTCACTCAGAGTGGGTCACCCTTGGAAGGCATCGCGTGCTGTTAGAGTGCCGAGCCAGCTACCCGGACAAGGCGGACCACTTCATCGCGGGAGTTGTTGCAGAGATCATCAATCACAATGGCAGTGGCGACGCTAGGCTGGTCCATGTGTACTACAACGACAAAGCGAGCATTCACCACGTAACGATTGCGTCTACCAACCAAGATGACCTCGCGCTCGGAGACCTCACGACCAAGGTCCTACAGTCTATCTATGGCTCTGGCAATTACGACTGTGACGTCCAGATCATTGAAAGGGGGAACGAGAGTTCCGACCATTATGAGCATATGGAACATCTCAGCGTAGGCGCTGGCTTGGCCGAGGATCGCTGGCAGCACGGCAAGGATTTGCATAACGCCATCTTCGGCGATCGGTAAACGCCCCCCGCGCGGCCTCGATTGGGCCGCGCACTCTACTCCCTCGCAACACCCTTTAAACACGATTAAAAGCCTGAGGCCTTCAGGTTTGTCAGTCTGCACGCATGTTCTCCCTCCAATGCGTGCGGCAGCCCATGAAGCCACTACATATTTTCAAGCCGGGGAAGCACACCGCGATGAGCGGTGCTGACTTCAACTTCAGCGAGTCAGATCTGGCCGCGACGGTACGGGCCTACGATCCTACATTGCACGAGGCACCTCTAGTCCTTGGCCATCCGAAACATGACGCGCCTGCTGCAGGCTGGGTGCAATCGCTCAGCGCCACCGCCGATGGGTTGATTGCCAACCCGTCGCAGGTCGATCCGGCCTTTGCCGACCTAGTGAGCAAGGGCAGCTTCAAGAAGATTTCTGCTTCCTTCTATCACCCGGACTCCCCGAGCAACCCGGCTCCAGGCGTGTACTACCTGCGCCATGTCGGCTTCCTCGGTGCCCAGCCCCCTGCTGTGAAGGGTCTTCGCCCCATCGAGCTGGGCGATGCCGACGAAGGGGTGATCGAGTTCTCCGACTTCGGCCATGAAACCAGCGCGTCACTCTGGCGCCGCCTACGCGACTGGATCATCGGTGAGCGTGGGCTAGAGGTGGCTGACCAGGTCATTCCAGATTGGCAGATCAGCAACCTGATCGAAGTGGCCCATGCCGACGAGTCACGTCCTTCCTTCAGCGAACCCACTCCACCCGCCACAACCGAGGATTCCCCCGTGAAGCCCGAAGAAATTACCGCCATGCGCGAGGAAAACGAGCGCCTCAAGAACCAGGTGCAGCAGCACCAGGAGCAAACCCGCAAGTCTCGGCAGGACGCCACCCACAAAACCAACCTTGCCTTTGCCGAAGGGCTGGTAGGCGAAGGCCGCTTGCTGCCCAAGCACGCCGCCGCCCTGGTCGCGGCCCTGGACTTTGCCGAATCGGTCGACAGCCCGCTGGAGTTCGGTGAAGGTGAAGCCCGCCAGCCCGTCGCCACCGGCTTGAAGGCGATCTTCTCCGACCTGCCCAAGCAGATCGACTTCGCCGAGAAAGCCAGCAAGGAGCGCCAGGGAGGCGGCAGTGCTGTGGTGGACCTGGAGTTCGCCGAGAAGAACACCGACCCCGACCGCCTCGATCTGCACCAGCGCGCCAATGCGCTGGCCGCCGAGAAAAACATCCCCTACGAGTCGGCCGTGCGCCAACTCATCTGATCCGCAGGAGCAACCATGGCAGATCGTTTGAAGCAACTCCGGATCGTTGACCCGGTCCTGACCAACCTGGCGCGCGGCTATCGCAACGCGCAGTTCATCGGTGAGGCGCTGTTCCCTGTTGCCCTGATGGACAAGGAGGCCGGAACCATCCCGCTGTTTGGCAAGGAGGCGTTCGAGGTGTACGACACCGAACGTGCGCTCCGCGCTCAATCCAACATCATGAACCCAGATGATGTTGATGGACTGGACGTAGTCCTGCGAGAGCATGACATCGCCTATCCGGTCGACTATCGCGAGCAGGCTGAGGCCCTGTTCGACGCCCAGGCGCGAGCCTCCCGACGCGTAGTGGATGTCATCGACCTACGGCGTGAGGTTGCCTGCGCCAAGCTTGCGCAGAATCCCAACACGTACCTGCCAGGCGCGAAGGTCACCCTGGCCGGTTCCAGTCAGTGGAGCAACGGTGGTGGTGACCCGGTGGCGGATGTCGAACGTGGCAAGGAAGTCATCCGCAGTCGGATCGGCGTACGCCCCAACACCATGACCATGGGCGCTTCGGTGTACGCCTCGTTGAAGTTCCATCCCAAGCTGCAGGAAGCCTTGGGCAGCAACGAGAGAAAGCTGATCACCTTGGAACACCTCAAGGTGCTGTTCGGTGTCTCGGACATCCACATCGGCGAAGCGCTCGCCAGCGCAGGGACGGTCGGGGATATCTGGAGCGACAGCCTGCAATTGGCCTACGTGACCAAGCCACAAGGTGGTGCTCAGACCAATTACGAAGATCCGAGCTTCGGCTACACCCTGCGTCGTAAAGGCATGCCGGAGATCGACACCTTTGATGGTGCAGGCGGCAAGCTCCATTACGTGCGCAACACGGACATCTATAAGCCCGTCGTAGTGGGCGCCGATGCCGGGTACCTGATCTCCGATATCAACAGCTGAGGTGAGTCATGGCTGCTAAACCCAAACCCGACGACAAGAACCCTGTAAGCGAGCAAAGCCCGGAGCAGAAAGACCTACAGGTGCCCGAAACCCTGCAGCCTCCTGCTACCCCAGCAGACCAACTGAGCGGGCCGACTGGTGGTGAATCAGGGACATTGACGCCTGAGCCGGAACCCGAGGCCAAGCCGGGCAAAGAGCAGTACCTGATCACCAGCCGGAGCGACGTGCTGCATAACGGCGACCTCTACACCGAGGGTGAGCCCCTGTGGCTCGACCAGGACGAAGCCTACCCACTGCTGCGAAACGGCTGCATCAAGCCGAAGGATGGTGCCCGGTGAAAACGAAACAACCTGTACTGACCACATCACTGGTCGCCTTGGTGGATCTGCCACGCCATCGTTTCGCGGGCTTGGACGGTGGCCTTTGCGCCGTTGGTGCCAAGTCCCTGGGGACGGTTGCTGCTGACACCGAAGCCGGTAATACCGCTCCCGTCGATGTCCTGGGCATCTGCCTGGTGAGTGCGGGGGGCGCAATCACTGCCGGTGCCGAAGTCGAGTCCGATGCCTCCGGGCGTGCGGTGACCCGCACCACCGGCAAAGCCAACGGCATCGCCCTGGATGCTGCAGTGGCTGCGGGCGATGTGGTCCGTATCGTGCGCGGTATCTGACCATGCGCTACTGCACCCACCAGGACATCGGGCGTGCGATCCCGGAGCTGACGCTGATCCAGCTGTCGAATGACGACCCTGCCGCCGAGCTGCCCAATGCTGAAGTGATCGAGGACGGCATCCGCCAGGCTGAGGAACTGGTCGACGGCTATCTGCGGGGGCGCTACGAGTTGCCGCTCGACCCAGTGCCGACTGTCCTGCGGGATGCAGTGGTGTATCTCACCCGGCACTGGCTGTATCAGCGCCGGCCGGAGGGCGCTATTCCCGACGCGGTCAAGGACAGCCGCAAGGACACGATCAAGCTGCTGGAGAGCATCCGCGATGGTGTGGTCACCTTGGGCATGCCCAGTGGCCAGGCCGCACCAGAGCCCGGTGAGATCCGCGCTCGCTCACGTCGACAGCAGTTCGGTGATGAGCTGTGGCGAGGTTACCGATGAGCCAGAAGACCCAGACGGCAATGCTCCAGGACGCACTGCTGGCTCGCCTGCAGGAGTCCTTCGCTCGGGAGCTGTCCGTGGAGTTGTTCCCGGAAGCGCCATTGCAGTACCGGCTCAACCATTCTCGGGGCGCGATCCTGGTGGCCTACGGTCGTAGCCGCTTCGGCGACCCCGAAGCCACCGACGCGGTGTTCCAGGAGCGCAACCTGATCTTCCGTCTGACGCTGGTGTTTAAACAGCTCAACGGTAAAGACGGTGTAACCAGCTACCTCGACCGTATCCGCGACCGACTGACGGGATGGTATCCACCGCATTGTGACACCCCGTGCCGTCCACTCACCGAGCAATTCGTGGGGCACGTTCAGGGCGTCTGGCAATACGCCCTGGACATTTCCACCCGTGCCACACAACTGCAGCAGATGGGACCGAAAAGCGGCCCACTGCTGGATCATCCAAGGTTCGAGGAGAACACATGAGTCAGACACGTTACTGCTACAAGGGACCGCCAAGCGGCATTGAGCTGCGTTTGGCTGATGGGAGCACCCTGGCGGTGCAGCTACATCCAGGAAACGCTGTCGAGCTGCCAGCTGATCATGAGTACACCCAAACACTCATCGCGCTGCGCCAGCTGGAACCACTTCCCATCGAGTCAGACACGCGCCGCGCCCGGCCGAAAAAGGAGTCCGAATGAGCGCTAACTACCTTCACGGCATCGAGACCCTTGAGGTCGAGCGCGGTCCACGAGCGATCCGGGTGGTGAAGTCCGCCGTTATCGCTCTGGTGGGCACCGCGCCGACCGGGCCACTCAACACCCTGACGCTGTCACAGACCGACCGCGACGCCGTCCAGTTTGGCCCCGAGCTGGCAGGCTTCAGCATCCCGCAAGCACTCTCGGGCATCTATGACTTCGGTGCGGGTACCGTCCTGGTCGTCAACGTGCTCGACCCTGCGACCCACCGTACCAACGTGGTAGGCCGCGAGCGCACATTTGGGAACAACGACCAGCTGAAGCTGGAACACGGCGCCCTGCAGTCGCTCACCTTGAAGAACAGCGCAGGCGATACCACCTACCAGGCCCCGGCTGACTACACGGCGGACCTGCTCACGGGCCTGGTCACGCGTGTGCCCAGCGGCACGATCCCGGCCAACGCGACGGTGAAAGCCGATTACACCCATGCCGACCCAAGCAAGGTGACACCGGCCGACATCATCGGCGCGGTCAATATAGCCGGGCTGCGCACTGGCCTGAAGGCGTTCGCGGACAGCTACAACCTGCTGGGCTTCTTCCCGAAAATATTCATCGCGCCGGGCTTCTCGTCGCTCAACAGCATCAGCGTGGAGTTGATCGCGGCGGCTGAGCAGATGGGCGGTGTCGCCTACATCGATGCGCCCCTTGGCGCGACTGTGCAGCAGGTCATCGCCGGGCGTGGCCCCAGCGGTGCTATCAACTTCAACACCAGCAGTGATCGTGCCAGGCTCTGCTATCCCCATGTACGTGTCTACGATGCCGCCACCGATGGCGAGCGCCTGGAACCACTGTCGATCCGCGCCGCAGGACTGCGCGCCAAGATCGACAATGACAACGGCTACTGGTGGTCCAGCTCCAACCAGGAGCTGATCGGCGTCATCGGCCTGGAGCGGCCGCTGACGGCGCGTATTGATGATGCTGCCAGCGAGGTCAACCTGCTGAACGAAGTCGGGATCACTACCGTGTTCAACAGCTTCGGCACCGGCTTGCGCTTGTGGGGCAATCGCACGGCGGCATGGCCGACCGTGACCCACATGCGCAACTTCGAGAATGTGCGTCGCACCAAGGATGTGGTGGACGAGTCGATCCGCTATTCGTCGCTGCAGTTCGTTGACCAGCCCATCACTCAGGGCCTGATCGACAGTGTGACCGAGAGCGTGAACCTATTCGGCCGCAAGCTGATCGGGGATAGCGCGCTGTTGGGCTTTGAGTGCTGGTATGACCCTGCGCGCAACCCTCAGACCGAAGTGGCGCTGGGGCACCTGCTGTTCAACTACAAGCTGACCGTGCCCCTGCCTTTCGAGCGCGGCACCTTCGAAACTGAAATCACCGGGGAATACCTGGCCAACTTGAGGGGGGCTGCGTAATGGCTGGCTTCGCCGCACACCGCATTACCAACGCCAACGTTTACCTGGATGGTCGGGACTTCTTCGGCAAGGCCGAGGAGATCGAGCTGGGAATCGTCAAGGCCGTCATGTCCGACCACCAGGGACTGGGCCTGGTCGGACTGATCGAGCTGCCGGACGGCCTGGACAAGCTGGAAGGCAAGATCACCTGGAACAGCTTTTACAAGGAGGCTTCTACCAAGCTGGCGAGTCCGTTCAAGACCATCCAGCTCCAGGTGCGCTCCAACGTCCAAGTGTTCAACAACGGCGGGTTGGTGGACGAATTCCCGCTGGTCACCACCATGACCATCATGCCCAAGGAGTACAGCCTGGGGACCTTCAAGCCCCGCGAGCCGGTGAAACCGGAGACCCCGTTCTCGGCGATCTACGTACGCCAGGTGCTCAACGGTGAGGAGGTCCTGCTGCTTGACTACCTGGCCAACATCTTCAAGGTGAATGGCGAGGATCAGTTGGCCAAGTTCCGGAGGAACATCGGCCAGGCCTGACGGTAGAAAACTGAGCAGGAAATTGCCTAGCCCCGCCATTGTGCGGGGCTTCTTTTTCGGGTACGTATGCTGTTTGCAGGTGAGGCCAAAGGGGCAACACCGCACGCAAGGAGCATGGGATGTTCGAAGACTTCAATACCGATACGATAAACGTCTGCAAGCAAGACGGTCAGAAAATCGAAGGGCTTCAGGCTTCCGTTCAACCTGGCAAGGTCTTCCTAGACCGGGGAGATATCGCAGTGGATGTGGGCGATCTGATTGAGCGAAAGCTGTCAAATGGGACCACAGAGACATATGAAGTCCTTGACCCTGTTTTCTACGAGGCTTTTCATGACATTCCTGCCCACTATCAGATGAGAGTTAAGAAGCTCGGCGTGCCTGAAGCAAAAGCCAGGATTCAGCGCATCACGTACAACATCAGTGGACACAATGCGCGGGTTAACCATGACTCGGTCGATAACTCAACCAACACCGTTACTATAGGTAGCGACCTGCAGGACTATCTCAGCGCCCTTAGGCAAGTGATCTCTACCCTCGAGGATTCAAAACGCAAGGATGCCTCAGAGATCGTGGACGCAGTGGAGGCCAATCTCGCCTCGCCGAAGCCAAGTAAGACTGTGATTTCGACGTTGCTGTCTGCGTTGCCTCACCTCGCTAGTATCAGCACCATCGCCTCAACAATCATCGCATCCCTCTGAGTTTGCTTGGCCCCGTCACCGCACGGGGCCTTCTCTTTAAACCCGATTAAAAGTCGAAGCCGTACCGAGGTGCGATGCTCAGGCCTCTTTTAGATGCCTTCACCACGGAGTCACATATGGCCGATGCACTCAGTTTCACTTTGCTGTTCCCCATCAACACCGCCGCTGGCAACACCCTGACTACGCTGCCCATCAAACGCCTGAAGCGCCGCGAGCTGGGCGAGGCCCAGCGACATGCTCGCGGCGATGAAGCACTGATGGAAGACCACCTGGTCGCCAAAATGCTCGGCATCACATTGGAAGACCTGGGCGAATTCGACATCGCCGACTCGAAGCGGGCCACGGAGTTATTTCGCGAAATGGTGGGCGGCGGAGACCTCGCTGCATTCCTGGGACGAGGCGCTGTTGATGGTGCTGAGGATGCAGCCGTCGGAGATCAGCCGGTTGCCCATGGATGACTACTGGCGCTGGTGCGAGGTTTGCGAGCGGGAGATCAATCGCCGCGTTGAGGCCGCCGAGCAACTGAACCGGCGATAGCCGCGAGCAGACCGGTAGCCAGCCCGATCAGCAAGGCGCCACCCGCCGCAATGGGGGTGGCCACCAGGGCGAGAACCGGCAGGGCGAGGCAGAACGTGAGCAGTGCTGCCCACAGTGGCAGGTTCACCAAGCACAGCCAGGCAAGCCAGAGCGCACCAGTGCCAATGGCCAGTGCATAGAGGGTTTTGCCGGTGCGCAGAGCTACTTTTTCAAACATTCCAGCAGCGTAGCAAACTATGGCCAATGAAGTCCTGGTTGGATTGAAGATCGGTGCCAGCGTGTCCGGCACCCTGCATGCGGCGTTCGGCTCTGCAAAATCCACCGTACAGCAGCTCGGCCGGGCAACAGACAGCTTGACCGCCAAGCAGAAGCTTATCGGCACCGAACTTTCGGCCGCGCTGGCCCGAGGCGGCACCGGTATCGAGCGTATGCGCCGTCAGTATGACCAGGTCGGGCGCAGCATCGAGCAACTGAAGGTTAAGCAAGAGCGCTTGAATGCCAGCATCGCCCGAGGGGAAACACTGAAATCCGCTCGTGGAGAGTTGCGTGGCCAGGCTATGGAAACCATTGGTACAGGGGCGGCTTTAGGTGCTCCAGTAGTCCAGTCAATGCGCACCGCCATTGACTTCAAGGATCAGACCAACGACATCGCGATCACAGGTGATTTCGACAACGCCCAGGAAAAACAACTGGGCGATGTGATGCGTGGCGCCGCCCTGAAGTGGAACCAGACGCAGACTGAAGTGGCCAAGGGGAATGCGGTACTCATTGCTGGGGGTATCTCCAATGCGAAGGAGCTAGAAGCGTATACGCCAGTGATGGCCAAGACTGCGACGGCGACCAGGGCAAGCATGGACGATCTGGGAGCAGTCGCCATTGCCCTGAAGGACAACCTGGGAATTAGTGCTGCGGGTCTTGAACGGTCAATGAACATGCTCGCGCATGCTGGCAAAAGCGGCCAATTCGAGCTGGCCGATATGGCGAAGTGGCTCCCCCAACTGACGCCCCAGTTTGCAGCTCTTGGAGTGACTGGTGAACGTGCTGTCGCAGAGATTGGGGCCTCTCTTCAGATTGCCCGTAGAGGTGCTGGAAGCAACGACGAAGCGGCCAACAACTTCAAGAACTTCCTTTCCAAGCTGACTGCGCCAGAGACGCTTAAGTCGTTTAAGAAAGCCGGCATCGATCTGCAGGGTTCTATGACCAATCTCGTCCGTCAGGGCTTTTCTCCAGCAGAGGCGATGGTCAAGATCTTGACCAAGCACCTCGGAATGAAGGCCCCTGCTGCGGCGGCTGACTACCAGAAAGCTTTGGCTATCACTGACGAGCAAGAGCGCAAGATTGCACTCTCACGCCTGGATGAAGCGTACAAGCTGGGCGAGCTGTTCGCAGATATGCAAGTGCTGTCGTTTATACGACCCGCCCTGGCAAATCAGGCTGACTTGGCGAGCATCCAGAAAGGAAGTAAGGATGCGGCAGATCAGGGCGTTCTAGATAAAGACTGGAACAGACGGATGGAAAGTCCAAAAGAGCAGCTGAAGCGAGTTGGCGTTAACCTCTCGGATATTGGTATCTCTGTTGGCGAAGCACTGTTACCGGCCCTGCTTGATGTCACCAAAGCTCTTGTTCCTGTCATGCAGTCGTTCTCTGCTTGGGCGACTGAGAACCCAGCGATAATCAAAGGTACTATCGGTCTCGTCGGTGGGCTTCTGGCCGGGAAGCTGGCTTTCATCGGCTTGGCCTATGGCATCAACTTGGCGATTTCACCGATTGTAGGGATGGGCACCGTAATCAAGGGGTTGTCCGCAAAATGGACCTTGCTGCATGCCATGTGGCAAATGGGCAAGTTCGCTCCCCTGATCACCGGGCTGACCCGCATAGGGTCGGGGCTGGCCAGTGTGCTGCGCTTCAGCGGCCTGTTCCTGCGCGGCATCGGGATGGCGCTCGGCGCTCCGCTCATGATGGCCGCACGCGGTGTATTGATGTTGGGCAAAGTCCTGGGCGGCACCTTATTGTTCGGGCTCAGGCTTGCAGGCCAGGCGGTACTCTGGCTCGGCCGCGCACTATTGATGAACCCCATCGGCTTATTGGTGACGGGCATTGCCTTGAGTGCATACCTGATCTATCGCTACTGGGAACCGATCAAGGGCTTTTTCAGCGGCTTGTGGAGTGAAATCAAAGCCGGTTTCAACGGTGGCCTGGCCGGCATCGTTGGACTGATCGTGAACTTCTCCCCATTGGGCCTTTTCTATCGTGCCTTCAGCGGTGTCATGAGCTACTTCGGGGTTGAGCTGCCAGCCAAGTTCAGCGAGTTTGGCGGCATGATCATCAGTGGCCTGGTCAACGGAATCGGCAACGCGCTTTCCAGTGCCAAGGAATCGATTGTAGCTGTCGGGACCTCGATCAAGACCTGGTTCACCGAGACACTTGGCATCCAATCGCCCAGCCGCGTCTTTATGGGCTACGGGGCCAACATCAGTGAAGGCGCGGCCATCGGTATCGCCGATCAGTCAGGCCTGGTACGCCGAGCGGCATTGGATATGGCCAATGGCTCGGCCGTAGACCTCGCAGCACCCAGGATGCGCCCCCCAAGTCCCGAGTCGGTATCGCTGGCCAGCAGGATGAGCCCATCCGCTCCAGGCCAGGCCGGTCCTGCAGGTGACTTGGTTGTCCATTATTCACCGGTTTTCCAGATGCCAGCAGGTGCTGCGGGCCAGGCGCTGGATCAAACCCTGCGCAGCAGCTACGCCGAGTTTGTACGGTTCATGGAGCGCTTCGAGCATGACCGTCGGCGCCGCAGCTACGGACCTGAAAACGGAGGAGCAGCTTAATGTTCGCGCTTCTGGGCGATATCGAATTCACCGTCTCGGGTGGCCTTACAGGCATGGAGCTCCGCACAACCGCGGACTGGGCCGAGCACGCACGGATTCAAGGCAAGCCGTTGCTGCAGTGGGTAGGTGAAGGGTTGGACGAGCTTAACCTGACTATTGAGCTGCACCCGATGTTGGGCGATCCAGATAAACGATGGCGAGCGCTGCATGACGCCAAGCGCAAGCATGAGCCGTTGGCGTTGGTGCTAGGCAACGGTGACTACCTGGGACCTCAGGTAGTCACCGAGCTCAGCCAGCAAAATCGCCGTCGATCAGCCACTGGACAACTCACCTCGGCGACTGTGCAGCTCTCACTTCGAGAGTACACCGGGGCGTTCACACGCAAGGTGCTGCCTACCCCAGGCTTGATCAGTCCAGTCTTGAGCGGGACCAATGCTGCCGGGGCCGGCTCGCCAGGGCTGCTGTCCAAGTTCATGCCTGCACCGAGCACAACTCAATTGGCCATCGGGTACGCGAAGTCGGCCGGTAATATCCTGCAGGCGGGGAAGAACCTTTATGACCAGGTGAAGAGTGGCAACGCCTCGATGGTTCTGGCCCAAGTGCCACAACTCCTGGGAGTGACCTCGCGTGCTATCGAACCCCTGCAGAGCATGACCGCTGTGGCAGGCCTGCTCCAGGATGGATCGGACTTAGCCAGGCTCGGAGAGGATGTGCTGGGTAGCGTCAACGGCGCGAGGTCCAACCTGAGCCCCGTCGACCTCGGGAACATCGTCGAACGCTTCACCGCCTCCCGGGACAACCTCGATCAGGCGCTGGTGACGATGGACGGGGCCGGCACCCGCCTGGCAGGCCTGGCCGCCCAGGTACTCACCAGGAGAGCTTGATGTTCATCCCTCACGTGACCACTGAAGGTGAGCGCTGGGACCAGCTGGCCTGGCGTTACTACGGAAACGCTCACCGCTACCTCCCGATCGTTCAGGCCAACCCACATGTTCCATTGCACGGCGCGCTACCGTCTGGCCTGACATTGGCCATTCCGGTACTTGAGCCACAACCCGCCACTGAGGACCTTCCCCCATGGATGCGTTGACACCCCAGCAGGTGCCTGAAGCGCGCTTCGTGCTGAGCTATCAGCATCGCAACATCACCCACGACATCAGCTTGCATCTGGTGTCGCTCACGTACTCGGATTATCTCACCGGCCAAGCCGACAGCCTGGAGGTCGAACTGGAGGACAGCGAGGGCAAATGGGTTGATGCTTGGTATCCAGGCCATGGGGATCTGTTGACCCTGGCGATGGGGTGGCAAGGTCGGCCTTTGCGGACTCTCGGCAACTTCGAGATCGATGAGG
Organism: Pseudomonas mosselii; assembly: GCF_019823065.1. Classification (NCBI taxonomy): domain Bacteria; kingdom Pseudomonadati; phylum Pseudomonadota; class Gammaproteobacteria; order Pseudomonadales; family Pseudomonadaceae; genus Pseudomonas; species Pseudomonas mosselii. The sequence goes on from NZ_CP081966.1 coordinate 5,622,035, forward strand.
TGGAGCTGAATGCGCCACCCTCGACGGTGAGCATTCGCGCCTTGGGCGCTGGCATCCAGTCCGCGCTGCGCACAACGGAGCACCGTGCCTACGAGAACATGACCCTGGACGCAGTGGCCAAGCAGATTGCTGCTCGTCAGGGGCTTGAACTGGTGGGCCGCATCGAGCCGATCAAGCTGGACCGCCTCACTCAACAGGAGTCAGACCTCGCTTTCCTGCGCAACCTCGCCGGTGAGTACGACTATGCCTTCAAGGTGGTGGGGAAACGCCTTGTGTTCCATGCCATCAGCGACTTGGCTAAAGGGAGGCCGGTAGCCAGCCTGGCGCTCCGGGACCTGGCCAGCGTGCACTTGCGTGATCAGATCACTGTTGTGCCCAAGAAGGTCGAGGTGAAGCACAAGGATCCGGCCAAGAAGCAGCTGGTCTCCTATGACATCGTCAACGGTGAAACCGTGGCTGTGCCCAGCAGTTCGAGCAAGGCGACCACCAGTGCGGACACCAAGAAGCAGCGCAAGCGAGCAGCTTCTGAGGAGGTGGCCAAGGCGAAGGCCAAGGCGGACCTGGCCAGGGCCAACCGCGAGCGAACGACCGGCGGATGGACCGCGATGGGTCGACCTGAGTTGGTCAGCGGGAATGTCATCACGCTCGTGGCGGCCGGGAAGCTTGGCGGTGACTACTTGATCACCGCCGCCCACCATCGCGTCACCCGCAGTGGCGGTTACACCGTAGATCAAGAGGGATGCCGCGTAGGGGCGTCCTCGATCTCGCTGCTCAAAGACAGCATCAAACCCGACCTGGCGCTGTCGAGCTACGGTCCACAGCGTGAGGTGATCGCCTGATGAGTGTCGAACTGGAATACGGCGAGGTGAGTGCCGTGGACTACCTGACTTGCCGTATCCGCGTACGGCTGGATGACCGTGATGGCGTCGAGAGCTACTGGCTCAACGTCCCGCAGCGCAACTCCCAAGGCACCAAGCGCCGTCCGTTGATGCCGGAGATCGGTGAACAGGTTGCAGTGATCTTGGACAGAGACGGTGTTGGGGGCGTGTGCCTGGGGGGAATTTACTCAACAGCTGAACCACCGCCAGTTGTTGACCAGGACACCGACTACGTACGGTACAGCGATGGAACGGTGGTCAGCTATGACCGGGTTGCTGGGGTGATGACGCTGGATAGCGTCGGCGAGCTGAAGGTTAGGTGCTCTAGGAACATAACGCTGGAGGTTGGGCACCCTCTAGTGGTGAAGGCGCCAGCGGCAACCTTGGAGATTCTGCAGGTTACGTTGAAGGGCAACCTGCAGGTAGACGGCAACATCAACGCCACTGGGACCATTCTGGACGTTGGTGGGAACTCAAACCACCATACCCATTAGTTCAGGACTTAGGCTGGTCTCGCTTCGCGATGGCTTTTAATGCTCCCGCCGGTAGGTTTTGGAAGCGCTCAGCTATTACCTTAGGCCGATGGATACGCTCCTCAACAATCAGGTTGATCATGTCGAACATGACACCTACATGCTCGGGGCTCTCCTCCAAAGATATCTCCCCAGGATGGACTGCGTTGTTGCCCGTTATTCTCACATAGTCCAGTGCTTGCTGGATCTGCTGGTCCAGGCCCGCCTTTACGAGCACCGCGATGTCGTCATTGATGTTCTTGCCGCTTCCACCAAGATGAACACAAAGCTTCTGAAGGCATAAACGTAGCAGTGCTGCTGCTCCCCTTGGGGATTGGCCGGCAATCTCCCGTGCCTCTACATAATCGCTTTTACACTCATCGGGCATGTCCTGATGAGCTGTAGGTGCTGTGACGGAGGACGGCTCGATCATACGACCTCTCGGCGATTCGTCGTCATCCGCATCGGCATCAGCCAGATTGCACCAGAGGCTGCTCTGTCCACAGTGGTGACAAATGCCAAACCAGAGCGAGTGCGGTACAAAGCCTCGTTGACCATGCGTATAGAGTTGACTCCAATGAACAGGTGCAAGGACCTCACAAAACATGCAGGTAAACGCCTTCAGTTTAAACGCAGGTGACACATACTTGGCCATGTGCTGATGCCTCCATGTAGTTCGAGAAACGGAGCATATCTCAGTGGTGATGTCTTTAAACCCGATTAAAAGTCTCCGCGCTCAGGGTTCTACATTATGAGTGCATGACGACACCCAATTCCTATACCGAGATCACAGCCGCTCACTGGCAACCCACCCTTGGCAAAGCTGGTGAGGTCGTCGCAGGTCTGCGAGACATCGACCAGGCCATCCGCATCATCCTGACCACTCCAAAGGGAAGCGATGCCCACCGACCGGAGTTTGGTAGCGACCTCCACCTCTATATCGACTGGCCCCATAACCGCGTCACTCCTTACCTGGTACGTGAAACCGTCGAGGCAATCCGTCGATGGGAGGTGCGCGTATCGGTCGTCCAAGTGCAAGTATTGATCGACGGTGCGCATATCACCCTGCGCGTGATCTGGCGGGTCGCTGACGGGGTGGCACAGATCACCGAGGTGCCGTATGCGTAGTCTACCGAGACCCGAGTTCGTCAAGATCGACCCGGCGGGAGTCGAAGCCGATCTGATCGCACGCTACGAAGAGAAGTCGGGCAAGACGCTCTATCCAGCCCAGGTGGAACGGCTATTCATCGACCTGATCGCTTACGCCAAGTCGCGCCTGGATATGTCGATTCAGCACGCTGGGGAGCAGCTCCTGGTGCGCTTCGCTACTGGGCCGATTCTGGACTACCTCGGCGAGCTGGTCGCAACACCCAGGCTTCTCGCACAGCCAGCTCGATGCCAACTGCGCTTCAGCATTCCCGCCGCCCGGACGCAAGCGCTGCCCGTACCAGCTGGGACACGGGTGAGCACCCAGGATGGCAAGTTGACCTTCACGTCCGATGAACCTGTGTCGATTGCCCCAGGTCAGCTTCAAATCACCGTGTCCGCCACCTGCCTGACTGCAGGAGTTCAGGGCAATGGCTGGATGCCTGGCCAGATCAATGTAATCAGCAACAGCCCGCTGGCCAGTCTGGTCGCCAGCAATATCTCGGAAGCGGCAGAAGGTGCCGAGGATGAAGATGATGGCCGCTATCGCGAACGGATCATCTTGGCACCAGAAGCCTTCAGTAACGCGGGCAGCCGTGGCGCCTATCGCTACCATGCGCTCGCGGTTCATCAGTCGATCATTGATGTAGCAGTACATGGACCTGACGACGGCCAACAAGACGGCCATGTAGCACTGTACCCATTGACCAACGCAGGCCTTCCGTCAGTCGAGCTGCTGGAGCAGGTGAAGAGCCGCGTGAGTGGAGAGAAGGTTCGGCCGCTCTGTGACACAGTCCACGCTCTTGCCCCGGTGGAAGTCGGCTACACAATCAAAGCCCGGTTGACCTTCTACGATACCGCCGAACAGGGCGAGGCTCTGGCAGCGGCGCAACTAGCGGCGGAACGTTTCGCCGCCGACCGACGAGCCAAACTCGGCCAGGACCTTGTACGCGAGCAGCTGATCGCCACCCTGCAGGTCGAAGGAGTGTATCGCGCAGACCTGGAGCTGCCTGCTGCTTTTCGCGAGCTGCTGGGCAACGAATGGGCCAACTGCACAGCTATCCAGCTGATTCCGGCGGGGGTGGCCATTGGCTAAACAGCAGTTGCCGCCCGCACTTGCTGGCGATGAACGCTTCGCCATGCTGTGCGAACTCCTAGACGAAAGCCTGGCTGAGGTCGGCCTGGACGCGATGTTGGTTTATCTGGTTGACCTAGTTAGACCCAACCTGCTGCCAGTGCTGGCAGATCAGTTCTCGATGCTCGACGAAGCTGCATGGTTGCTGGCTGAGTCGGTGGATGCCCGCCGCAACCTCATCAAGAACGCTGCAGAACTGCATCGCTACAAAGGCACGCCTTGGGCAATCCGAGAGGTCATTCGCTTGCTTGGTTTCGGCGAGGTCCGGCTGCAGGAGGGCCTTGGCAGCCAAGTGCACGACGGCACGATCCTTCGAGATGGATCGCATGTGCACGGCGACCCCAGCTCCTGGCCACTCTATCGGGTGTTCCTGGAGCGCTCGATCACCAACGACCAAGCTGCCCTGGTGCGGCGCTTACTTCTCTCCGTCGCCCCGGCACGCTGTCGTCTGGTGTCGCTCGACTACTCCGCTGTCGCGATACGGCACAACGGCTTTGCCAGGCGCGATGGCAGTTACAACCATGGGAGCACCTGATAAATGGCTGACTTGCCAGAAACCGCCGAGTGGACACCCGGCATCTATCAATTCGAGACCTCTGACCCCGTACTAGGAGGGCCTGAAGGGATCGACAACCGTCCCAGCAAGCAGCTGGCCAACCGCACAGTCTGGCTCAAGCAGCGCATTGCCAGTATGGAATCGGGTGAAATCGTCGCAGGCAAAGCGAGTGTACTCGCAGTGGCACGCACGATTGCCATTACGGGAGACGCCAGCTGGTCTGTGTCATTCAATGGTGGTGGAAACGTCACGGCAGCTCTTACCTTGGCCAACAGTGGAGTCGCTGCGGGGACCTACGGGAAGGTCTCGGTCAACGCAAAAGGCCTGGTGGTGGCGGGATCAGCGTTGGGCGCAGCCGACATCCCGAACCTCGACTGGTCAAAGATCACCTCTGGCAAGCCAGATACCCTCGCTGGATACGGGGTCACCATAGCCGACCAGGCGCTCGCTGAGGCAGGTACCGATAACATCCGGCCAATGACCGCTCTGCGGGTATTTCAGGCTATTGCCAAGGTCGTGGCTCAAGCCAGCGAGTCGACGTTTGGCTGGGCGAAGGTGGCGACGCAGGCTGAAGTCCTGGTTGGAGCGGATGATTCACGGTTTGTCACGCCGAAGAAACTACGCTGGGGATTCGCAACCAGCCTTACCCCTAATGGCTACATTGTCTTCCCCTCATGGCTTGGAGGACTGATTTTTCAGTGGGTGACGAACAACCAGGTCGGGGAAAATATCTCAGCGCCACTGCCTATAGCCTTTCCAAATGCATGCCTGTTCGCAGTGGTGAACATGCAGAGTGACAACGGCGCAGCCGTAGTTCTGATAAGAACAAAAACTGAGTTGGCCGGCAGTGCTCTTCTTGGATCCACCAACGCAACGGGCACCAACACATACAACTGGTTTTCCATTGGATACTGACGAGGTGATCGAGTGAAACGCTTCTACAGCCCTACGACGGGGTGCACATACCTTGAGAGTATCCACACGGAGATCCCTGATGATGCTGTCTACATCACTGAAGAGCGCTTTACGACAGTGATCGCAAACCCTGCGTTGGGGAAGGTGCGCGACCATGACAACCAAGGCCTTCCTGTCCTACGCGACCCTCTCCCGGCTACGGGTACGGACCTGGCAGAAGAGGAGCGTAGGTGGAGGGACAGTGAGCTGATCTCGGTTGCTTGGCTACGTGATCGCCACCGGGACCAGCTTGACGTCGGCGTGAAACCGACGCTTTCGGCAGAACAGTTCACGGAACTGTTGTCGTACATGCAGATACTACGCGACTGGCCAACGGCACCGGGGTTCCCGGCTAGGGAGCACCGCCCGCAGCCGCTGGCGTGGGTTGCCGAGCAGTTGCAACAAAAATGACAGGGTGGTTCGAGCGCCAGGTAACGTAGGGGATACAATTCTTTTGCATGGATTGCAAAGAGCGAGGATCGTGGTTTTCTCAGTTTCTAGGCCGCGTTTTCTCGCGCGGCATCACATAGGGATGACCATGGACCGACACACCCCCACCCCAGAGAACCCCTGGCTGGCCCTGCGCAACCTCACCCCGGCGCGCATCGCCCTCGGCCGCACCGGCATCAGCCTGCCCACCGGCGCCCAGCTGGACTTCCAGTTCGCCCATGCCCAGGCCCGCGATGCCGTGCATCTGCCATTCGACCATGTCGGCCTGCGCCAGCAACTCGGCGAGCGCGGCCGCGACAGCCTGCTGCTGCACAGCGCCGCCAGCGACCGCCACCAGTACCTGCAACGCCCGGATCTTGGCCGGCGCCTGCATGAGGACTCGGCCCAGCGCCTGCGCGAGCACGCCCAGGCCAACCCCGGCGGCGTCGACCTGGCGATCGTCGTCGCCGATGGGCTGTCGGCGCTGGCCGTGCACCGCCACACCCTGCCCTTCCTGAGCCGTTTCGAGGAGCAGGCCGCCGCCGATGGCTGGAGCAGCGCTCCGGTGATCCTGGTGGAGCAAGGCCGGGTCGCGGTGGCCGACGAAGTGGGCGAACTGCTTGGCGCGCGCATGACCGTCATGTTGATCGGCGAACGCCCAGGCCTGAGTTCACCCGACAGCCTGGGGCTGTACTTCACCTACGCGCCCAAGGTCGGCCTGACCGATGCCTACCGCAACTGCATCTCCAACGTGCGCCTGGAAGGGCTGAGCTACGGCCTGGCCGCCCACCGCCTGCTGTACCTGATGCGCGAGGCGTGCAGGCGTCAGCTGTCGGGGGTGAATCTGAAGGACGAAGCGGAGGTCCACAGCATCGACAGTGAAGAATCCGCCGGCAAAAACGGAAACTTCCTACTCGGCGAAGGGTAAAAAACATGTCACGGAAGGCGGATTGCGCTTCTAGCCTGCTTTAGGCAGCATGCCAGAGGACGCTGCAGGCAATCCGCCGTATCCCCAATGGACTCAGAGGCCCGCCCATGCGCATCATCCAGGCAACCTTGGAACACCTCGACCTGCTCACCCCTTTGTTCGTGAAATACCGCGAGTTCTATGGGCAACTGCCTTACCCGGACAGTTCGCGGGCCTTTCTCGAGAAGCGCCTCAAGCGCAAGGAGTCGATCATCTACCTGGCGCTGCCGGATGACGGCGACGACCGCCTGCTGGGCTTCTGCCAGCTGTATCCGAGCTTCTCCTCGCTGTCGCTCAAGCGCGTGTGGATCCTCAACGACATCTACGTGGCCGAGGACTCACGCCGCATGCTGGTCGCCGACAACCTGATGCGCGAGGCCAAGAAGATGGCCAAGCAATCCAACGCCGTGCGAATGCGCGTGTCCACCAGCAGCGACAACGAGGTGGCGCGCAAGACCTATGAATCCATGGGCTTTCGCAAGGACACCGAGTTCGAGAACTACATCCTGCCGATCAGTCAGGATTGATGCCTGGCGCTCTTGTGCTCGCTGTGGGAGCGGTCGTGTGTCGCGATGGGTCGCGACACACGACCGCTCCTAAAGGAACCGCGTTACAGCAAACGCTCCCCCACGACGCCCAGTGACTCTGTCGTAACGCTCCGCTACAAACTCTCCGGGCACAATCCGGACTTCGCCGTATAATCCCCCTCCTGTCATGTGCGAAAAGTTACCCGCCTAGCCGGTAAACCGTCCCCAACCATGGCACTGTCCGTCATCGCGCGCCCGTAGAAGCGGGTCAAGAACACAGGTGCTGTACATGGATTTCAACCCGCTGGACCTCATCCTGCATCTCGATGCCTACCTCGACCTGCTGGTCAACAACTACGGTCCCTGGATCTACGCCATCCTTTTCGCCGTGATCTTCTGCGAGACCGGCCTGGTGGTCATGCCGTTCCTGCCGGGCGACTCGCTGCTGTTCATCGCCGGCGCCGTGGCCGCCGGTGGCGGCATGGATCCGGTGCTGCTGGCCGGCCTGCTGATGGCCGCGGCGATCCTCGGCGACAGCACCAACTACGTGATCGGGCGCACCGCAGGCGAACGCCTGTTCCGCAACCCCAACTCGAAGATCTTCCGCCGGGACTACCTGCAGCGCACCCACGAGTTCTACGAACGCCACGGCGGCAAGACCGTCACCCTGGCGCGCTTCCTGCCGATCCTGCGCACGTTCGCGCCGTTCGTCGCCGGCATCGCCCACATGCACTACCCGCGTTTCCTGGCGTTCAGCGTGGCCGGCTCGCTGCTATGGGTCGGCGGCCTGGTGACCCTGGGCTACTTCTTCGGCAACGTGCCGTTCATCAAGCAGCACCTGTCGCTGATGGTGGTCGGCATCATCATCCTGTCGCTGGTGCCGATGATCCTCGGCCTGCTGCGCGGTCGCTTCGGCCGCACGGCCAAGGCCCACTGACCGGCGCATGTGGTCGTTCAGCGCCTGGCGCCGCCGGCGCACCCTGGCCCGCTATCCAGTCGATCCGCACATGTGGCAGGTGATCCGCGATCGCCTGCCGCTGCTGGACGGCATCAGCGACGATGAAGACCGCTGGCTGCGTGAAGCCAGCGTGCTGTTCCTGCACGACAAACACCTGACCACCCTGCCGGGCGTCGAGCTGGACGACGAGCAGCGCCTGTTCCTCGCCGCCCAGGCCCAGCTGCCGCTGCTGCACCTGGGCGAGTTGAACTGGTACCAGGGCTTCCACGAGATCATCCTCTACCCCGACGATTTCAAGAGCCCCCAGCGCCATCGCGATGCCAGCGGCGTCGAACATGTCTGGGACGCCGAGCACAGCGGCGAGGCCTGGCAGCAGGGCCCGGTGATCCTGGCCTGGCCCGGCGTGCTGGCCAGCGGCGGCTGGGAAGCCTACAACCTGGTGATCCACGAACTGGCGCACAAGCTGGACATGCTCAACGGCGATGCCAACGGCCTGCCGCCGCTGCACCACGGCATGCGTGTCGAAGACTGGGCCCAGGCCATGCAACAGGCCTATGACGCGATGAATCGCCAGCTCGATGCCGACCCGGACGCCGAAACGGCCATCGACCCCTACGCCGCGGAAAACCCGGCCGAATTCTTCGCCGTTACCAGCGAATACTTCTTCAGCGCCCCCGACCTGCTGCACCAGGCCTGGCCGCAGGTCTACCAGCAGCTGACGCTGTTCTACCGCCAGGACCCGCTCGAGCGCCTGACGCGACTGCAGGCCGAACACCCGGACTACCGGGAACGCCACGCCTGAACGCCCGCACATCAGGCCGGGCGTGGCACCCACCGTGGGAATATGCCTATAATCGCCGCCACTTTTTTGATCAAACACGGGGGCATTGCCCAATGAGCTACAGCAAGATTCCAGCCGGCAAAGACCTGCCGAACGACATCTACGTCGCCATCGAAATCCCGGCCAACCACGCGCCGATCAAGTACGAGATCGACAAGGACAGCGATGCCCTGTTCGTCGACCGTTTCATGGCCACCCCGATGTTCTACCCGGCCAACTACGGCTACATCCCCAACACCCTGGCCGACGACGGTGATCCGCTGGACGTGCTGGTCGTGACCCCGTACCCGGTCGCTCCAGGCTCGGTGATCCGCGCCCGTCCGGTCGGCGTGCTGAACATGACCGACGACGGCGGCGGCGACGCCAAGGTCATCGCCGTACCGCACGACAAGCTGAGCCAGCTGTACGTCGACGTGAAGGAATACACCGACCTGCCAGCCCTGCTGATCCAGCAGATCGAACACTTCTTCGCGAACTACAAGGATCTCGAGAAGGGCAAGTGGGTCAAGATCGAAGGTTGGGAAGGCGCCGACGCCGCCCGCGCCGCGATCACCAAATCGGTCGCTGCCTACAAGGGCTGAGCCTGAAACACGAAAAGCCCTGCTTCTGCAGGGTTTTTTGTGGGCGCTCGCCAAGAGAATCAACCATCACCCAGACATAAAGCGAAACTTCTCACCTAGTCCTAGGCACCACCCTACAAACCACCATTTTTCCTACAAATTCCCTCGACATCGGGTTGATTCCCACACCGTTCGAGTGCCTATAGACTCGGCACCATGAAAACATCCGGTGACCGTCTCAAAGCCCTCCTGCTGGAGTGCAACCTGACCCCCTCCGACTTTGCCGCACAGCGCAAAGTTACACCGCAACACGTCAACAACTGGTTCAAGCGCGGCGTGCCCCAGGCCCGGCTCGATGAAATCGCCGACCTGTTTTGCGTACGCAGGCGCTGGCTGCGCAGTGGCGAGGGAGCGAAACATCCGACGCCACTGGCCCCCGCATCACCGGCAACGCCAAACCTGGCCCTGCCGCCGCCGCTGCAAGCCCTTGACACAGATCTGCTCCACCTGCCATTGCACCAGGTACGGGAAGGCAAACTGATAGCCGTGCCAGGGCACTACCAGCCAATACCCCGGCGAGCCCTGGAGTGCGTGCAGGTCAGCGCCGAAATGGCCATCTGCCTCGGCATGCCGGGCAACAACATGACACCGCTGCTGCCCCAGGGCGCCCTGTTGGCCATCGACCGCGACTGCACCCGGGTGGTCGACGGCGAATGCTACGCCCTGCTGCACAACGGCCGCCTGCGGGTACAGCACCTCACCCTTGGCCACAACGGCACGCTGTGCCTGCACAGCCATGACCGCCTCAACCACCCCAGCGAACGCTATACGGCCTATCAGCGCCGGGTGCAGAGCGTGGAAATCCTCGGCTGGGTGTTCTGGTGGTCAAGCCTGCGCCCGGCACGCCCCGCCTGAAGCACCTCACTTTTTGCTGGGCATGTGTCGCACACACGGGTATGCTACGCCGCACATCATGCCCCCTGATGGTGCAAGCCGCATTCCAGAGGGCCTGGCGACGCCTCACACAGCCGTCCGCCATCTTTTTCAGGCCATGTTGCCAACCGTTTAAGGCGGTTGCGGCTTATCAAAAATGAGCCAAGACCGTCCCCGAGAAGCCGGCCACAAGCCGGCTTTTTAATTCCTGTCGATTTCTCCAAGATGGCTCGCCCCGACGCCGGCGATCTGCTGTGGCAGGCTGGCCAACACCGGCCTCAAAAGCATACGTGGCCGGTTCTCGCTACCCCGATAGCGCTCAGCCATGCCTTCGGCACTTGGCATCGCGCCGCCATGCAAAGCCATGAACATCGCCACGACCTCACGCACATGCGCTTCGGCGTACTCCCCCTGCAACGGTGCGCACAGGCCGATCAGTACGCGAAAATAGTCGTCCCCCTTGAGCAGACAGAAGAAGCGCTTCGCCGACGCCTGCGCATCCTCGACACGCAGACGGCCAGCAAGCGACGCACGCATCAGCAACTTGGTCATCTCCTTGAGCATATGCTGTGCGCCTGCCTCGTAGAACATGCAGGCCAGTTTTGGCTCCTGACGGGCCATCGCCACGATAATGCGTTGCAGCGACACCGCCTCGCTGCTGCAAATGAGGTCCAGGTACTTGCCCCCGATCTTGAGCAGAACCGACTCGATACTGGCATGTGGCGAAAACTCGAACAGCCGCTCAGGCAGTTGTTCGTCACACTTGGCCGTGATGGCTGCCGAAAACAACGTCGCCTTGTCACTGTAATGGTTGTACACCGTCAGCTTCGAGACCCCCGCCTCGGCGGCGATCGCATCCATGCTGCTACCCTCGTAGCCTTTGCTCAGAAAGAGGCGCTTCGCCGCTTCAAGGACCGCCTTGCGCTTCGCTTGATCCTTGGGACGACCTGATCTACTCACCATCACCGGTTGTTTGGACATCTGATTTCCATACCATTCTTGTTTAGTTTTAAGATGACTGGCCCCCTCCAGCCCGCATTGCTGCGAGCCGGCCAGTCATGTGTTGCAGGCTATGACGGCCAGGTCGGTGACCAGGCAGCCGGCAAGGCTCAGTGCACGAACAATCGCTGCCCTTGCTGTGCATAGGTTTCGGCGGCCACGGCCGTGCGGCCGGCACCGAAGACATCGCTGATATCGAACGGCACTTTCACGCCACGTTGCGCTGCGGGACGCTGCTCAATCGCCGCGAGCCAGCGCCGCAGGTTCGGCAGGTCCTGTACCTCGACACCCGCCCACTCGTGACCACGGGCCCAGCACCAGTTGGCGATATCGGCAATGCTGTAGTCACCAGCCAGGAACTCATGCTCCGCCAGTCGTCTGTCGAGCACAGCCAACAGTCGCTTGCTCTCGGCCTGATAGCGAGCGATCACGCTGGGAATGCGTTCTGGAAAGTACCGGTTGAAGACGTTGGCTTGGCCCATCATCGGGCCGACACCGCCCATCTGGAACATCAACCACTGCATTACCGTCGAACGTGCCTTGGTTTCCTCGGGCAGAAGAGCACCGTGCTTCTGGGCCAGATAGACCAAGATCGCGCCAGACTCGAAGACGCAGAAGTCCTCTGCATCATGATCGACGATCACCGGAATACGGCCGTTGGGGTTCAACGCCTTGAATGCTTCGCTCTCCTGCTCCCGTGCGGCAAGGTCCACCAGAATGGTCCGGTAGGGGGCGGCGAGCTCTTCCAGCATCACCGAGACCTTCCAACCGTTTGGCGTGGCGTAGGTGTAAAAGTCAATCATCGGTCAAGTCCTCGAACAGATCGTCTGGCTAAGTCAGCGTTCGGAAAGCGCAAAGCCGGGCACATCGGCGCTGGGTTCGGCGCGCCTGGCGAAATGGTGGATGAGGTAGGGTATGCCCACGGCGTTGCAGAACAGCGAGACGAAGATCGCCAAGGCACAGAAGAGCCCGAACAAGCGGGTGAAATAGGACTCACCCAGTCCGAGCACGAGGAACCCCGCACACAGCACCAGCGCGCCGGTCCACAGGGCTTCACCGATGTCCTCGAAGATCATCACGACCAGTTGCTGGGCCGACAGGTGCGCCGGGGCGTGTCGTGCGTGGTAGAAGCAATGCAGGGTCGAATCCACCACCAGGCCGAACATGATGCAGCCGATCATCGACGTCCCCACATTGATCGACAAGCCCAAGGCGCCCATCACACCGAACACCACCACCAGCGGCATGACGTTCACAACAACCGCGATTGCGGCGACCTTCCACGAACGAATCAGCAGGTAGAACGCGACCAGCATGCAGGCGACCGCGAACAGGATGCTCCATAGCATGCCGTCGAGTAGCAGTTTGACCATCGCCGACTGCATCACCGAGTAGGATGTCAGATTGTGCTCGAACACGCTCGGCTGCCGATCAAGGTACTTGTTCACCTGATCAAGCACCTGCTGCAACTGGGCGTGAGGCATTTGCTGCAACCGCACGCGCACCCGAGTGGACTGGTTGTCGTAGTCGATGAAACGCGTCAGTTCGTGATCCGGCCCCGCCAGCGAGTAGGTGAAGACGTATTGCTCGGCCGCCTCCCGACTGTCAGGCAACACTTGGAAACGCGGATCGCCTCCATTCATCTCGCGATGGATATCACGCAGGAAGTCGACCACAGACAGGGTCTTGTCCACCCCCGGGATCCGCCCGAGGTAATCCTGCAAAGCGGCGATCTCGCGCAACGCAGCGGGCTCAAGCACTCCGCCCTTGGCCTGCGTCCGGAGGCTGATCTCGAGGTTGGACACACCACCGAGCTCACGCTCGACGAAGTCCGTGGACACCTTGACCGGTGCTGACCGATCGAGGAAGTTGAGGAACGAGGCTTCCACATGCAGGCGACCAATCGGCAACAGTGCCAGGACCACTACCGCGACCGTCAGCCACGGCAGCGTGCGCGGCGAACGGTACAATGGCGCGAGGCGCTGTACCCACCTGGCATGGTGCTTGTGCTCGGACCGGCGCATGCGCCTGGCCGACGCGCACTCGAGCAGGAACGGCATCACCAGGTAGGACAGTACATAGGCTAGGATTGCCGCGAGCGCGGCAATCACGCCGAACGAGCGGATGGGCGCCACCTCGCTGACCGCCAGGGTGAGAAAGCCGATGGCCGTGGTGAAGGAGGTCAGGAAACACGGCACGAAGTTCTGTCGCAGCGAGCGACGTGCCGCCTCGAGGACCGGCAGGCCGTCGTTCAGCCCCTGCCGGTGGGTATCCAGCAAGTGCAGGCAGTCCAGCACGGCGACACACATCATGATCGACGGCAGGCCGACCGTGACCGCGTTCATTGGCAACCCCAGGCGCCCCATGCTGCCCAGCAGCAGCGCCGTGCACAGGGTCACAACGGCCATCACCACCCAGACATCGCCCAGGTTGCGCAGGAATGCCAACAGCAACACCAGCAGCACCAGCGAGGTCAGGGGAATAAAGACCTTGAGATCCTTCCACATGTCGCTGGTCACCTGTTGCTCGACCACCGGCTCGCCGGCGACGTGGTACAGCGTGAAGCCGCTGTCTTGCATGATTGGCGCCACGCTCGCCAGGATCCGCTCGAACTTGCCTTCGCCAGCTGCCGAGCGGATCTCAATCAGAATCGCCGCCACCTGTCCATCCGGTGAGATCAGGTCACGCTGGTACAAGGGGCTGGCGCGCAGCTTGTCGAGCACCCGTTGGCGATCGTACTGCATTGGCTGGGCCAGCGCCTCGGCCACCGGCAGGATATCCAGCGCCTGCTCCTGGCCATGAATGATGTTGACCGAAGCGATACTGGTCGCCTTGGCCACCTCGGGCAACCGCTCGAAGCGCTCGGTGACCGCCTCGAGCCTGGCCATCGCCTGGTCGCTGAACAACGCCTGGGGTGGCAGGGCAATCACCACCATGCGGTCTTCACCGAAGCGCTGCTTGAACGCTTCGTACTGCTGGCGCTCGGTGTTGCCTTCAGGCAGGAAGGCGTCAATTGACGCATCGAACCGCAGCTCCAGCGCACCGGGCGCGATTGCCACCACGGCAATCAACACCCACAACGCATTCAACCTGCGCCAGTTGATCAAAAATCGAACAATTGCATCCATGCCCATGGGTGTACCTCGCGCGATGGCGATCCTTTCATTGTCGTCGGAGCATCAGCCGGCCCTGGCGGCCAGCTGAGCGATGATTAACCCAGCAATACCAAACAAGCAGACGACACCCACGGCATAAGCGAGGGTCCGCCATGGCTGCCAGCGAGCCAAGTAGGTCACGGTGTGCACGATGCGTGCAGCGGTGAACAGTGAGAACAGCCATACCGCAGGCCCTGCCGGCCCCTCGAGCAGCACGTAGATGCCACCGAGCACGAAGAACAATGGAATGTTCTCGAGGTCGTTCATCCACGCCTGGGAGGCGCGGGAGACCTGCGGCAATTCCTCGGCACTGGCGGGGCGGCCGACGAACCCGGCATCTTCGGCGTTCTTGAAGGTCAGGCGACCAATCCGGTATGCGCCCTGGTAGAGCGAGATCGCGAACATCTTGGCGAACAGCACCAGGACACACAGGGTGTAGCTGTACAGAACAACGCTCATATCTACTCCTTTAGATAACTTCCGGTGTTTTAGTCGATGCCCCGGCGGTTCAGGCCTCCGGGGCAACTCCAGTGTAACAGCCGGGCTCTTTTCAACCGGAGCTCAAAGCGATACGCGCCGCACGAATTCCTCGGTGTCGAACTCGAACGCAAGCTTTGCGCCGGTCGCCTTGTCCGAGCCCCAACCTTCCTTGAGCACGGTCATCACGGTCTGGCGGAAGCGTGGCGAGGTGACCCACATCAGCGAGAACATCTTGTTGCCCATGATCATCTTGTTGATTGCCCGCGAGGCAATAGCCAGCGATGGCACCGGGGTCTCGACGCAGTGCCACCACCAGTGCGGCGAGAACAGCACGTCACCCGCCTCCAGGGTGGTGGTGTACTTGGGAATGTAGCGATACAACGGATAGCCGTCGGCCTCGATCTCATCGTGACTCTTGCGCCAGTCGAGCATGGTTGCGGCGTAGAACATGTCCTTGCGGGTAATCGGGTGCATCCACATCGAGTGCTTGGGATGCACGAAGGTCCACTTCTTGACACCGCTGATCATGGTGAAGAGATTCGGCCCCCCGGTGCAGTGCCAGCCCGAAATCACCCCGCCGGCAGACAGGAACATCTGCGTCGACATGATCCGCTTGTCGCGGGTGCTCAGATAGCGGCCCAGGGTCGGTAGGTCGAGTTCCTGGCGTAGCTCGGGGTGCTTGTTGAACAGATCCTCGGTGTGGCCCGGGTAGTAGGTACCTCCGCCAAGGATGTTCTCCACCACTTCGGAGATCGGCAGGTCGATGTACTGAAGCGCCTTCTCGTTCAGTTCGTTACCCCGCACGCGGGTCGCGACCTTGACATCACCGTAGTGTTCGGCAAGGTATTGCGGGGTCCATTTGCGCACTGACTCCCAGTCCTTGGCGGCGCCGCGGAATACCACCGGGGTGTTGGGTTCCAGGTAGATCTTGTGGAAGTTCTCCGGCGACAGGTCCTTGAGCTCGACCTCCGGCACTGGCAGCGTCGGAGCGTCGCCGTAAGCCCTGGACTGCTCCTGGATGCGCGCCTCGATGCGCCGGGTGCGCTCAATGCATGCCTGCGAGCCATAAGGGCCGTGTTCCTTGCGCCCGACAAAATAGTAGCGACGAAGGAAATCCGCCCAGTACTGGCTACGGGTCAACCAGTCGATTTTCGGGTCGTGGGTCAGGTCGATGGTCGGAAAATCCATGTGGGCGAAACTGCCGGTATTCATCACTTTGTCCATTGCTATCACTTTCCCTGTTGTCTTATTGGATTTCACTGTTGAAATGCGCTGCGACGTCCTGCGGCGCACCTTGCACCGCGCCGCTGCCGAACAACCGTGCCAGGGCCTGTACAGACCACTCGGTCAAGCCGATATCCTTGAGCTGCGCCATGGGGTTGCCGAACAGGAACTGCCGCACATGCGGGCGCAGTTCGAGCGACAGCAGGTCGATACGAATCGCCACGGCCGGTGTGTTGTAGTTGCTGTAATAGCGCACCTCGGAGATCGCGCTCACCCCCATGAAGCGGTACAAGGCCTGGTGCTTGGGCGGCACGGCGAACACCACGTCGGTACAGCCGCGAGTGAACTTGGCGTGCTGCAGGGCGATGCGAAACAGCGAGTACACGCACAACATGCGCTCGGGGTCATGGATGCTGTAGTTCATCGCCCCGAAGTGCTCGGTGCTCACCGCCAGCATGCCGAACTCGACCAGACGGCGCCCCTGATTGCGCAAGGGCGCCAGGCAATCCTCAAACACCGCGTCCATCGGCAGGGCCGCCGCCGAGTCGGGGATAGAGGTCAGGGTCATCGCCACCTCATCCTCCACCTTGCCGACAAAAGTCACGGTTTGCGGATTGAGCAGGAAGCCATTGGTGTACAGCCCATTCTGCGCTGGCGCGGCCAGCCCCTTGCGGAAGTAGGCGCCATAGACCAGGCGATAGGCGGCCTCACGGTCGTCGATCGATTTAGCCTGCCCCAACAACACCGGTGCGCTGGGGTGCAGTTCGCTGGCCGGACAGTGTGGTTGGTAACCAGCCTGTTCACCTGCCACGGCGATCGCCTGGTCGACCCGCAGGCGCTGGCACAGGTGCTTCACCTCGCGCGGCCATTGCCCGCCACTGCGGTTATCGCAAGGCTGGCAATACACGCGCGCGACCGCGCCGGCTGCCTCCACCTGCGCGACCTGTGCCTCGAAGGCCAGCTCGCGCCGGGCGATGTCGTCCCGCCCCTGCAGTGTCAGCACCTCACCCACGCGTACTGCCAGCGTCGTCTCCAGCACCACGGCCGCCTCGCTCAGCGAGCAAAGCCGCGCCGTGCCCTGGACATCGTCGAGGTTCAGGACCCAGGTACCACCTGCCTCGTCAACACATCGTTTTTCTACGTCTGTACTCAACAAAGGTCTCATCAGCTTCACTTCCTATCGATTGAACGAGAACATCCCTATCGCTATCTTTCGAAGCCCATGCGTGTCGTGCTCCTCCCTGTCGGTTGCGTCGTTGCTCAAGGGTTTTCCAGCACTGGCCGCTCTCGGCCTTCCCGCGTCGCCACGCCCCGCATGCTCGAGGCGGCAGGTGCTGACACGCGCGGCGGAACCAGGCGGACGATCGGCAGGGTGATGATCGTCGCCGCGAGCGCGACGACCATCAGGATCGCGTAGAGGTCGGCCGTGATGACGCCGATTTCAAGCCCGACCGTCAGCAGGATGATTTCCATCACCCCCTTGGTGTGCATCAGCGTCGCCACGACAATTGCATCGGGACGGCAAAGCCCGATGCAGCGCGCTACCAGGTACGAGATCCCGGCCTTGCCCAACGCGCCAACCAGCAAGAACAAGCCGCCCCACGCCATCAGGCCCGCCCAGTTGCCAGCCTCGATGTTCACGTTCATTGCCGCCGTACCGAAGAACAGTGGCGCGAAAAACAGGTTGACCAAGGCCTGTGGTCCCTTCTCCCAGAACTCGCGCAGGCCTTGGTGACGACGGAAGGCGATCCCGGCAATGAACGCGCCGATGGTCACGTGGGCGTTGGCCAGGTCGGTGATGACACAGAAGGTGAACAGCACGATCAGCGCCGCGACCAGTGGCCGTGACGGATCGCTGCTGGTGATGGTGGACGAAGGCGCGACCAGGCGGCGGCTGACCACGAACTCGGCCACCGCCACCAGCACGATCAGGGTGATGCCGGAATACAGAATGCTCACCGATCCGGTGCTCGATAGCAGCACCAGCACCAGGGACAGGGCGAACCAGGCGAGGATGTCGGTAATCACCGCTGCGTTCATCACCAGCGGCGCCAGCCGGTGGTGGAGAAAACGCGGATCGTCGAGGATGCCGGCCAGCACCGGGACGGCGGTGGCCGCCATCGCGACACCGAAGAACAGCATGTAGGGCAGCCGCTCGACATGGCCAGAGAACACACCGTGGCTGGCATAGCCCAGCAGCACCCCCGCCAGCCCCGCGCCGATGAAGCCGGACACCGCGATCGGCAGCGCCCCGCCAGCCTTGGCCTGCGATCCGCCATGGCGCCCCGAGCCGGTTTCCAGCCCCAGGCCGAACATGATGAAGATCAGGCCGATCTTGCCCAGCGCCATCAGGCCGGTGACGTTAGCGAACAGCGCGCCGGTGAGGCCGGGATCGATCGCGCCCAGGACCATCGGCCCGACGATCACGCCGGTCAGCAGATACCCGATGACTGCGGGCTGACCCAGCCAGAAACTGACGCGGCCCAGACAGTGGGAGACCCCGAGGATCACCAGCAATTGCATGAAGATGTTTGCCGAGTTCATGGTCGATCAATCCTTGCGCGCCGCGGCGCCTGAGTGTTGTCCGATGAGTCGTCCATCGCCGAAGGGGTCGACCGGCCGCTGTCCAGGGTTGGTCGGGCGCACGCGCCAGCGAGCAGCAATGGCGTGCAACGTGACCACCAGCAATGCGGCAAGGCAGACGAGGACGCTGTAGAGAATCGCCGGGATCGCCATGTCGACACTGCCCAGCAGGCTGGCGATGACCAGCGCCAGGGCACTGTTCTGGATGCCGATCTCGACAGTGATCGAACGGGTCTGGGCACTGCCGAGCCCCGCCGCTTTGGCTGCAAGCCAGGCAAGGCCCATGGTGGTGCAGAACAGTGCCACCAGGCTGAAGCCCAGGCGCGCGGCATACACCTTCAACAGTGGGTACTCCTTCACCACCACCACCAGGATCATCAGCATGAGGAACGCGAAGCCAAGCATCCGCAGCAGCGGCTCCAGACGTTTGCAAGCGGTCGGCCAGAGCCGCGCCAACCCCATGCCCAGGGCCAAGGGCAGCAAGGTGAGCAGGAACAGGCGCACGACGGTGTCGGCCATCGGCAGTTGCACGGTCTGGCCAAGAACGCCGTAGTGGGCCAGCGCCAACGCCACCAGCAACGGCACGCTGATGAAGGCGATGCAACTGGAGATCACGGTCAGCGAGATCGATAGCGCCACATCGCCCTTGAGCAGGTAGGTGATGGTGTTTGAGGCCACTCCGCCCGGACACAGGCACAGCACGATCACCCCCAGGGCCAATGCGCCATCTAGCGCGAACACCCAGTTCACCCAGAGCCCCATCAATGGCAGCAGCAGTACCTGCCCCAAGGTCCCGATGGCGACCCCGATCGGCGCCTGCAGCAGGTCGACGAAATCCTTGCGGCGCAGGCCGAGCCCCATGCCGATCATCATCACGAACAGCAATACCGGGGCGATCAGCCTGGCCAGTTCTATGGTTTGCATGCTTGCTCTCCTGGCTGGCCCAGGCCTAACTGGGCCTGGAGGAATGCCACCACCGCTTCTTGAGCCAGGTATGTGGGGTGGTCCTGCTCGTCGACATAGCTCACGCCCAGCACCGAATGAGCCCAGCGCCCGATGCCATGGGGGTTGTCCACCGACGAATCTATTTCACAAGCGACGAAACGCTCACCGAATGCCCGCTTCAGATTTTCGAAACGGGCGCCAGGAACCGCCGGATCGCCGGTGAAGCGCAGGCCAAATACAGGGATAGCCTGCTCGGCCGAGCGCCGCACGGCGGCATCCAGTGTGTCCTGCTCGATGCCCAGCGCACCGGCCCTGGCAGGCGACAGCGCGAATGGCAGCGAGGGGTTTGCCAACACCGGAGCAATCACCGAGGGATCCGCCATCATGGCCAAGCCAAAGCCACCGGTAAGGCACATGCCGATCACTCCCACTCCTGGGCCTGGGCTGACCGCGTGCGCCGCCCGGGCCAACGCCCGCAACCAGTCGGTGATTGGGCTGCTGCGCCTGCTGGCCAGGACTCGGAACTCCCGCGAGATGCAGACCTTGCCCATGCAGCCGACTACCGACAACGCCGAGACCCGCACGCCTGGCTTGCCAAACAACACCGGCATCCACACGCCAAGGCCCGCATCAGCCAGCCGCCTGGCCAGGCGTACCACGCCATCGTGCAGTCCGGGGACTTCGTGCATGAGCACCACCGCGGGCCCCTCGCCCAGGCGAAAGACCTGACGGGTCATGCCCTCGTGGGAAAACTGGAAATCCGAACAACCTGCAAAAAGGTCGTCAGCGAGCGCTAGATCGTTCATTCAACCATCCGTGGTAAGCCATCCGCGGCAAGTGGTCGGCCAGCAGCCGGCCACTCGTGCATGCCGCCCGCGCCTTGGTGACCAAGGCGCGTGGCGGCGTCGGTCAAGCCGTCAGGCGCAGTCTCGTGCCTGGCCAGCAACACGCCTTGCCTCCCTGGACGAGGGCGGCGCTTTGAGCGGTGCCATCTTCAGATCCTCCAGACGTAGGTCGAGCTCGCGCAGCGAGCGGTCGATGTGCCGTCCCATGAAGACCCGCCGACGGACCATGAAGTCCATGAGCGCGAAGATCAGCAGCCACTTGCGACGCCCAGCCTTGCCTTCGCGTACCAGCTTGGCGAACTCGGGCTTGTAGGGGTTGTAGCCAAGCAGCTTGAGGTCCGAATACATCAGTAGCCAATTCAGGGTGAAGTTGCTCAGCACCGGATTGGCATGCACTTTGTTTTGCACCAGCCCCAGTTCGATGACCGTGCTGGTGACGCGTGCCTGGTCATAGTCCCAGGCATGGAACGGCGCCAGGATGCGCGGCAGCTTGACACCCTCGCCATGGCGTTGCGGATTCCAGAACAGCGCTCGCTCGTGCTCCTTGAAAACGCCGTTGGCAAACAGTTCATGAGGCGTCCAATCCTGGGCGATACGCTCCGC
This sequence comes from Pseudomonas mosselii, assembly GCF_019823065.1. NCBI lineage: Bacteria > Pseudomonadati > Pseudomonadota > Gammaproteobacteria > Pseudomonadales > Pseudomonadaceae > Pseudomonas > Pseudomonas mosselii. The sequence goes on from NZ_CP081966.1 coordinate 5,643,265, forward strand.
CGGCATCTCGTAGAGCATGCGCTCGGGCTCCGGCTGGCCGGGTGAGTAGCCGGTGAAGATCAGCGGAATATCCTTCTCCACGGCAAATCGCAGCAGGTCCCCTTCGCGAATGTCCAGCCAGAAGTAGCAAACCGTGTGCACTGCCCCTTTGGGGCCCTGATTCATCAGCAGGTGGCGGATGAAACGCCGGTAGACGCTCTGGACCGGACGGTGCACATGATGGTCCACCCCAAGTGCCTTGACCGTCCGCCGGATGTTGTCCCAGGTCCTGGCCGGTATGTCGAAATCGCTGGTATACGCCAGCACCTTCAGGCCGTAGTCCACCACCAGCCTGTAAAGCAGGTAGCAACTGTCCTTGCCGCCACTGAAAGAGACAATGCAGTCGTACTTCCTGCCACTGCCCTTGGCGGCGCGCAAAGTTGCCTCAAGGTCCTGCTGGAAGCGCATGCGCTGCGCGTCCTGACGCAACCGCCCCCCCGCCTGCGAGATGCGGCACAGATTGCAGGTACCGTCCGAATCCAGCGCCACGCCTTCGACGTCGTCGGTCAGCAGGCAGCTGACACATACTTTCTTGAACATACCGACCAGCTCCTTTCTATCCTTGTCGTGCTCCGATAACGGTCCGTGTCGGCTCAGGCGTCGGCTGCCACCTGGGCGTGTGGCAGGCGGGCGTATGCTTGCCGGGCCAGTTGCAGGGCCTCGCCAAGAAAATCGCCGTAAGCGGTCAGGGCCTGCTCACCGATGGCGACCAGATGCTGGGTGTACTCAGGCTTGGCTTCGATCAACTCGGCGACCACGCGGAAGTTGGTATCGGTATGGCCAAAGTCGAATCTCACATGTTCGGCCAAGAAAGAAATACTTTTCTGGCCCTCTTCACACAGTGCTGCCGCGCAGGCCTTCAACAGCGCTGGGCCGTATTGGGTGGTAATAAGTTCAATCTCCACGTCGATGGCAAGTTCGGCCCATGGCGCATCTCCGGCTACCACGTCCTTGTGTAACTGGTGATAACGGCGCACCGAAGGCGTCAGATTGGAAACCAGCAAGTCTTCGGTATTGATCGGCATTCCCGGATACTTCGCATTCCACAGACTCACTAACTTGTGGACATCCGCCGCTGCCCACTCGTGGTGACCGTCTTCTTCTTCGGTGTGCTCCTTGAAGAACTCGGCCAGTCGGCTAAGGCCCAGGGCCTCGCAACGCACGCCGGCCGTGGCCAGGTACTCCGGAATAGGCGTCGTCAGTGCCGCGCTCATGGCGCTCCAGTAGATCATGAAGAGGTTCACCAACGGCGCGTCCATCGGCGCCTTGAACAACGCCTGGACTTCTTCACGGGCGGCAAACTTCTCACGTGCCGCCGTGATGCGAATCTGGTACTCGTTCATCATGATCGGATCATTGCCAACATTCATTTTTCACGCTCCTTTGTAGGATGAATAAAACCTTTGAAGTCCATGTAACAGGCAATCGTGATCAAGGGGAGTACAGTTATTTCCTCCCGTTTCAACCGATCGCGTTTACTGCAAATGGCCCGCATGAACATGCGCGCGCAACTACATTGCCCAGTCAATCAGAAGTAATAGTGAACCCCTGCGTACAATTGATCGTTATCCCTGAACTGGCCGAAGATACCTTCGTCATGTCCGGCAAAATGCATTCCGCCAGTGCGCAGTTCCCAGTCGTCGGTGACCCGCCAGCGCAATTGCAGGCGCCAGAAGCGGTCGGTCATGTTCATGAACTCGCGCCCCTGGAACTCCAGCCACAGGTCCTCGCCCTTGAGCGGCACGTTCACCCGCCATGTCACGCTTGGCCGGTACTTGTCCGGCTGCATGTTGCCGTTGTGGTTACGGATGTAGTCGAAGGTGTACTGCAGGTTGATGTAGGTCCGCGAGGCAAAGGTGTAGTCCATGCCGGCCACTCCCCTGAGCGTGTCACGGCGCTCGACCAGCCCCGGCACAGCCATGTCGTAGCTGACATAGCCAGCATCGGTGACGTAAGCCAGTTCGCCACGCACACCAATCCCGTCACGCCCCGACTCGAACGCCATCGAGGTGGTGTGCTGGCGTGCGTGGTAGGGCTGCACGGTACCGAGTGCCCTGCCGCTGGCGTCAAATCCCTGGATGTCAGCTCGAAATGCCGCCATCTGCTCGAACTGGTAGGCATAGTTGAATGACAGGTCGTAGTTGTCGCGCCGCAGCACTCGCCGCGCGGCAAACACGCTGTCGCCCAGCGGGCCACCTTCAACCTTGGTCGAGCGCTCGCTCAAGCCCAGTCCGCGCACGTAGTTGTTCTCCACGAACAGGCTCCATTCCTCGCCTGGCTGGGCCAGAAGGTCCTGACGGAACTGAGGCTGCCAAAGCACCTCGAAGAAATCGCCGCCATCAAGAAAGTAGCGACCGCTCACCGCTGTCACCGGCCACTTGCGCTCAAAGCGGGTATGGATCAGGAAGCTGCGAAAATCCTGGGGGGTGAAGCTGTCGATCACACTGACTTCGTCCGCCACCCCCCACTGGATAACCTGCCGCCCAATGCGCCAGCTGGTTGTTTCGCCTTCCCATTCGACGAACCCCTCCCACAACCTGGCAGTGCTTTCGTTTTCATCGGGAGCCGAACGCATGCGTTTGTGCTCCAGCTCCAGGTCCGCCGAAACCACCGTGCGCAGGCCTTCACCCTGGTGATCCAGCTCGACCCGGCCCCGTCCTCGCAGGCCATTGTCCAGGCTCGATTTCAAGGCGCTCGAGCCCACCTCCCCACCGCTGCCCAGGCCAACCGCCGAGCGCAGGTCGAGAAAACCCGTCACCGTGTTCTGCCCACTCAGGGCCGCCAGCGGCTGAGCGCTCGCGTAAGACGCGCCAGCCAGCGACAAGACGGCTGCAAGTGTTCGAACAATTCCGGCCATCACTCCACCATCCTGCTGGTTTCATCACTGACCAGACGTTGCACATCTGCAGGATCGGCAAAGTGCTCGATACCCTTCTCCATCTGCCGCACCGTCACCAGTGACGCAGGCAGTCCGGTATCGACTCGGACCCAACGCCGCTCCATCAACGTCTGATGCCCGTTGCGCAGGTCATTCACCTGCACGAAACGCTCGTACAGGGCAGAGCCGTATGCCTGCACGTCGGTGCGCCGGACCTGCTTGATCAACTGGCCGGCAGCATCGAAAAAGTCGATCCGACTGGGGAAGTAACTGCCGTCCGCACGGATGTAGTAGCGCCGCTTGGCATACGCCGAGTTCGACGAGGGCTTGGCCTGGCAATCCACCACGTGCACCGCGAAACCTTCCTCGCTGGCCTGCTCCACATAACTGAATGTCCAATCCTCGAGGTTGATCTTCTGAAGGTCCTCGTAGATCAGATCGGACCCGACCCAGGTCTGGTGCTTGGAGGAAACTCGCCGAACCCGGCTGGCGGCCGGCAGGTACAGGTACTGCAAGTCTTCCGCGCCACGCACCTCCTCGTTGAAGGTGGCGATGTTGCGGATGCTGCGGGGATAAAAGAACTTCTGCAGGTCGAGGTCACCCTGCTCGCCTGCCAGGTGATACCAAAGCAATCCGCGTTGACGCTTGGTTCCGGCCTTGTCGGTCAGGGTGACCAACAACATCGAGACCGAATCCTTGCCGGTTGGGCGCTCCTCGGAACGCTCGATGATATCCCTTGGTACCAGGTTGCCCGTCGGCATGCCGGCGAAAGCCAGCAGCGGACAGAGCACGCCGACGATCATCAGCAAACGCTTCATGGCTGCACGCTCCGGGCCTTGCGATAAGTGGCAAGCATGCCGCCGGCGAGGCCTGCGGGGCGGTGGACCTCTTCCAGGGCGATGTGCTGGTCGGCTTCGCGCAGTGCCTCTCGGATGCATATCGCAGCCGTTTCCAGGACACGCTCGTCCTTGCCGGGAACGCCAAGGGCGAAGCGCACCAGGGCATCGCCATGGCCGGCTGAGCCCCCTGGATTGAGCGCACCACGCACACCGTAGCCAACATACAAATGATTGAGGAAGGCGCGTGCATGCATAGGTGTCATCGGCGCGCCCCCCACCAGGAACACGCCATGGGCACCCACCCGTGACTCGCCGCCCAACTGCAACCGAGCATGGAAGCGGCGCACCTGGTCAATCCGCGAACGTACCTGCTTCACCAGTCCATTCGGCTCGTGCATCGCCGTCAGCAGACGGCGCTTGCCCAGCAGATCCAGGCCCGTGCCAAAGATCAGCGCCTGGTCGCGGCAACGCTCGAACAGGCTACGGTCACGTAGTGCGAGGAAACCACCGATTGTCGTGGGCATTTCCTTCGTAGCACTCAGCAACACACCGTCTACCAGTGCGCACAGGGCCTGAACGATGCCCAGTTCGTCATGACCACGCCATTCACTGGCGTGCTCGCGGATCAGGCAGGCATTGCTGAAGACCCGCGTCGCGTCGAGCATCAGCGGGATGCCGTAGCGGCCAGCCACCGCCTTCACCGCGCGCAGGTTGTCCACTGACACAGGCGCACCGCCATTGGCGTTGGTGCAGGCTTCGACCAGCAGGAAAGGTATGCGGTGGCGGCCCACGCGCTTGATCGCCTGCTCCAATGCCACACAATCCAGGTCAGCGCGAAAATCACCGTTGGCATCTGTCGTCGATACCGTAACGTATGTGGCGCCCCTGAGCTGCAGGTGCGCCTGCAGCGTGGGGAATGGCGCACTGCCAAGCACGCACTCGCCTGACGTGATCAGTGCGTTGACCAGCAACGCCTCCGCCAGTCGCCCCTGGGCCACTGACAGCACCTGCGAAATACCGAACAAGGCCTGGAACGCAGCAGCCAGTCGCTCGTCCAGCTCACCGTCGCCGTCCTGCTGCACGAGAGGAAAGCCCGTGCAGTCGCCGTGCATCAGGCTGTCGGTCTGGTAGTCATCCAGGACCAGCCGCGACGGGATCAGGTCGAGATTGAAACCATGTTGAGCCAGGACCCGGGCGCGGGCCTCGACGGTGTCAGCCAGCAACCTCATGCCAAGGCTCCCTCGGACACGTCGATGATCCGGTGGTTCATGCGATTGAGGTCGAAGAACATCACCTTTGGCAGTACGATCGGTTCACGGAAACCCGGCACCAGGTCATGCAGCAAGTGGTTCACGCACTCAGTGGCCAACAGCGATGTCGCGATCAGAGGCCCCACAGCCACCGTTGGCACCTTGCCAATCTCGAGGCTGCGGACAATCGCCTGCATGTGCTGGGGCACGAAGATTTCGTCGAAAATCCGCGGCAAGGTGCCCTGCTCCTTGGCCATCTTGAGTGTCTGCGTCCAATACTCCATTCCCAAGCCTTGCGGTGAGGAGCACAAGGCAAAGCAGCCGAAGCCCATGATCGGTCCAACGACGCTGAACACCCCACGCTCGCGTGCCTGGCGGTGGATGGACTCACGCAACGAGTGGGGCACATTGGCATCCAGGCAGTCGACCAGGATGTCAGCGCCTGACAGAAACTCGTCCTGGTTGTGGTCGGTGATGCCTTCGACAAAGATCTCGACCTTGGCCCGGGGGTTGAGGTCGAGAATCAGCTCGCGATACACCAAGGCCTTGTTTCGGCCCAGCGAAGCGCCCGTCGCGGCCCATTGGCGGTTCATGTCGGGCGGATCGAAAGCGCCCGGATCAGCCAGCTTGAACGACTGTACGCCCATCCGGCACAGCGTGAGTGCCATGGCGCCCCCCACGCCGCCACAACCGGCGACCACCACCCGGCTGGACGCAAGCTTGTCGATGCCCGCCTCGGTCAACAGAGGTAGCGAGCGGTTCAGCATATCGTCGTTGCTCATCCTGAAACTCCTTTTCTCACGTGTGTGGATCCTTGCCTTGGCAATGCTGCCAGAGGCCGCCATGCCTCCTGCGAGGCGCAGGAAAGACACGTTGCCAATACTTCCTTCGGCAAAATGTCACTAACAATTTCAAGCCTGCCCTATAGCACCGGCTAACTAATTAAACCGACGAGTAAATAAACAACGACAAATCTCAGGCACAACGAGACACCACGCCTTAATTGCGCAACACCGCCAATTAATAAAACCCTCAGTACAATATTGGCACTTTTAAACCGTAAAGTTTAATTTGTCAGTCGCTTGCACGAACAAATTAAACTCGTAAGTTTAATTGTCAGACCACCGAGCGCAGCCAGGCAAAGCAACCTTGAAAGCAGAATCAAGAACCCGGCTCAAGCCAAAGCATAAAACATTTAAAATCAAAGAGTTGCGAGCATATAGCCAGACAGACTGACGCAGCAGCGCACAACAAAACCCGAGAATTGCGGCCGCCTGCATACCACGCACCAACCGTTTGAGCGTGGCCAATACGGACGCGTGCCGACAGAAGAAATAGTTATTAACTTAGAATATTCGCGGATACTAAACGTAGCGCCAAGACAATTCAAGCCACTCTTTAGCCATTATCGACAACCCTGTCCCGCGAGGCGACTATCGCACGCAGGAGATGCGCGAGATAAAGCTCAATCTATTATTCGGCACGGCTGCATTCAGCAGGCCCAGCGAAACATATATGGCAACGCCTGGGCAGCGCTGCTCGATATCAGGGGGGACAACGCTCGCACCCGGGCCATTCGGCATTGCAGTTGGCTACCAGCGATGCGGGGTGTCAGAGGTAAGCGTTGCAGCGCACTTGAGATCGAACGCCGTGCGGGCGGCGCTCGATCTGATAGACGTTGCAAGGGGGGCGGCGGACTCCAGCCACCCCGACGATCGGGCCAAGGCACTGGATAAAGCAGGCGCTCTCAGAAACGCGCCACCATCCCCACCCGCCAGGTCCGCCCCGGTGCAGGCATGAAGCTCTGCGCCAGCGGGTCCAGGTAGTAACGATCCGTCAGGTTCTGCACCGACACATTCAGCTCGGTGTGCTCCAGCAGCTTGTACTTGAGGAACAGGTCGAACAACGCCACCGAGCGGTAGTCGATCTGCGGCGTGGTCGCGCCGGTCTGCCAGGGCTTATCCATCTGCGCGGTGGGCCCCGAGCTGTAGGTCATGCGCCCGCCCACGGTCAGTGCCTCGTCGAAGAAACGCATCCCGCCGAGCAGGTTGGCCGAGAAGCGCGGCGGGTTCTGGGTGTTGGTGTACGAACCCATGTAGCTGCCCGACGTGCAGTCCGGGGTGTCGTGGGTGCGCTGATACCGATTGGCGCTGGCGCGTAGCTTGGCGGCGAAGGCCGCGTCGCAGGTCTCGGTCATCAGGTAGTAGGTGGCCGAAAGGTCGGCGAACACGCGCCCGGCATCGTAGTGCGACTGCAGTTCCAGGCCACGGGTATGGAAGCTGTCGGTGTTGCTGAAGGTCATCTGGCCCCACAGGCCTGGGCTCGGGTCGTAGTAACGAGTGATGTAGTTCTTGATGTCGTTGTCGAACCAGGCCAGCTTGGCCGACGCCTCGTCGCCGGCGATCAGCAGGTCGCTGCGCAAGGCGCTCCCCCCCACTTCCCAGCTGCGCGAGCGCTCGGGCTTGAGGTGCTTGCCCGGGGTGACCTGCTGGGTGCCCTGGCTGGTCTCGAACAGCGACGGCAGGCGCAGGCCTTCGGTGTAGGAGGCATAGACGAAGGTGTCCGGGAGGAACTCGACATTGATACCGAAGGCCGGTGCGAAGCCACCGCCGCGGCTTTTGCCCTGCGGGGTATAGTCGTAGCCGGTGACCACGTTGCTGATGCCTTCGGGGTGGACCTCCACGTTGGTCGCGCCGGACTCGTTGAACGGCACGCCATTGAACGGCTCGTTGCTGTTCTCGAAGACGATGCCGTTGTTCAGGCGTGGATCGGTGGCGTCGGTGTACTGGCCGTTCTGGTCGGGGAACCACATCATGCTGCCCCAGTGCCCCGGGCTGCTGGCGGTGATCCAGCGCATTTCCCGCTCCTCGCGGCGCGCCTTGGCCAGCACGGTGTTGTCCTTGGTCTGGTAGTGGGCATAGCGACCGCCGCCCCACAGCGTCAGCGTTTCAGTGGGCTTGAATTCCAGGTTGCCGTTGAAGCTGAACTCCTGGCGCGACGCGTCACGCAGCATGCGGTTGGCGTTGATGTCATGCTGGGTGGAGACCACGCTCTTCTGCGGCTGCAGGTCTTCGAGCTGGAAGGCGCCGCCCAGGTCGAGCTTGAAATCGCCATGGGCCGTGGTGAAGCGCGAAACGTTGTTCAGGTCGCCGCCGATGCGGCGATTGTCCTGGCGGGACCAGGCGCGGTCGGTACGGTACAGCTGCGACTTGGGCGCCATCCAGGCCGCGCTCAAGGTACTGGTCTTCGAGTCGGTCAGCCACAGCCTGCTGGTGAGGTCTACCCACGGATTGCCTTCGGGCAGGTAGTGATAGCGGGCGGTGTAGGTGTCGATCCGGATTTCGCTGGTGGGGTACTGGTAGATGCCAGCGGTACCGTAGCGGAAGATGTCCGACGGCATGATCTCGCCCATGTGTCCGTCGAACCGGCGGTAGCCCAGGTCCAGGGTATGGTCGTCGGCCAGCCGCCAAGTGGTCTTGAGCAGGTAGGAGTCGGTCTCGGACGACGAATTGAGCACCTCCTCGCCGGCGTTGTAGGTGTTGGCGACGCTCGGCTGTTCGTCACCGTCGCGGTCGTAGAGCCGGTAGCGGTCCTGGCCCTTCTTGCCGGAAAAGTAGTTGCCCTGGTTGCGGTGCGCATAGGCCGCCACCAGGTCGAAGCGTTCATGGGAGTAGCCGAAGGCGGCGCTGCCGGACTCGGCCTTGGAGCCGAACAGGCTGCCGCGTTGGTCGCGCGGTACCGCGCTCAGGTCCTCGTCCCTGGCGTTGCGGTTGCGGTGCTCGGGCTCCACGCCGTTGTTCCACAAGTTGCCGGTCAGGCGCACGCCGACATCCTTGCCATCGACCAGGATGTCCTCGACGCCGATGGTCTTCATCTCCACAGAGCCGCCGATCGCTCCCGAGCGGGTGCTGGGGCCCTTGTTCACGGTGACGCTGCTGATCAGGTCGGGGTCGATGTAGCTGCGCTGCTGGGTACCGCCGTAGCCCCGGTAGACATCCACCGCCTGCTCCGAGCCATCGACCCTGACCGCCACCCGGCTCTGCCCCTGGATGCCGCGGATGTTGACGTCCAGCGCGCCACCGTTGCGGCTGTCGCCCACCTGCACGCCGGCAACGCCCTTGAGCATGTCGCCCACCGAAACGGTGCTAAAGCGGTCGAGGTCTTCGCGCGACAGGTGCACCGTAGAGCGCGGCGCGCGGTAGGTGTCGCGCTGCGGGTCAACCAGCTCGCTGGCCGCGACCATGGTCGGCGTCAATTCCGTCGCTGTCGCCGATGCCTGGGCCTGTGGGATGAGGATGTACGCGCCCCGCGCGTTCGGCAGCAGTTGCAGGCCGCTGTTGGCCAGCAGCCGCCGGGCCCCTTCCTGCACGGTATAGCGCCCCTTGAGCGCCGGAGCCGCGCGGCCGCGGGTCAGCTCGGGGTCATAGGACAACAGCAGGCCCGATTGGCTGGCGAACACGCCCAGCGCGGTGCCCAGCGGCCCCTGGGCGATGTCGTAGTCGCGCGGCGTGGCATCGTCGAGCCGGGTGGACGCCACGGCCGGGGACTCGGCGGCCTGGGCCAGGGTCGAAGCCGTGCCCATCAGGCAGCCGAGCATCGCGCAACGCACGGCGAAGCTGATCGGGGACAAGTGTTGCGAAGGACGCGAAACAGGGGAAAGCCGACGAATTGCGGGCATGCTTTTCTCGCTCGTGAGGTCAGTGCCCGGCACTCGATGCGGGCTTGCACCCCTTCTGTCGCATGACGGCGAAAAAGGTATATGCGTGCGATTCGCATTTTCACTTGATCTTGTGATTTAACCAAATCTAGTGATAATTGTTTGCATTTGCGCCCTGACGCCTCCCAGCCATGACCCTTTTCAAGTCCCCGCCGCGGCCCGCCAAGCACTGCGCCGTCACCACGCTGTATATCGAGCACCACGCCTGGTTGCGCGGCTGGCTGGCGTACCGGTTGCGCTCCTGGGGGCGCGGCGTGGCCGACGATCTGGCCCAGGACATCTTCGTGCGCTTGCTCGCCAGCCGCGACAGCAACCAGCCCGACACCCTGCGCCAGCCGCGCGCCTACCTGACACGCATCGCCAACTGCGTGCTGGTCAGCTGGCGCCGCCGCCATTCGCTGGAGCAGGCCTGGCTCGAAGCGCTGGCGCTGGTGCCCGAGGCGCTGCAGCCGTCGCCCGAGCAGCAGAGCGTCATCCTCGAGACCCTGCATGAGATCGACGCGGTGCTCGACAGCCTGCGCCCACGGGTCAGGCAGGCGTTCCTGATGGCCAGCCTGGACGGCATGAAACAGAAAGACATTGCCCAGGCCCTGAACATCGCGCTGCCAACGGTGAAGAAGTACATCCACGAGGGCTACATGGCCTGCCTGAGCCAGATGCCCGATGAGTGACCAACCCGCCATTGCCCAGGCCGTGCTCGCCAAGGCCGCCGCCTGGCTGCTGCTGATGCAGGAAGGCCCGCTGACGCCAGCGCAACAGCTCGAGCTGGAACGCTGGCGGCGCCGCGACCCGGACCACGAACGCGCCTGGAAGCGCGCCGAGCGTCTGCTGACGCGCCTCGGCACCCTGCCACCGACCCTTGCCCGGCAGACACTCGTTCGCCCGCAGGACAGCAGCCGTCGCACCGTGCTGCGTGGCCTGCTGGTGCTGATCGGCGCGGCCCCGCTGGGCTGGTGGGTATGGCGGCAGACCCAGGAGGGTATCGACTACCAGACCGCAGTGGGCGAGCGCCGCGAACTGCTGCTGAGCGATGGCACCCAGGTCACTCTAAACAGCCACAGCGAGCTGCGAGTGGCGTATTCGGCCGAGGAGCGCCTGCTGCACCTGCGCCGTGGCGAGGCGTACATCGTCACCGCCGCGGACCCGTCGCGGCCGTTGCAGGTGCGGAGCGAACATGGCCTGATGCAGGCGCTGGGCACCCGCTTCAGCGTGCGCCAACGCCCTCGCGAGACTCAGCTCGCGGTCTATGAAGGCGCCGTGCGCGTCACCCCCGAGGCCGGCAGTGCCACCGTCATCCACGCAGGCTCGCAGGTGCGCTTCGACCGCGACCGGCTCGGCCTGGTGGAAATCGCCCGCGACACCCAGCTGGCCTGGCGCAATGGCTTGCTGGTGGTCGACGACATGCCGCTGTTGCAGTGGGCCCAGGAATTGATGCGCTACAGCGACCAGCGTCTGGTCTGCGACCCGGCCGTGGCCGAGTTGCGGGTCTCCGGCAGCTTCCCGGTCGATGACCTGCCTCTGGCCTTGGCCATGCTGAGCGAGAGCCATGGCCTGCGCGCGCGCGGCGAAGCTGGCGGGATGTTCATCAGTCGCTGAAACAGGGGCCAAAGGCCTCAACCACGCGACGAAATGCCAGCATCCGGCCATTGCCCCGGCACCATCGCCAATGGGATGATTCGTATTTGCAACGAATTCTCATCAAGGTCATGCCCGTGCCCCCCAAGCTCCTCCTCGCCGAAGACGACCCGCGCCTGCGCCAGGACCTGGAACAGCACTTCATGCGCCGTGGCTTCAGCGTCCGGACCTGCGAGAACGGCACCCAGGCATTGAACACGATGCAGCAGGCCCCCTTCGACCTGCTACTGCTGGACATCATGCTTCCCGGCATCGATGGCCTGAGCCTGCTCGACGAACTGCGCCGGCACCAGGCGGTACCGGTAATGCTGATGTCGGCCCTGGGCGCCGAGCAGGACCGCATCAGCGGCTTCACCCGCGGCGCCGACGACTACCTGCCCAAGCCCTTCAGCCTGGCCGAACTGGATGCCCGGATCGATGCGCTGCTGCGCCGGGTGGCGCTGGACCGGCGCCCGTCCATGCCACGCAATGCCTGCACGCTGACCTTCGATACCGCCAACCATGATGTCGCCCAGCATGGCCAGAGTGCCGGGCTGACCGGTTCCGAATACCGCTTGCTGGTGACCCTGCAAGCCCATCCCGGCGAGGCGCTGAGCAAGGCATTTCTGTACCAGAGCGTCCTGCACCGGGCCTATACCCGCCTCGACCGCGGCCTGGATGTGCATGTGTGCAACCTGCGCCGCAAGCTCGCCGCCATCGGCGCCAGCCACCTGGAAATCCAGGCCGTGCGCGGCCAGGGCTATATCCTGGTCGATGCGGGCAACACCTGATGCGCCGTCATCCGCTGCTGTGGAAACTGGCGCTGTTGCAGGTGTGCTTCTGCCTGCTGCTGACCTGGCTGATCTGGACCTGGGGCCTGTCGGTCGAACGCAGCACCTACTTCCTGGCCCCCGCCGACCGGGTGTTCCTCGCCGGCTTCGCCGAACAGGCCGAGCAGGCCTGGCGCGCGGAAGGTGCCGATGGCGTGGAACGCTTGCGCCGTCGGCTCGAAGCCGATGAGAACACCTGGGTCGCCATCATCGGCCCTCATCTGCAAAGCCTAGGCACTACCGCGCTGAGCGCCGATGAAGCCAGCCGCCTGACCTTCATGCGCAAACTCGACTGGCCGATGAGCCGGCGCCTGCAGGACGAGCTGCCATACGTGAGCATTGCCTTCCCCGAACACCCCGAGGACGGCCGCCTGGTCATCCAGCTCCCCGAACACCTGCTGCCCACCGGCCTGACACCCTGGACCCACGTAGTCACCCACGGCGTGGCCCCCGCCCTGCTCGCCCTGTTGCTGGGCCTGGCGCTGTACCGCCATCTGGTCGTGCCACTCAATCGCCTTCGCGACCGCGCCGACGCCCTGCGGGCTGATGAACTGGATGGCCCCAGGCTGCCCCTGCAGGAACGCCGCGACGAACTGGGCGAGCTGGCCCAGGCCTTCGAGCACATGGCCGTGCGCCTGCGCAAAAGCCTCGACCAGCAACGCCTGCTGCTACGTACCCTGTCCCACGAACTGCGCACGCCGCTGGCGCGCCTGCGCATCGCCCACGACAGCGAATTGCCGGCGGAGCAACTGCGACAGCGCCTGGACCGCGAGGTGGACGACATGCAGAAACTGCTGGAGGACACCCTCGATCTGGCCTGGCTGGACACCGAGCAACCGCAACTGGCGACCGAGCCGGTACTGGTGCTCTCGGTCTGGGAGGCGCTGGTCCAGGACAGCTGCTTCGAAAGCGGCTGGCCGGTCGAACGGCTGCCCTGCTCACTCGGCCTCGACTGCCAGGTGCAGGCGCACCTGGACAGCCTGGCCCAGGCCTTGGAAAACCTGCTGCTCAACGCCATCCGCCATTCGCCCGCCATTGGCCGAGTCGGCCTGGACGGTTGGCGCGAGGGCGCCTTCTGGCACCTGTGCCTGCGCGACCAAGGGCCCGGAGTACCAGAGGATGAACTCGAGCAGATCTTCCAGCCCTACCGCCGCCTGCCCGGCAGCGGCGCCGGCTTCGGCCTGGGCCTGGCCATCGCCCGGCGCGCCATCGAGCTGCAGGGCGGGCGCCTGTGGGCGAGCAATGGGCATCCTGGCCTGTGCCTGCACCTACTGTTGCCGGCAAGCGAAAGTGTTTAGAAAGTTAATGCGCTTTACTCTCAAATAGGATTTATTAGCATCTGTGATTTCTTGAATTCAGCCCGCCGTGCCGGAGATCACACATGTCGCCCCGCCCGCTTCCTCTCGCCCCCTTCCTGCTGCTGTCCAGCTGCCTGCTGAGCAGCGCCGTGCAGGCCGCCAACCAGCCAGAACCGATCGTGCTGGAAAGCCAGAACGTAGTGGCCACCGCCCTGGAGGAGACCAAGCAGGCGCCGGGTGTGTCGGTCATCACCGCCGAGGACATCCAGAAACGCCCACCGGCCAACGACCTGTCGCAGATCATCCGCACCATGCCGGGGGTCAACCTGACCGGCAACTCCACCAGCGGCCAGCGCGGCAACAACCGGCAGATCGATATCCGCGGCATGGGGCCGGAGAACACCCTGATCCTGGTCGACGGCAAGCCGGTCAGCAGCCGCAGCTCGGTGCGCTACGGCTGGCGCGGCGAACGCGACTCGCGCGGCGACACCAACTGGGTGCCGGCCGACCAGGTCGAGCGCATCGAGGTGATCCGCGGCCCGGCGGCGGCACGCTACGGCTCCGGCGCCATGGGCGGGGTGATCAACATCATCACCAAGCAACCGACGGGCGAACCCCACGGCAACATGACCGTGTACCAGAACTTCCCGCAGCACGGTGACGAAGGCGCCACCAAGCGCGTGAGCTTCGGCCTCAACGGCCCACTGACCGACACCCTGAGCTACCGCGTCTACGGCAACGTGGCCAAGACCGACGCGGACGACTGGGACATCAACGCCGGCCACCAGTCCGCGCGCACCGGCACCCAGGCCGGTACCTTGCCCGCCGGCCGCGAAGGCGTGCGCAACAAGGACCTCAACGGCCTGCTGAGCTGGCGCCTGACGCCGGAACAGACCCTGGAGCTCGAAGCCGGCTTCAGCCGCCAGGGCAACCTGTACGCGGGCGATACGCAGAACACCAACTCCAACGCCAACGTCAAAAGCATGCTCGGCAAGGAGACCAACATTCTTTACCGCGAGAACTTCGCCATCACCCACCGTGGCGATTGGGACTTCGGCAGCAGCATGGCCTTCCTGCAATACGAGAAGACCCGCAACCAGCGCATCAACGAAGGCCTGGCCGGCGGCACCGAAGGCATCTTCAGCAACACCGACTTCTACACATCGACGCTGCGCGACCTGACCGCCCACGGTGAGCTCAACCTGCCACTGCACGCCTGGCGCGACCAGACCCTGACCCTGGGCAGCGAGTGGAGCCAGCAGAAACTGGACGACCCCAGCGCCAACACCCAGACCACCAGCGAAGGCGGCAGCGTGCCCGGCCTGGCCAGCAGCGGCCGCAGCACCAGCAGCCAGGCGCAGATCTTCTCGCTGTTCGCCGAGGACAACATCGAACTGCTGCCCGGCACCATGCTCACTCCGGCGCTGCGCTTCGATCACCACAGCATCGTCGGCGACAACTGGAGCCCGTCGCTCAACCTGTCCCATGCGCTGAGCGACACCCTGACGCTCAAGGCCGGCATCGCCCGCGCCTACAAGGCGCCGAACCTGTACCAGCTCAACCCCGACTACCTGCTCTACAGCCGTGGCCAGGGCTGTTACGGGCAGAGCACCAGCTGCTACCTGCAGGGCAACGCGCACCTGGAAGCCGAGACCAGCGTCAACAAGGAACTCGGCATCGAGTTCCAGGACAACGGCTGGGTCGCCGGCCTGACGTACTTTCGCAACGACTACAAGAACAAGATCGACTCGGGCCTGAGCGGCATCGGACAGGCATCCGGCGGCGTCGGCGCCAACGCCAACGCCACCCTCTACCAGTGGGAGAACATCCCCAAGGCGTTGGTCGAGGGCCTCGAGGGTACCCTGACCATCCCGCTGAGCGAACAGCTGAAGTGGAGCAACAACTTCACCTACATGCTGCAGTCGAAGAACAAGACCACTGGCGAGACCCTGTCGGTGACCCCGGCCTACACCCTCAATTCGATGCTCGACTGGCAAGCCGCCGATGACCTGTCGCTGCAGCTGAGCGTGGCGTGGTACGGCAAGCAGACGCCGAAGAAGTACGACTACCAGGGCAAGCGGGTCACCGGCACCGCCAACGACCAGGTGGCCCCTTACGCCCTGGTCGGCGCCAGCGGCACCTATGCGCTCACTAAAAACCTGAGCGTGACCGCCGGCATCGACAACCTGTTCGACAAACGCCTGTACCGGGCCGGCAACGCCCAGGCGGTGAACGGTATCGAGGGCGCGGGCGCGGCCACCTACAACGAACCCGGGCGCACCCTCTACACCAGCCTGACCGCCTCCTTCTGAACCCGTGCCGCCGTTGCATCCGACGATGCCGCGGCGGCCTGTCATGGATGACCTCACGAGAACGCCCGATGAAGATCCTTTTCCTTATCATGACACTGGTGCTGAGCGGTTCGGCCCTGGCCCAGCCGCAACCCGAGCAGAAGATGGACACGACCCTGCTGCAGCGCCAGGACCTGGCCTATCGCTTCAGCCACCTCGACCTGGATTCGCGCGACGGCCAGCGCCATTACCGCCTGTGGATCGGCCAGCCCCGGCGCCCGGCCCCCGCCAGCGGTTACCCGGTGCTATGGATGCTCGACGGCAACGCCGCCATCAGCGCCCTTGAGCCAGAGCAACTGCAGGCGCTGGCCGGCGGCCAGGCACCGCTGCTGGTCGCCATCGGTTACCAGACTGACCACCGCATCGAGCGTGCCGCCCGTACCTACGACTACACCCCCGTGGTGCCCGGGCTGGCCGAGCAACGCGATCCCCTGACCGGCCAGGCCAGCGGTGGCGCCGATGAATTCCTCGATCTGCTGGAGCAACGCATGCGTCCGATGGTCGCCGCTGTGGCGCCCGTCGACCCGCAACGACAGACACTTTGGGGCCACTCCTATGGCGGGCTGTTGACGCTGCACACACTGTTCACCCGCCCGTGGCTGTTCAGCGACTATGCAACGGCCAGCCCATCGTTATGGTGGAACGACGGCGCCATCGTGGCCGAGATGCAAGGGTTGCAGGAGCGGCTGGGCAGCCACCAGCCTAGCCTGCTGCTGATGCGCGGCACGCGGGAACCGGCCAACCCCCGAGGGCCGCTGCAGGGCGATGTGCAACGACCTGCCCGGGCGCTGGTGGCCAGTCTGGCCGGAGTGAAGGGATTGTCAGCGACTTTCCAGCCATTCGACGGCCTGGACCACGGGCCAATGCTGCCGTCATCGCTGTGGTTCGTGATGGACAGGATGTCCAAGTCGGCTCAGTGAGCCGTCATCCAGCCTGGCGCACGGTGTCCCGCAGAAAATCATCCAGCAACCCGGTGTCCCCCCTCGTCACCGGTACTTCCCGCGCCTCTCCTGCCCGCGCCAGCTCGGCCTCGATGAACCCATGCAATACCTCATCCCGCGGTCCGTGCTCGGCCTCGCCGCTGCGGCGCTTCACAACCAGCAGCGCGTCGATCGCCGCCTGCAGTCGCGGGTCATCGACGGTACGCGCCATCAACGCGGCGAACGCCGTCGGCGGCATGCCCAGTCCCTGGTCGATCCAGCGCACCGCCAGCAACGGTCGCAGCACATACAGGTACTTCTTGAAACGCACCGTCTCGCCCATCAGGTAGCCGCGCAGGTTCTTGCGTGCCATCGACAGGTAGTGGTGGCGCACGGCGCGCGGCGAGTAGAAAGCCTCGCCCAGCTCGCGCAAACGCCCGGTAGCTTCGGCGTCGGCGCGGTACACCAGCGGCGAGCCCAGCCACTCGAGCAAGCTCGGGTTGGCGCCGCGCATCAGGCGCAGGGCCTTGCGCAGCTCCCAGCCGCTGATGTCCAGTTCGTCGCAGAGCGGCCGCTCGATCACATCGCGAGGCTCGTCCACCCGCAAGTACCAGTCGTTGCGCGGCACGTAGACAAAGCGCACATCATAATCGCTGTCCGGCGAAGCGAAGCCCCAGGCACGGCTGCCGGACTCGCAGGCATAGAGCACGTTCACCTCGTGCTCGCGCTCGATACGTTGCAATTCATCGAGCACCCGGGCATGCATGGCCTCGGGCAATGGGTGGGGGTCGTCCTGATACATGTCTTCGTTCCTTGTACAGGGCGCCATAGGGCGCCCATTTCAACCTTTCACGCACACCACCTGACGCAGGGTATGCACCACTTCGACCAACTCCCGCTGGGCCTGCATCACCGCATCGATGTCCTTGTAGGCCATCGGGATCTCGTCGATCACATCCTTGTCCTTGCGGCACTCCACATGGGCGGTGGCACGCTGCTGGTCCTCGACGGTGAAGCGGCTCTTGGCCTTGGTACGGCTCATC
The DNA here is from genome assembly GCF_019823065.1 of Pseudomonas mosselii. Classification (NCBI taxonomy): domain Bacteria; kingdom Pseudomonadati; phylum Pseudomonadota; class Gammaproteobacteria; order Pseudomonadales; family Pseudomonadaceae; genus Pseudomonas; species Pseudomonas mosselii. Next base: position 5,661,044 of record NZ_CP081966.1, read on the forward strand.
ACCCGGCCCGCGCCGTGGCTGCACGAACAGAACGCCTCCTCGTTACCCAGACCACGGACGATGAAGCTCTTGGCGCCCATGGAGCCGGGAATGATGCCCAACTGGCCCTTCTGCGCCGACACCGCACCCTTGCGGGTCACCAGCACCTCGCGGCCGAAGTGCTGCTCCTTCTGCACATAGTTATGGTGGCAGTTGACCGCCTCGAGGCTGGCCTCGAACGGTTTGCCCAGCACCTTTCGGGTGGCGGCAACCACCGCCTGCATCATCAGCTCGCGGTTGTGCCGGGCGAAGTCCTGCGCCCACTCGACCGCCTCGACATAGTCAGCGAAGTGCCGGCTGCCTTCCTCGAAGTACGCCAGGTCCCGGTCCGGCAGGTTGACCATGTGCTGGCGCATGTCGGCCTGTGCCAGTTCGATGAACAGGTTGCCGATGGCGTTACCGACACCACGCGAGCCGCTGTGCAGCATGAACCAGACCCGGTCGGCCTCGTCCAGGCAGACTTCGATGAAGTGGTTGCCGCCCCCCAGTGTCCCCAGGTGCTGGCGGTTGTTGGTCTTCTCCAGCCGCGGGTGCTTGTCGGTGATCGCCTTGAAGCGCCCGGCCAGGCCGCTCCATACCTGGTCGGCCTGGTTCGGCACATTGTCCCAGGCGCCTTGGTCACGACGACCGAAGGTCTTGCCATGGGGCACGGCTTTTTCGATGGCCGTGCGCAGGCCGTGCAGGTTGTCCGGCAGGTCGCGGGCGTGCAGCGAGGTGCGTGCGGCGATCATGCCGCAGCCGATGTCCACGCCCACCGCCGCCGGAATGATCGCGCCCACGGTGGGGATCACGCTGCCGATGGTCGAGCCCTTGCCCAGGTGCACATCCGGCATCACCGCCAGGTGCTTGAAGATGAACGGCATCTTCGCCGTGTTCATCAGTTGCTTGCGGGCGTCGTCCTCGACCGGCACGCCGTCGGTCCACAGTTTGATCGGCTTGCCGCCCGCCACTTCGAGTATGTTCATTGCCTTGTTCCTTGTTGCGCTACGTCGTGTCGCAAAGGGTCAACCCGCCTTGAGGCTGACCATTCCATTCAATACCTGATCCAGACCACCGAACACCGAAATCCGGTCGATGCGCTCGGCCACCCGCTCCAGGGTTTCCAGCTCCTTCAGGCGCAGGGCCGTCGGGTTGCCTTCCATCACCTTGGCGGTGTTGAGCAGCGAACGGGTCGCCTGGGTTTCCTCACGGCGCCGGATCACGTTGGCCTGGGCGGCCTTTTCCGCCTCCACCACCTGCGCCAGCAGGGTCTTCATTTCGCCCGGCAGGATGATGTCGCGCAGCCCGAGGCTGCCCACCTCCAGGCCACTGCCCGGCAACTGCGCCTGCAGGTGCTCGGTAACGCTGTCGTCGATCAGTTGTTTGTTCTCCAACAGCTCATCGAGGGTGCGGGTACCCACCGCCGCACGCAGGCCGAACTGCAGCTCGCGGTACAGGTGCTCAACTGGCTTGCTCATCTGCCCATGGGCACCGAGCACGTCGGTATAACGCCAGTTGGCCACCAGGCTCAGGCGCAGGTTGACCTTGTCGCGGGTGAGGATCTCCTGGCCGCTCACCTCCAGCGCCTGCAGGCGGGTGTCGACCATCTCCACCGCTACCTGGCTGCCGCAGCGCCAGTAGCCATGCTGCCCGGGCTCGAGCAAACCGGCCACCACGCCGTCAATCTTCAGCACGCCGACATGGAAAGCCGGCACCAGCGCCAGCAGTACATGGTCCATGCCGGCGATTCCAGGACGATTCAGGCGGGTCACCAACTCGGCGTCCAGGCACTGGCCGTGGGTCAGGTCGATACGTTGCAGCTCGTGCCTGGCCTGGTCTTTCCAGTAGGCACGGCGGCTGTCCGGCGGCAGCACTTCGACCAGCTTGCCGTCCTCGAAGCGCAGCCCGACCTCATGCTCGCTCAGGTCCATGCACACCAGGTGCTGGTCCATGCCACGGGCGAGCAACTCCCGGACGTTGACGTCCGAAACCGGGCGACGCGTGTCCACCGTGTCCACCACCACCTGGGCGCCACAGCGCCAGAAGCCGTGCTGCCCGGCCGGCAGCAGGTCGACCACGACACCGTCGATGCGCAGCACACCGACACTGAAGGTCGGCACCGTCACCAGCAGCACGTTGTCCATGCCGGCGATTCCCGGTTTGTTCAGGCGTGCCAGCAGTTCGGCGTCCAGGCGCCGCCCCTGGGCCAGGTCGATCCGCGTCAGGCTCTGCCGGGTCGGGCCTTTCCATTGCAGGCGGCGGCTGTCGGCTGCCAGCAGTTCCTTCAACTGACCATCCTCGAAACGCAGGCCCACTTCGTTTTCGGCCATGTCCAGGGTAAGGAAATACTGCTCGACCAACGCCGGCTCATGTTGGCGCAGATAGCGCTCGAGGGGATAGTCGTGCAGCGGGGAATCCTGGGGGCAGTTCTTCAGCGTCAGCCGCCCCTGCCAATCGAAACGCTTGTACTGGCCCGGCTCGAGGATCGCCTCGAAATCGCCATCGTTCAGCAACAGGCCGTGTTCGTTCTTCTTCACTACAAAGCGCTTCAACATGTTCATCTTGCTCATCCTTTGTTCAATGTCCTTGGTTGCCGGTGGTCGCCAACCCAGCGGGCGTCGCGAGCGAAGCCTGGCGGAGTCCGGGGCCGGGAGCGTTGCTCCAGCGGCCACCCTCGTTGCGCCAAGCCCGGCCGGCGAGCCGGGTGGGCCAGCGGTGGGCCAGGCGTCCTTCGCAGTGACGGGCCGTCCTGGCCCTGCTTGCGTTGCCTGTGCCCCACCGGCGGGTGTTGCGGTTACAGCTACCTTAGGAGGGTAGTGCCGGGGCTTTGCCCGGCGAGCGTCTGCGCCAGCCTTTCCAGGGGCCCAGCGCAGCAATGACCGGTCGTTGCGGCGGCGGCATGCACGACACCGACACCTGAAGGTGGGTACGTGCACCGGCGGGGGGTTCCCCTTTCCCGAGGGCCTGCCTGGCGATGCGGTCGAGAGGGATATAGCGAGCGGCGTGCCAGGTTTTCATTTGGCATAGATAAGATTATTTAACTTATTGTTTTATATAGGGTTATTTTTATCTTATTCATTTGCACACCACTGCAAGCACTCATGGAGATTCTTTTTTTGTATATCATCGGATAGCAATTTATCTTTTAGGATAATCAAGGATGCGCAAGCCTCTCGTCGCCATCGGCTTCCTCGGTACCACCCTCGACCGCAACGGCAAGGGCGCCGCACGCTGGAACCGCTGGCGGCCAACCATCGGCCTGTGCCAGCAAGCCGACCTGCCTCTGGACCGCCTGGAACTTATCCACGGCCCCGGCGCCCGCGACCTCGGCCTGGCCGAGCGGATTCGCGCCGACGTCCAGCAGGTCTCGCCCGGCACCGAAGTGCGCCTGCACCCGCTGGCGCTGCGCAACCCGTGGGACTTCGAGGAGGTCTACGGCGCCCTGCACGACTTCGCCAGCGGCTATACCTTCGACACCGAGCGCGAGGACTATCTGGTGCACATCACCACCGGTACCCACGTCGCGCAGATCTGCTGGTTCCTGCTCACCGAGGCGCGCTACCTGCCAGCGCGCCTGGTGCAGACCTCGCCCTCGCGCAAGCAGGACGAAAACAGTGACCCGGCCGGCATCGCCACCCTGATCGACCTCGACCTGTCGCGCTACGACCCGATCGCCTCGCGCTTTCGCCGCGAGCAGGTCGAGGGGCAGTCGCTGCTCAAGTCCGGCATCGCCACGCGCAACCAGGATTTCAATCGCACCATCGAACAGATCGAACGGGTCGCCCTGCGCTCGAAGGCCCCCATGCTGCTAGTCGGCCCGACCGGCGCCGGGAAGTCATTTCTGGCCCGCCGCGTCCATGAGCTCAAGCGCGGGCGCCATCAGCTGGGCGGGCGCTTCATCGAAGTGAACTGCGCCACCCTGCGCGGCGACGGTGCCATGTCGACCCTGTTCGGTCACGCCAAGGGCGCCTTCACCGGCGCCCAGAACGCCCGCGACGGCCTGCTGCGCGCCGCCGACGGAGGCATGCTGTTCCTCGACGAGATCGGTGAACTGGGCGCTGATGAGCAGGCCATGCTGCTCAAGGCCATCGAGGAAAAACGCTTCTTCCCGCTGGGCGCGGACCGCGAAGTGGAAAGCGACTTCCAGCTGATCGCCGGCACCCATCGCGACCTGCGCGCCAAGGTCGCCGACGGCTCGTTCCGCGAGGACCTGTTCGCCCGCATCAACCTGTGGACCTTCGCCCTCCCCGGCCTGGCCGAACGCCGCGAGGACATCGAGCCGAACCTCGATTTCGAACTGCAGCGCCATGCCCGCGAACAAGGGCGTCAGGTGCGTTTCAACCTCGAGGCCAAGCGCCGCTACCTGGCTTTCGCCCATGCCGGCGAGGCCCGCTGGGCCGGCAACTTCCGCGAGCTATCGGCGTCGATCACGCGCATGGCGACCCTGGCCGACAGCGGGCGTATCGATGAGGAAATGGTCGAGGAAGAGATTGCCCGGCTGCGCTATGCATGGGGCCTGGAGTCGGCCAGCGAGCCACTTTTGGCCGACCGCGCACTCGACCTGTTCGACCAGGTGCAGTTACAGGCGGTGATCGACGTCTGCCGCCGCGCACCGAGCCTGTCAGAAGCCGGGCGTCAGCTGTTCGCGGTATCGCGTCAGGAGAAGGCCAACCCCAACGACGCCGACCGCCTGCGCAAGTACCTGGCCCGCTTCGGGCTGGAGTGGCAGCAACTAAAGTCGTAGGGCTTGCCAGCCCGCTGGCACAGTGCTGTATGCTTGGCCGGTCTTCAGGGCGGGGTGAAAGTCCCCACCGGCGGTAAATCGAAAGATGAGCCCGCGAGCGCCCCGGCCATGCCGGGGGTCAGCAGATCTGGTGCGACTCCAGAGCCGACGGTCATAGTCCGGATGAAAGAAGGCGTTTGGCAGGGGCCGTCCGGGCGCCCCTGCGCGCGCATTATGTTCGCCCCGAGACGTTCATCGATCATTCACGAGGAGCGTTTCATGTCCACCATGCTCAACACGCAATTCCCCAACGTCAGTGCCGCCATCGCCGCCTTCCAGGCCGGGCGCCCCGTGCTGCTGCTCGACGACGACGACCGCGAGGACGAAGCCGATATCGTCGCCGCCGCCGAGAACCTTTCGCTGCAGACCATGGCCATGATGATCCGCGACTGCAGCGGCATCGTCTGCCTGTGCCTGGACGAAGCCACCGTCGACGCCCTGCAGCTGGCGCCGATGGTGCAAAACAACCAGGCCCGCCATGGCACCGGCTTCACCGTAACCATTGAGGCCGCCGAAGGGGTCAGCACCGGCGTGTCGGCACAGGACCGCATCACCACCATCGAGGCCGCGCTGCGCTCGACCGCGCAGGAACGTCATATCGTCAGCCCAGGCCATGTGTTCCCGCTGCGCGCTCGCGATGGCGGCGTACTGACCCGCCGCGGCCACACCGAAGGCTCGGTGGACCTGGCCCGCCTGGCCGGCCTGCGCCCGGCGGCGGTGCTGTGCGAACTGATGAACCCCGACGGCAGCATGGCCCGCGGCGAGCAGGTGGCGGTGTATGCGCGGCAGTACAACCTGCCGGTGCTGACCATCGAGGAACTGGCGCGCTATCGCGAGACGATGGTCGAGTTGCAGGCCGAGCCGGCCTGATACCTGAGCAAGCCCGCCCCCGGCCAGCGTGGGAGCGGGCTTGCCCCGCGATGAGGCCAGGCCTCAACGCAACCCCAGCGGCCCCTTCAGAAACTCGTACAACCCCGCCGCACTCTTGCGATAGCCATCAGCCGTCAGGTGCACCAGATCCGGCCGCGCCAGCCCACCTGCCTGCCAGCCGGCAATCGAGCACGGCCCACCCATGAACCCTTGCCAATCCCAGAACAGCGCCTTGTGCTTGTACGCCATCTGCTTCTGGATACGGATCACCGAGGCCAGCGGTTGCGGCTGGCGCGCCGCACAGCTGCGCGCCTTGCGCTGCTTGATCGAGTCTGGCGGACCGACCAGCAGGATCGCCGCCTGCGGCAGGTCCTTGCGCAGGCCCGTGAGGGTCGCGTCCAGTTGCGTCTGGTACAGCGCCAGGTCGAGCTTGTCGTCGAACGCTTCATTGGTGCCGTAAGCCAGGATCACCAGGTCAGGCCGCACGGCCTTGAGGCTGTCGCGCCAGCCCGGCTGCCACTTGTCCACCACGTCCAGGCGCGCGCCGTTGATGCCCAGCGCCGAGTAGGTCACCCCGGCATGCTTCTGCCCCTGGATGTACCAGCCACCCAAAGCGACACCCCGACCGCCCTCGACACTCAACTGCACCGGCAGGCCGACATTGGCGTAGGCCGGACTGAAGCGCCACTGGCCATTGCTGGCCGGCAGCACGCGGCGCTGGCCGCCATTGACGAAGAGGCTGGCGCTGGTGGTCGACTGGTACAGCGCCGAAACCTTGTAGCGCTGGCGATCCTCGTCCCGCGCCTGCAGCACCACGCTGGCACGATTGGCCAACGGCAGCGACAGGTAGCCCCCCAACGGAAACTGCGAGCTCTGCTGGTTGCGCGCCGACACCAGCTCCCACTGGCGCTTCTCGCTCTTGATGATCACCCGGTCGTTGCGGATCCCCGGCACTGGCGAAGCCGGCACCAGGCCGATGCCACCGTCGCCGTAGCGCGCCTGCAACAGCTTGCGCAGCTCGCCGCTGAACAGGTCGGCGGCGGTATGCGAGTCTCCCAGCTGGACGATGGCGACCGGCGCCCGGCCGGCATTGCGCAGCTTGCCGGCGAGCAAGGCCAGGTTGCCGTCCTGGCGGGTGGCTGGCGCGGCGGCTGGCCGGGCCGTGGGCTGGGCGCTCACGCTGTTGGCGCCGGTGCTGCAACCCGGCGCGGCGCTGATCAGCAGGGCCAGGCCCAGCAGGTGATGCCATTGGCGCATCTCAATGTCCTGTAACGGTCAGGCCCGGAAAACTGATCAGCGACAGAACCTGTTCGGCGATCATCTTCTGGCCTGTGATGGTGAAATGAATGCCGTCGTCGACCCGCACCTTGACCCGCTTGCCCTGCGGTGTCTGCACCGTATACGAGAAGTTGGCGTCGGGGTAGCCGAGGATCGGGTTGGCCGAGACATAGTGCTGGCCGAACAGCGCGGTCTGCTCCTGGTATAGCCCGCTGAGGTAGCCCATGGCCGTGGACAATCGCGCCTTCTCCATGTTCGGCGGCCCGACCCAGATCACCTGCACGTTGTGCGCGCGGGCCTGCTCGAGGATCGAATCGATACGGGCGCGGTAGGCGACCTCCCACTCCGGCGACTTGAAGCGCAGGAACGGCTTGCCCTTGCCCTGGGGCATGTCCCACGGGTCGTTGGGGCCGAGGAACACCACCATCAGGCGCACGTTCGGTTCGTGATCAAGGGTGTCGGCCACGGTCTTCGGCCAGTTGAAGAAGCCCGGGTAAGCAAGGCCGGTGCTTTGCTTGCTGAGGTTGACGGTGCGGATCTGGTAGCGCTTGCGCAGGCTGTTGGCCAGGTGCGGCGCCACGCCCTGCATCAGCGAGTCACCGACCAGGAACACGTCGTCGCCAGCGGCCAGCGAGGCCACGGTACCCGGCTGCAGCAATGCGGGTGCAGGCGCGGGCGGCGCAGGCTGGGCGACAACGACGGGGGCTGGCGCATGAAGCGGCGCAGGCGTCGGCTGCACATGCGCCGGCGTCGACACCGGTGGCAACGGCTTGGCCACGGCCGCCGGGGTTTCCAGATCGACCGTGACCACCGGCTGCGGTGCGGGCAGAACCTCGACCGCCGGCCCCTCGGCCAGTTGCGCCGCGGGCAGCAACTGCTCGAGCAGGTCATCGCGCTGCGCCTCCAGCATGGCCGTCAACTGCGCACCCATGCGCCAGGCCGGCATCTGGCCTAGCAGCGGTATCTCGCAGCTCTGGTGGTATTTCTGCTGGCAGTAGAGCTTGATCGAGTCCTGGTTCAGCCAGAACAGCAATGCGGTGGTGACCACGATCGCATACAAGCCACGGGCGGCGCCCATCTGCACCTGGAACAGCTGTTTGCTATCAGAAGCTTGCATAGATGAACCCCGGCACGCCCGACTGCGAAGCGAAAATCACCAGCGACACGCCGACCCCGAGCGGGATCGGGTACAGCTGCCACGGCAGACGCTGGAACAGCGCGCCACTCTGGCGCAACAGCGCCAGCCACTGTGGATAACTGGCCACGAACAGCACGCAGGCCAACAGCATCAGGCCGGTGGCGCTGTTCAGCCCCGCCAGGCTCAGCTGGCCGATGTCGCCGAGCATCTCAAGCGCGCCATCCAGCGTCGGACTGCGGAAGAAGATCCAGGCGAAGGCCACGTAGTGGAAGGTCATCAGGCGCGCCAGCAGGCCGGAGCCCGGCAGCCGTGCGAAGCCCGGAAACCACTGGCTGAACAGCTTGGAAATGGCCAGGCCGACACCATGCAGCGCGCCCCAGATGATGAAGTTCACGCTCGCCCCGTGCCACAGGCCGGACACCAGCATCGCCAGCAGCATGTTCAGGTTGCCGCGCCATGCGCCCTTGCGATTGCCGCCCAGCGGGATGTACACGTAGTCGCGGATGAAGCGCGACAGGCTGATGTGCCAGCGCCCCCAGAATTCCTTGAGGTTGTGCGCGGCGTACGGCGCGTCGAAGTTGTCCGGCAGGCGAAAGCCCAGCAGCAGGGCGATACCGGTGACCAGGTTGGTGTAGCCGCTGAAGTTGAAGTAGATCAGCAAGCTGTAGCCGTACACGCTCAACAGCACCTGTTCGGGGCTGGCGCTGCCCGGGGTGTCGAACACCGGGTCGACCCACTCGCTGCCCAGCCAGGCGCTGAGGAAGAACAGCTTGACCACCGCCATCGCGATCAACCCCAGCGCCCGCTGCGGCTCCAGCACCTGGCGCATGGCCGGCGGACGGACCTGCGGCAGCATGTGCAGGGCACGGTTGACCGGCCCGGCCACCAGGCTGGGGAAGAACGCCAGGTACAGGGCCAGGTCCAGCGGCGCCGCCGGCGCCAGTTCGCGGCGGTTGATCGACACCAGGTAGCTGACCGAATGGAAGGTATAGAACGACAGCCCGATCGGCACCAGCACTTCCAGCAGCGGCAGCGACACCTCGAACCCGGCCGCCGCCAGGGCGCCCTGGGCGCCGCCGACGAAGAACTCCTGGTACTTGAACAGGTAGAAGCAGCCCAGCACCAGGGTCAGCAGCAGCACGCGACAGAACCAGCGCCCGGGATAGCGCCCCGCCAGCAGGCCGAGCAGGTACACCAGCGCGCTGTAGCCCAGCAGGATGTACAACGACTGCAGGCTGAAGCTCGCCACCAGGCCATAGCTGGCGGTCAGCAGCAGCAGGTTCTGCAACCGCACGCTCCAGCACAGGCTCCAATAAAGAATGAAGAACAGCGTGAAACAGAGGCCGAATTCGATCGAGAGGAAGCTCACAACGTAGTCCATTACATGACGTCGGGAAGAAAGGTCCCTGACCCGCAGGCCAGAGCGCGCGGATTATGGCAGAGGGCCGTCACCCCCACAATTCGATTGCATCGCCGATTGCAAGATGGCTCGCACCGAACAAGTGCAACAAAATGCGACGAACGATAGGCCCATGCAATTTGCTCCCCCTGCCCCGCTCTGCTAGTGTCGCGCCGTTCTGAATGCCACCGAGACAGTCGCCATGGCCCGCAAAAAAACCTCCATCGATTTCGAACAATCCCTCGCCGACCTGCAAGCCCTGGTCGAACGCCTGGAGAACGGCGAACTGTCGCTGGAAGAGTCGCTGGCCGCCTTCGAGCAGGGCATCGCCCTGACCCGCGATTGCCAGGGCGCCCTGGCCCAGGCCGAGCAGAAAGTGCAGATCTTGTTGGAGCGTGACGGCGAACTGGCTGCCCAGCCGTTCGACGCGGAGCCCGAGGCATGATCGCCCAGTACCAGCAGAGCGCCCAGGCACGGGTCGACGCCGCCCTCGAACCGCTGTTCCAGGCACCGTCGAAGGAACTCGAACGCCTCTATGCCGCCATGCGCTACAGCGTGATGAACGGCGGCAAGCGCGTGCGCCCGCTGCTGGCCTATGCCGCCTGCGAAGCCTTCGGTGTGCCTGCCGAGCATGCCAACGGCGCGGCCTGCGCGGTGGAACTGATCCACGCCTACTCGCTGGTGCATGACGACTTGCCGGCGATGGACGACGACGACCTGCGTCGCGGCCAGCCCACCACCCACAAGGCGTTCGATGAAGCCTGTGCGATCCTCGCCGGCGACGGGCTGCAGAGCCTGGCCTTCAGTGCCCTGCTCGACCCTCGCCTGAGCCCGCAGGCCGACGCCATCCGCCTGCAGATGGTCCAGGCCCTGGCCAAAGCCGCCGGCCCCGCCGGCATGGTCGGCGGCCAGGCCATCGACCTCGGCTCGGTGGGCGTCAAGCTGGACCAGCAAGCCCTGGAGTACATGCACCGGCACAAGACCGGCGCGCTGATCGAAGCCAGCGTTCGCCTTGGCGCCCTGGCCAGCGCCCGCGCCGATCAGGCCCAGCTTGATGCCCTGCAGACTTATGCACAGGCCATCGGCCTGGCGTTCCAGGTGCAGGACGACATTCTTGACGTGGAGAGCGACACCGCCACCCTGGGCAAGCGCCAGGGCGCCGACATCGCCCGCGACAAGCCGACCTACCCGGCGCTGCTCGGGCTGGAAGCGGCCAAGGCCTATGCCCTGGAGCTGCGCGACCAGGCGCTGGCCGCGTTGGCAGGTTTCGGCGACAACGCTGAGCCGTTGCGAGCGCTCGCCCGCTATATTGTCGAGCGCCGCCACTAAGGCCTGACACATCCCCCTGTAGGAGCGGCCTTGTGTCGCGAAAGGGCTGCAAAGCAGCCCCAGATTCAGCATCAATGCAGAAATTGCCGGGGCCGCTGTGCGGCCCTATCGCGACACAAGGCCGCTGCTACAGGATATCTGCCGCACCGGTGGCCCTCATACACCCGTCCGAATGGGCAGCTTTTCCTACAATGGGGTAAACTGCCGCGTCTTCACACCTATAACGACACGCCTGATGCCCACGACGTTTCAAGAGATCCCCCGCGAACGCCCGGTCACGCCATTGCTGGACCGCGCCGATACGCCCGCCGGCCTGCGCCGGCTGGCCGAAGCCGACCTGGAGACCCTGGCCGACGAGCTGCGCCAGGAGCTGCTCTACACCGTCGGTCAGACCGGTGGGCATTTTGGCGCGGGCCTGGGCGTCATCGAGCTGACGATCGCCCTGCACTACGTCTTCGACACACCGGATGACCGGCTGGTGTGGGACGTCGGCCACCAGGCCTACCCGCACAAGATCCTCACCGGTCGCCGTGAGCGCATGCTCAGCCTGCGCCAGAAGGACGGCATCGCCGCCTTCCCGCGCCGCAGCGAGAGCGAATACGACACCTTCGGCGTCGGTCATTCCAGCACCTCGATCAGCGCCGCCCTGGGCATGGCCATCGCCGCCCGCCTGCAGAACGACCCACGCAAGTCGATCGCCGTGATCGGCGACGGCGCACTGACCGCCGGCATGGCCTTCGAGGCGCTGAACCACGCCCAGGAAGTGGATGCCGACATGCTGGTCATCCTCAACGACAACGACATGTCGATCTCGCGCAATGTCGGCGGCCTGTCCAACTACCTGGCCAAGATCCTCTCCAGCCGCACCTATGCCAGCATGCGCGAAGGCAGCAAGAAAGTGCTGTCGCGCCTACCCGGGGCCTGGGAGATCGCCCGCCGCACCGAAGAGTACGCCAAGGGCATGCTGGTGCCCGGCACCCTGTTCGAGGAACTGGGCTGGAACTACATCGGCCCGATCGACGGCCACGACCTGCCGACCCTGATCGCCACCCTGCGCAACATGCGCGACCTCAAGGGTCCGCAATTCCTGCATGTGGTCACCAAGAAGGGCAAGGGCTTCGCCCCGGCCGAGGTCGACCCGATCGGCTACCACGCGATCACCAAGCTGGAGCCGGCCGACAAGCCGGTGGCGCCGAAGAAGGCCAGCGGGCCGAAGTATTCCGCCGTGTTCGGCCAATGGCTGTGCGACATGGCCGCCGCCGACAACCGCCTGGTGGGCATCACCCCGGCGATGAAGGAAGGCTCGGACCTGGTCGACTTCAGCGAACGCTACCCCGAGCGCTACTTCGACGTCGCCATCGCCGAACAGCACGCGGTGACCTTTGCCGCAGGCATGGCCTGCGAAGGCGCCAAGCCGGTGGTGGCGATCTACTCCACCTTCCTGCAGCGCGCCTACGACCAACTGATTCACGATGTGGCGGTGCAGGACCTCGATGTGCTGTTCGCCATCGACCGCGCCGGCCTGGTCGGCGAGGACGGCCCGACTCACGCCGGCGCTTACGACCTCTCCTACTTGCGCTGCATCCCCGGCATGCTGGTGATGACCCCCAGCGACGAGAACGAGCTGCGCAAGATGCTCAGCACCGGCCACCACTACAAGGGCCCGGCCGCCGTGCGCTACCCGCGCGGCACCGGCCCGAATGCACCGATCAGCGGCGACCTCGAGCCGCTGGAGATCGGCAAGGGCGTGGTCCGTCGCCAGGGCGGCAAGGTCGCCCTGCTGGTGTTCGGCGTGCAACTGGCCGAGGCCCTGCAGGTGGCCGAGCAGATCGACGCCACCGTGGTCGACATGCGTTTCGTCAAACCGCTGGACGAGGCCCTGGTACTGGAGATGGCCGCCAGCCATGAGCTGCTGGTGACCATCGAGGAGAACGCCATCATGGGTGGCGCCGGCGCTGCCGTCGGCGAGTTCCTGGCCCGCGAGGGCGTGGTCAAGCCGCTGCTGCACCTGGGCCTGCCGGACATCTATGTCGAACATGCCAAGCCTGCGCAGATGCTGGCTGAATGTGGGTTGGATGTGGCTGGTATACAGGCGGCCGTCACTGCCCGCATGACCAAGCTCGGCCTGTAAAAACCGATCGCGGGGCAAGCCCGCTCTCACGAGGCCTGTCTGGTCGTCGTGGGAGCGGGTTTGTCCCGCGATCGCAATGGAACTGCCCATGAAGATCCGCGCCTTCTTCCTGCTCTGCCTCCCCGCCAGCGCCCTGGCCGCCGAACCCTCCCGCGATGACGCCCTGAAGCTTCCCGACGTGCTGATCAGCGCCAGCCGCCAGGTCGAGTCACGCACCGCCACCAGCGCCGCCAACACAGTGTTCACCCGTGCCGATATCGACCGCCTGCAGCCGAGCGGTGTCACCGACCTGCTCGCCCGTGTCCCCGGCGTGCAGGTTGCGCCCACCGGCGGTCGCGGCAGCCTGCCCGGGATCTTCATCCGCGGCACCAAGGCTGCCCAGACCCTGGTGCTGGTCGACGGCGTGCGCATCGCCAATGCCACCTCTGGCGACAGTGGCCTGCAGTTTCTCGACGTCGACCAGATCGAACGTGTGGAAGTGCTGCGCGGCTCGCGTTCGGCGGTCTACGGCAGCGACGCCATTGGTGGGGTAATCCAGATCTTCACCCGTCGTGGCGGCGCCCCGGGCCTGCAACCGCGCCTGCGCCTGGCCGCTGGCAGCAATCAGACCTGGCAACGCAGCCTGGGGCTATCGGGTGGCGACGACACGACCCGCTTCAACCTCGGCGCCAGCCTGGACGAGACCGCCGGCATCGATTCGACCGGGCCGTCGCATGCCAGCGATGGCGACCATGACGCCTATCGCAATCGCTCGCTCAACCTGAGCCTTAGCCATACCTTCAACGAGCGTTTCGAGGCGGGCTTGAATCTGCTCGACAGCCGTGGGCGCAGTGAATACGACAATCCGTATGGACGGCTGGATGAGGTCACCTGGCTGAGTTATCCACAGCAACCCTATACCGACTTCAGTGTCAGCAGTCTTGGCTCCTGGTTCGACGCCCAGCTCAACGACACCTGGCACTCCAGGCTGGAACTGGGCCACAGCGAAAACCGCGACGACAAACGCGACAAGCTCAGCGACCAGCGCTTCATCTACAACACCTACCGTGATCAGGTCACCTGGCAGAACGAGTTTGCCCTGGACGAGCGCAACCAGCTGATGCTGGGTGGCGACTGGTATCAGGACCGCTTCCACGGCACGGCGAACTTCAGCGAGGACAGCCGCTGGAACCGCGCCGCTTTCGCCCAGTACCGTTTCGCGGGGGAACGCTTCTCGAGCGAGCTCGGCGTGCGTCATGACCGCAACCAGCAGTACGGCGAGCAGAACACCTGGAATGCCAGCCTCACCGTCCCCTTAAATCCACGCAACGATGTGCTGGTGTCCTACAGCGAGGGATTCCGTGCGCCGACCTTCAACGACCTGTATGACGTACAGTACGGCAACCCGGACCTGCGTCCCGAGCACTCGAAAAGCTACGAGCTGCAATGGCGCAGCCAACTGGCCAGCCATACCCGACTGGAGGCCTCGCTGTATCGCACCGACCTGCGCGACGCGATCAACTACGACCCCGCCCGCAGGCGCCCCGGCAATGTCGACAATGCACGCATCAACGGCCTGGAACTGTCGCTCATGCAGGAGTGGGCCGGCTGGACCTCTCAGTTGGGCCTGAGCATGATCGATCCGCGAGACCGTGAAACCGGCCAAACCTTGCAACGGCGCGCTCGGCGCACATTGAGCCTGGACCTGGACCGTCAGTTCGAACGCTTCAACGTGGGCGCGAGCTGGCAAGCCGTCAGCGGCAGCTACGACGATCCATCCAACAACAATCGCATCGGTGGCTACGGACTACTCGGCCTGCGCGGCGGCATGGTCCTGACGGACGAGGTGAGGTTGGAGCTGAAGCTGGACAACCTGCTGGACAAGCAATACAGCCGTGCCCTGTACAGCTTCGACGGCAGCCAGTACGGCTATCGTGAAGAAGGCCGCACCTGGCTGCTGAGCCTTACCTGGACCCCGACCCTTTAGCCTCCAGCAGCGCGCACAACCGGGCGGTGGCCTCGATCATCTGCCCGCTGGGCCGCTCCAGGCCCTTGTCCGGTACCACCAGCAAGCCGTCCTCCTGCACGGCGCTCATCTGCGGCCAGCGACGCCAGCTGGCCAGCTGCGCCGCGTCACCCGCCAGGATCACCTCGGGATTGCGCAGCAGCACCGACTCCACGCTGACCTGTGGCGCGGGTTGGGTCAGGTCGTCGAACACATTGCGCGCCCCGCAGACGCGTAAGGCATCGCTGACCACCTGGCGCCCGCCCAGGGTGTACAGCGGATTGTCCCAGACCTGGTAGAACACCCGCAGCGGCGTGTCGCGCCGGTAGCGTTCCCGCAGCGCTTGTAGTCGCTCACGCAGGCCGGCGGCATAGGCATGGCCCCGCTCGTCCCGCCCAAGGCGCCGGGCGATGGCTTCGATCTGCTCGATCAACTGGTCGAGGTCGCCGGGCTCGCCGCTGAACGTGGCGATACCCAGGCGCTTGAGCTGGTCGCGCTGGGCCGGCGCGACACTGCCGGGCCAGAGCAGCAGCAGGTCAGGCTTGAGGCTGAGCAGGCGCTCCATGTCCAGCTGGCCATGGCGCCCGACCGAGGGCAGGGCCTGAAGGCTCGGCGGACGCTCACCCGCGTCCAGCACGCCCACCAATAGGTCGCCGGCCTCCAGTTCGAGGACGATCTCGGTCATCGACGGCGCCAGGCTGACCACCCGCGGCCCGGCCTCGGCCAGGGTACCGAGGCACAACACTGCGAGGGAGGCGAGAAACGCCCGCATCAGCCGAGCTGGCGCGGGATACGGTAGAGGTACAGCACCACCAAGGTGGACAGGGCAAGGAGGATCTGCGGCACCGCCTCCAGCCCGACCAGCACCGACAGCGCCGCGACCCAGGCCGGGAAGCAGGCGAACAGCATGGCCAGGCGCCTGACCCGCGCCAGCTCGATCCAGGCACCGGGTTCGTCCGGCGAGCCCAACTGCTTGTCGGTGGCGATCAACGCCCGCTTGTAGGCGCCAAAGCGCGGCAGGCTGAGGAACATGGTCGCGGCTCCGGCGATGAACAAGGGCATGGCCAGCACCGGAATCAGCGGCTCTCCCCCGCCGAACGCCCAGGCCATTATCGGCAGTGGCATAAGGCCCACGGCCAGGTACTGCCACCAGGCCAGGGCCAGCCGGCGCTTCACCTCGCCTCGGGTCACGCCTGGGGCACCTCGCCCTGGTGCTTGTTGCCCATCATGTGACCGAGCTTGTCGGCCTTGGTGGCCAGGTACAGACGGTTGTGCGGATTGTGACCGGTATGCAGCGGCACGCGCTCGGAGACCTTGATGTTCATGTCGGTCAGCGCCTTGACCTTGCGCGGGTTGTTGGTCATCAGACGCAGCGACTTAACACCCAGGTGCTCGAGCATCGGCAGGCACATGGCGTAGTCGCGCTGGTCAGCGGCGAAGCCCAGGCGCTCGTTGGCCTCGACGGTGTCGGCGCCGCCGTCCTGCAGTTCGTAGGCGCGGATCTTGTTCAGCAGGCCAATGCCACGGCCCTCCTGGCGCAGGTACAGCAGCACGCCACGGCCTTCGCGGGCGATGGCCTGCAACGCGGCTTCGAGCTGCGAGCCGCAGTCGCAGCGCTGGCTGAACAGCGCATCGCCGGTCAGGCACTCGGAATGCAGGCGCCCCAGCACCGGCTCGCCGTCCGCGATGTCACCCAGGCTGAGCACCACGTGCTCGCGGCCAGTGGCTTCGTCGAGGAAGCCATGCATGGTGAAGGTCGCAAAAGGAGTCGGGAGTTTAGAGGCGGCAACAAAGACGACGGGCACGTTGTGCTCCTGGGTAGTAGGATTTTTCAGATCGGCCGATTGTATCAGCAGCCCGGCGCAGGTGCGCAGGAGGAATAGGGTGGCTTAAGATCGAAAAGTTCGATGCTTATGGTGTTGCTGACGCCTGCTCTAACGCCCCGCTACTCAGTGAGGCTGACTATCGCTGGTAAACGGATACGGCTGCTTCCAACGCTCGAAGATCGGCTTCAGCTCGCCACTACGGACCAGTTGCGCCATGCGCCGGTCGAACAGGTCACGCAGGGCCTCGCCCTGGGCACTGCGGGTGAAGGCCAGGTACAGCGGCAGCTCGGCGACGTGGGTGCTGCGAAAACGCTGGGGCTCGGGCGCCTGTCCGAGCACATATTCGACCTCGGTCTGCGCATCGACGTAGAAATCCACCCGGTCATGCTCAAGCATGGGCAGGATCCCTTCGCGGCGCTGGACCTCGCGGAAATTGTGCACGTTCGGCAGGTAGCTGGCGTAGTCATAGCCACGCACCCAGGCCAGGCGGTACTGGCCGATGGTGTCCAGCGTCGGCTGCGGCTTGCCCGCCAGGCCCAGGGCATAGATATGGTCCATGTCGAAATGCCAGCGCGGATAGAGATTGTCGTCGTTCTCTTCCTTGTAGGAGCCGACCCAGGCATCGGCCTCGCCCCGCTTCACCAGGCCGACCGAGCGGCTGTACGGCGCGCTCAGTACCTTGACCTTGACGCCGGCCGGCTCGAACACCTTGCGCAGCACGTCCCAGGCCAGCCCGCTGCCATCGGCGTTGGTGTAGTCTAGCCACTCCTCGCTGACCAGGCGCACCTGCTGCTCCTGGGCCATGACACCGGGCACTGCGCAAAGCAGCACCCACGCCAGCAACACACTCCTCACGGCCATCGCAACGCTCCCTGTATCAGGCCACCGCCCACACCAGAACCTGCATGCCCAACCAGGCGAACACGCCGGCCAGGATATCGTCGAGCATGATCCCGAACCCACCATGCACATGGCGATCGACCCAGCGGATCGGCCACGGCTTGAGGATGTCGAAGAAGCGGAACATCAGGAACCCCGCCAGCAGCCACTGCCAGCCTTCCGGCACCAGCCACAGGGTGATCCACATGCCGACGATCTCGTCCCAGACAATGCCCTCGTGATCGTGCACGCGCAAGTCGTTGGCCACCTTGCCGCACAGCCACACGCCGAACAGCATGCTGATGCCCAGCAGCAGCCAGTAGCCCCAGTCGGGCAGCATCTGCCACAGCGGGATGAACGGCAGCGCCACCAGCGAACCCCAGGTACCGGGGGCCTTGGGCAAAGTACCGGAGCCGAAGCCGAAGGCGATGAAGTGCCACGGGTTGCGCCAGACCGAAGGCGGAACGAACTCCGCAGGCACCTGGTTGGGGTGGTCGGTCACGGTGTCTCCCTGAAATGTTGATAGCCCCGCTGTACGGGGGTGATGTCCAGGCCCTGCGGGTCACGCAGGGTCACGCCCTGCCCTTGCAGCACACGGCCGATGACGTGAACCTCGCGAGCCAGGGAGGTCAGTGCGCTTTCCGGCAGGGTGAAGGCCAGCACGTAGTCGTCGCCACCGGTGAGCGCCGCCTGCACTGCCGCCTCGTGCCCCAGGAAAGCCTGTAAAGGTGCGGACACGGGGACCAGCGCCAGGTTCACCTCCAGCGCAACGCCGGACGCCTTGGCGATATGCCCGCAGTCGGCCAGCAGGCCGTCGGAGATATCCAGTGCCGCCGTGGCCAGGCCGCGCAGGCGCTCGCCCAGTTGCAGCTGGGGCAAGGGCGACCAGTAGTGCTCCAGCAGCGGACCGGCCACCTCGGCAGCCGCCTCGCGCTCGCCCAGCACCAGCGGCAAGGCCCCCGCTGCGTTGCCCAAAAAACCGCCGACGCACAGCAGGTCGCCCGGCTGCGCGCCGCTGCGGCGCAGGGCCTGGCCCGCCGGTACCCGGCCGAACACGGTCACGGTGATGCTCAGCGGCCCACGGGTGGTGTCACCGCCGATCAAGGTCATGCGGCAACGGTGGGCCACGCGGCCGAGGCCATCGGCGAAGGCTGCCAGCCAGCCCGGGCCGAATTCGGGCAGGGTCAGAGCGAGGGTGAAGCCGATGGGCGTGGCGCCCATGGCCGCCAGGTCGCTGGCCGCCACAGCGAGCGAACGCTGGCCCAGCAGCAGCGGATCGCAGACGGTGGGGAAATGCACACCGGCCACAAGCGTGTCGGTGGAGATCGCCAGCTGCTCGCCGGCGGGCAGGTCCAGCAGGGCACAATCGTCGCCGATCCCCAGGGCCACGCCCTCGCCGCCCTGCGCACAAGGCGCGGCGGCGAAGTAGTGACGGATCAGCTCGAACTCACCCATGGCTGGTCAGCGCCGCGATCAGCGCTTGTTCGCCTTGACTTCCGCTTCACGCAGACGCGGAGCCAGCTTGTCCAGCACGCCGTTGACGAACTTGTGGCCGTCGGTGGCGCCGAAGACCTTGGCCAGTTCCACACCTTCGTTGATAACGACGCGGTACGGCACATCGACGCGCATCATGAACTCCCAGGTGGACAGGCGCAGCACGGCCAGCTCGACCGGGTCGAGTTCTTCCAGCGGCGTGTCCAGGCAAGGCTTGAGCGCCTCGTCGATCTCGACCTTCTTCGCCGGGACCCCGTGCAGGATCTCGCGGAAGTAGGCGCCGTCGACATCGGAGAAATCGTTATCGACCCGGAACTGCGCTTCCACTTCGTTCAGCGAGTGCTTGGCCATGTGCCACTGGTAGAGCGCTTGCGTGGCGAGCTTGCGGGCTTCGCGACGCTTGGCGCTCTTCGAGGGCTTGCCGGCATCCGCAGGTTTTGGATCGCGCGGGTTGAAACGATCGCTTTCGTCGCTAATCACTTGGCCTCCAACTGCGCCAGCAGACTGACCATTTCCAGGGCCGACAGGGCAGCTTCGGCACCTTTGTTGCCGGCCTTGGTGCCGGAACGCTCGATGGCCTGCTCGATGGAGTCAACGGTCAGGACGCCGAAGGCCACCGGAACACCGAACTCCATGGACACCTGGGCCAGGCCCTTGGTGCACTCGCCCGCCACGTATTCGAAGTGCGGGGTACCGCCACGGATCACCGCGCCCAGGGCGATGATCGCGTCATAAGCACCCTGCTGGGCGACTTTCTGCGCTACCAGCGGGATTTCGAACGCGCCCGGGGCACGGATGATGGTGATGTCGCTTTCGCTGACGCCGTGGCGTACCAGGGCATCGACTGCACCGCTTACCAGGCTTTCGACGACGAAGCTGTTGAAGCGGCCAACCACCAAAGCATAGCGACCTTTGGGGGCGATGAAGGTACCTTCGATGGTCTTCAGGGTCATTCCGGAGTTCTCATCTTCAAGAGCGAGGCCGCGCTGTGGCGGCCTCGGGAGGGTTTTGACTCGAGTCTAGGGGCGATCAGGCCGCCTCAAGTCACTCGGAGGGCACGTATTCTACAACTTCCAGATCGAATCCGGATATCGCATTGAACTTCATCGGCGAACTCATCAGGCGCATCTTGCGCACACCGAGATCGCGCAGGATCTGCGAGCCGGCACCGACGGTGCTGTAAGTGGTCGGCGCCTTGGGCTGCGTATCGCCGGCGCTCTCGCGGATATGCGCCAGCAACACGTCGCCGTCCAGCGGGTGGCCCAGCAGCAGCACCACGCCGCTGCCGGCCTCGGCCACGGCGCTCATGGCCGCGCGCAGGCTCCAGCGGCCCGGCTGCTTGACCATCAGCAGGTCGCGCAGCGGGTCCATGTTGTGCACCCTCACCAGGGTCGGCTCTTCGGCGCAGATCTTGCCCAGGGTCAGGGCCATGTGCACGTCGCCCTCCACCGCGTCGCGATAGGTGACCAGGTTGAACTGGCCCAGCTCGCTCTCGATCGGCTGTTCGGAGACGCGCTGCACGGTGCGCTCGTGGATCATGCGGTAGTGGATCAGGTCGGCGATGGTGCCGATCTTCAGGCCATGCTCGGCAGCGAACACTTCCAGTTCGGCGCGACGCGACATGGTGCCGTCGTCGTTCATCACCTCACAGATCACCCCGCTCGGCTCGAAACCGGCCATGCGCGCCAGGTCGCAAGCGGCCTCGGTGTGGCCGGCACGGGCCAGGGTGCCGCCGGGCTGGGCCATCAGCGGGAAGATGTGGCCGGGGCTGACGATGTCCTCGGCCTTGGCGTCCTTGGCGGCAGCGGCCTGCACGGTGCGAGCGCGGTCGGCGGCGGAGATGCCGGTGGTGACGCCTTCGGCGGCCTCGATCGACACGGTGAACTTGGTGCCGAAGCCCGAGCCGTTGCGCGGCGCCATCAGCGGCAGCTTCAGTGTTTCGCAGCGCTCGCGGGTCATCGGCATGCAGATCAGGCCACGGGCGTGCTTGGCCATGAAGTTGATGTGCTCGGGCAGGCAGCACTCGGCCGCCATGATGATGTCGCCTTCGTTCTCGCGGTCTTCGTCATCCATGAGGATGACCATTTTGCCCTGGCGGATGTCTTCGACCAGTTCTTCGATGCTGTTGAGCGCCACGCGGCACCCCCTTCTCAATCAGGATTTCAAGAAGCCGTTGGCGGCCAGGAAGCTTTCGGTGATGCCACTGCCTTTGCTCGGCTCGGCGGCCTTGTCGCCCAGCAGCAGACGCTCCAGGTAACGGGCCAGCAGGTCGACCTCAAGGTTCACCCGACGCCCTGCGCGGTAGTCGGCCATGATGGTTTCGGACAGGGTGTGCGGGACGATGGTCAGCTCGAACTCGGCGCCATCGACTTCGTTGACCGTCAGGCTGGTGCCGTCGACGGTGATCGAGCCCTTGTGGGCGATGTACTTGGCCAGTTCCTTGGGCGCGCGCACGCGGAACTGGATGGCGCGGGCGTTATCGGCACGCGAGACGATCTCGCCGACACCGTCGACGTGGCCGCTGACCAAGTGGCCACCCAGGCGGGTGGTGGGGGTCAGGGCCTTTTCCAGGTTGACCCGGCTGCCGCTCTTGAGATCGACCATGGCGGTGCGCTTGAGGGTCTCGACGCTGACGTCGGCCCAGAAGCCGTCGCCGGGCAGTTCGACGGCGGTCAGGCACACGCCGTTGACCGCGATGCTGTCGCCGAGCTTGACGTCGCCCAGGTCGAGCTTGCCGGTCTCTACGTAGACGCGCACGTCACCGCCCTTGGGGGTGAGGCTGCGGATGGTGCCGATGGATTCGATGATGCCGGTGAACATGGTGTTCTCCTAGATACGGGCTGCGCGAGGCAAGCCAGGCATTATACGCCGGGGGGCGGCAGGGGGATGGCAGTGACTCGCCAGTCATCGCCGACCGCGCGCATTTCGGTGATCTTCAGCCGCGGCGCCTCGCTCATTTTCGACAGCGGCCAGTCCAGCAACGGGCGGGCGTCGGAGCCGAGGAAGGTGCCGGCGACGAACAGCTGGTACTCGTCGACCAGGCCCTGGCGGGCGAAGGCGCCGACCAGGCCGGCACCGGCCTCCAGCAGGATTTCGTTGACCCCGCGCCCGGCCAGGGTGCGCAGCAGTGCCGGCAGGTCGACGCGACCCTCGCTACCGGGCAGATTGATCAGTTCATGACCGGCGGCCGCATAGCGCGGGTCTTCACCAGCGGCGGTCACCACCAGCGCCGGGCCGGCCTGGAAGAAGGGCGCGTCCAGTGGCAAGCGCAGGCGCCCGTCGACCAGCACGCGCAACGGCGGGCGCGACAGGGCCAGAGTGGTGAGCGCGTCATCCAGGCCCAGTTCCTCGCCGCGCACGGTCATGCGGGCCTGGTCGAACAGCACGCTCTCGGCGCTGGTCAGTACCACGCTGGAGCGGGCGCGCAGGCGCTGCACCGCGGCACGCGCCGCGGGGCCGGTGATCCATTGGCTTTCGCCGCTGGCCATGGCGGTGCGGCCGTCCAGGCTCATCGCCAGCTTGGCGCGCACGAACGGCAGGCCCTGCTCCATGCGCTTGAGGAACCCCGGGTTGAGCGCGCGGGCCTCGGCCTCGAGCACGCCGCTGGCGACTTCGATGCCGGCCTCGCGCAGGCGCTGCAAGCCGTTGCCGGCCACTTGCGGATTGGGGTCCTGCATGGCCGCCACCACCCGCGCCACCCCGGCCTTGACCAGCGCATCGGCGCACGGCGGCGTGCGGCCATGGTGGCTGCAGGGCTCGAGGGTGACGTAGGCACAGGCGCCGCGGGCGCGCTCGCCGGCCTGGCGCAGGGCATGGACCTCGGCGTGCGGCTCGCCGGCGCGCACATGCCAGCCTTCGCCGACCACCTCGCCGTCACGCACGATCACGCAGCCTACGCGGGGGTTGGGGTGGGTGCTGTACAGGCCCTTGCGGGCCAGTTCCACGGCGCGGGCCATGTAGTGGGCGTCGAGAATGGCTTGGCTGGACATGCTTACTCTTTAGCCGGCTCGCGGGCCAGGCGGTCGATTTCTTCGCGGAATTCGTCGAGGTCCTGGAAGCGCCGGTAGACCGAGGCGAAACGGATGTAGGCCACCTCGTCGAGCTTGCGCAGCTCGGCCATCACCATCTCACCAACCACCAGCGACTTCACTTCGCGCTCGCCGGTGGCACGCAGGCGGCTCTTGATGTGCGCCAGCGCCGCTTCCAGGCGCTCGACGCTGACCGGGCGCTTCTCCAGCGCGCGCTGCATGCCGGCGCGCAGCTTGTCTTCGTCGAAGGGCTGGCGCGTGCCGTCCTGCTTGATCAGCCGGGGCAGGACCAGCTCGGCGGTTTCAAAGGTAGTGAAGCGCTCGCCGCAGGCGACGCATTCGCGCCGGCGACGCACCTGTTCGCCCTCGGCGACCAGACGCGAGTCGATGACCTTGGTGTCGTTGGCACCGCAAAACGGACAGTGCATGGTGGCAGGCAACAAAAAAAGGGAGGGCCATGGTAGCGCATTGCACTGGCAAGACAAGCCAAAGGGTTTACCATCCATGCAAATCTGCCCGTGAAGGACTACCTCATGCACCCTCGAGCGCTCGTCGTGCTGTGTTGCGCCGCCCTGCTCGCCGCCTGCGGCAGCGACCGCCCCAAGCCGGAACAGGCCCCGGCCCCGGTGCCGGCCAAAGTGGCGAAGAAAACCGAACCCCTGGGCCCGCTGCCGGCCTACCAGCGCGAGTTGAGCGGCACCCTGCTGGAAATCCCGGCAGGCGCTGACGTGGAGCTGGCCCTGCTGGTGATCGATGAGCGTGGCCGGCCCCAGCAACTGCTGGCCAGCAGCACCCTGAGCGGCACCGGCCAGGCCCTGCCCTACCGCCTGCGCTTCAACCCCGAAGCCTTCCCCGCCGGCGCCCGGGTCGAACTGCGCGGCCGTGCCAGCCGCTCCGGCCAGCTGATCCTGCACCTGCCGCCGGTTCGCATTGCCCAGGCCCAAACCCAGGCCACCGGTCCGCTGCGTTTCGAAAAGGCACCCTAGATGGCCCCGCCAACCCTGCGACAGGCCCTGAGCGGCCTGATCGGCGAAGCGCGCCTGATCGTCAGCGAACTGCCTGGGTGCGACCTGAAACTCTGGTTGATCGATGAACAGAACATGGACCGTGAGTTCAGCCGCGAGGAAACCCGGCGCATTCTCGAGGAGCCGCCCTACTGGAGCTTCTGCTGGGCCAGCGGCCTGGCCATGGCGCGCTACCTGGCCGAGCATCCGCAATGGGTGCGCGGCAAGCGCGTGCTGGATTTCGGCGCCGGCTCCGGCATCGCCGGGATCGCCGCCGCCCGCGCTGGCGCGCGGGAGGTAGTGGCCTGCGACCTCGACCCGCTGGCCCTGGACGCCTGCCGTGCCAACGCCGCGCTGAACGGCGTGACGCTGAACTACAGCAGCGATTTCTTTGCCGAGGCCGACCGCTTCGACCTGATCCTGGTCGCCGATGTACTCTACGACCGCGCCAACCTGCCGCTGCTGGACGAGTTCCTCAGCCGAGGTCGCCAGGCGCTGGTGGCCGATTCGCGGGTGCGCGATTTCAGCCACCCGCTGTACCGCCCGCTCGGGGTGCTCGAGGCGCTGACCCTGCCTGATCTGGCCGAGCCGCACGAATTCCGCCGGGTCAGCCTGTACCACGCCAGCCGCGAGCCCTTATAGTGGGGGTATTCACCGATTTGCGAGAGTCACGATGAGCCAGGAAACACCCTTTATCTTCGATGCCACCGATGCCACCTTCCAGCAACTGGTCATCGAGAACTCCTTCCACAAGCCGGTGCTGGTCGACTTCTGGGCCGAATGGTGCGCGCCGTGCAAGGCGCTGATGCCGCTGCTGGCGAAAATCGCCGAGGGCTACCAGGGCGAGCTGCTGCTGGCCAAGATCAACTGCGACGTCGAGCAGCAGGTCGTCGCCCAGTTCGGCATTCGCAGCCTGCCGACCGTGGTGCTGTTCAAGGACGGCCAGCCGGTCGACGGTTTCGCCGGCGCGCAACCCGAGTCGGCCATCCGCGCCATGCTCGAACCCCACGTGCAGATGCCCGCGCCGCCCGCCGCCGCGCCGCTGGAGCAGGCCAAGGCGCTGTTCGCCGAAAGCCGATTCAGCGAAGCCGAAGCCCTGCTGCAGGTGCTGCTGGGTGAAGACAACAGCAATGCCGAGGCGCTGATCCTCTATGCCCGCTGCCTGGCCGAACGGGGCGAGCTGGGCGAAGCCCAGGTGGTGCTCGACGCGGTCAAGACCGATGAGCACAAGGCCGCCCTGGCCGGCGCCAAGGCCCAGCTGACCTTCCTGCGCCAGGCCGCCAGCCTGCCGGAAGCCGCCGAGCTGAAGAGCCGCCTGGCGCAGAACCCGCAGGACGACGAGGCGGCCTACCAGCTGTGCATCCAGCAGTTGGCGCGCCAGCAGTACGAGGCCGCGATGGAGGGGCTGCTGAAGCTGTTCCAGCGCAACCGCGCCTACGAGAACGGCTTGCCGCAGAAGGCGCTGCTGCAGGTGTTCGAACTACTGGGCAACGCTCACCCGCTGGTCAGCCTGTATCGCCGCAAGCTGTCCGCTGCGCTGTTCTGAGGCTGTTGGGGCTGCTTTGCAGCCCCTCACCCCACCCAGCGATAAACCGGCGCATCCACGCCGCTTTCCACCTTCACCTCACTGCTGTGGCGCAAGCGCACCAGCAGCCGCTTGCCCGCCGCCACGTTCCCGGCCAGCCCCTCCAGGCGCTCCAGCAGCGCCGGCCCGCTCATCTGCCCCGCCTGGCGCAGCACGTCACGCGCCGCTGCCCATTGTCCGTCATCCTGCCGAGGTGCCGGGCTGGTGGTGACCGGCACCGCCTCGACAGACGCCGGCACTTCCAGTCGACGCCCCAGCTGCGCCCACTCCTCCGGCGCCAGCTCAATGGTCAGGTCCACCGGCCATTCACCGATCTGTCCACGAATTCTCACGATAGGTACCCTGCCTCCAGTCTCGATGCCGCCATGCTCCCACGAACATGAAACCTGTGCCAGGCAGGCTGGCGGGGCAAAGTAAAATTGTTATAACATCACATAATCTTTCCCAAACCGCCTGTGGAGCCGTCCATGCGTCGTCTGTTGCTCGCCCTGCCCTTCGCCCTGCTGCCCCTGGCCGTGGCCCATGCCCACGACGACCACGACCACGATCATGACCACGCCCATGGCTCCCTCGGTGCCCACGAGCATGGCGTGGCCAAGCTCAACGCGGTGCTCGACGGCAACACCCTCGAGCTGGAACTGGACAGCCCGGCGATGAACATTGTCGGCTTCGAGCACGTGGCCAGCAACGATACCGACAAGGCCAAGGTCGCCGCCGCCCGCCAGCAGCTCGAACAGCCCTTGAAACTGTTCGGCGTTGCCCCGGCAGCCGGCTGCAAGGAAGACGCCCAGGAGCTGGAAAGCCCGCTGTTCGGCGACGCCGCCCAGGCCGACGAGGATGGCGACAGCCATGAGCATGAGCACGGTCACGCCGACGTCAACGCCCACTACCAGCTGACCTGCGCCACCCCGGACAAACTCACCCAGATCGACCTCGGCCCGCTGTTCAAGACCTTCCCGCAGACCCAGAAGATCAACGTGCAACTGATCGGCCCCAACGGCCAGAAAGGCATCGAGGCCACCCCCGCCAAGGCCGTGGTCGCGTTCTGAATGAACCAGCCGCTGATCGAACTGCATGACCTGGTGTTCGCCTGGCCCGGCCAGGCGCCGCTCCTGGAAATCCCTGCATTTCGCCTGGAGCCCGGCGAGGCGCTGTTCCTCAAGGGCCCCAGCGGCAGCGGCAAGACCACCCTGCTCGGCCTGCTGGGAGGGGTCAACCGCCCCGGACAAGGCAGCATCCGCCTGCTTGGCCAGGACCTTGCGGCCCTGGGCCTGGGTGCGCGCGACCGTTTCCGGGTCGATCACACCGGCTACATCTTCCAGCAGTTCAACCTCCTGCCGTTCCTGTCGGTGCGGGAGAATGTCGAGCTGCCTTGTCGCTTCTCGAAAAGCCGCGCGGCCCGCGCCGCCCAGCGCCATGGCAGCATCGACCAGGCCGCTGCCCAACTGCTCGCCCACCTTGGCCTGGACAACCCGGCGCTGCTCGCCCGCCGCGCCGACAGCCTGTCGATCGGCCAGCAGCAGCGGGTTGCCGCGGCCCGGGCGCTGATCGGTCAGCCCGAGCTGGTGATTGCCGACGAGCCCACCTCGGCCCTCGACGCCGACACCCGCGAGGCCTTCATCCGCCTGCTGTTCGACGAATGCCGCGACGCGGGTGCCAGCCTGCTGTTCGTCAGCCATGACCAGAGCCTGGCGCCGCTGTTCGACCGGCACCTGTCCCTGGCCGAGCTCAACCGCGCCGCCAAGCCCCGGGAGGCCTGATGTACCTGCTTCGCCTTGCCCTGGCCAGCCTGGCCAACCGCCGCTTCACCGCCCTGCTCACCGCGTTCGCCATCGCCCTGTCGGTGTGCCTGCTGCTGGCCGTCGAGCGGGTGCGCACCGAGGCCCGCGCCAGCTTCGCCAGCACCATCAGCGGCACCGACCTGATCGTCGGCGCCCGCTCGGGGTCGGTGAACCTGCTGCTGTACTCGGTGTTTCGCATCGGCAACGCCACCAACAACATCCGCTGGGACAGCTACCAGCACTACGCCAGCGACCCGCGGGTGAAATGGGCCATCCCCATTTCCCTGGGTGACTCGCACCGTGGCTACCGGGTGATGGGCACCACCACCGACTACTTCAGCCACTACCAGTTCGGCCGCCGCCAGCACCTGGCACTCGACCAGGGCCGGGCGTTCGCCGACGATCCGTTCGAGGTGGTGCTCGGCGCCGAAGTGGCCCAGGCGCTGCACTACAAGCTCGGCGACAAGCTGGTCCTGGCGCATGGTGTAGCCGCCATCAGCCTGGTCAAGCACGACGACAAGCCGTTCACCGTGGTCGGCGTGCTCGAGCGCACCGGCACCCCGGTGGACCGTACCCTGCACATCAGCCTGGCCGGCATGGAGGCGATCCACATCGACTGGCACAACGGCGTGCCGGCCCGTGGCGCCGGGCGCATCAGCGCCGAGCAGGCCCGCACCATGGACCTGCAGCCTGCGGCCATCACCGCCTTCATGCTCGGGCTCAACAGCAAGATCGCCACGTTCAGCCTGCAGCGCGAGATCAACGAATACCGCGCCGAACCGCTGCTGGCGATCCTGCCCGGCGTGACCCTGCAGGAGCTGTGGAGCCTGATGGGCACGGCGGAGCAGGCCTTGTTCGTGGTGTCGCTGTTCGTTGTGCTCACCGGCCTGATCGGCATGCTCACGGCCATTCTCACCAGCCTCAACGAGCGCCGCCGGGAAATGGCCATCCTGCGATCGGTGGGTGCCCGTCCCTGGCATATCGCCGGATTGCTGGTGCTCGAGGCGCTGGCCTTGGCGCTGGCAGGCATCGCCGCCGGGCTGGGGTTGCTGTACGCAGGCATAGCCCTGGCCCAGGGCTATGTACAGGCCAACTATGGGCTATACCTGCCACTGGCCTGGCCGAGCGCCCACGAGTGGACGTTGCTGGCCATCATCCTCGGCGCGGCGCTGCTGATGGGTAGCGTGCCGGCCTGGCGCGCCTATCGGCAGTCGTTGGCCGATGGTTTGTCGATCCACCTTTAAGAGACAGACATGATCCTAGACTTCACCACCCTCTTCGCGGGTAAACCCGCGAAGAGGGCAAGACCGATCATTCAGTATCTGCTGCTCACGATCCTACTGATGACTTCGCTGCCCCTCTGGGCCGCCGACCCGCGCGAGCTGGACTGGCCCGCCCTGATCCCCGAGGGCGCGCCGGTCATCCCGCCACAACTGACGCCCCTGCACGATCTGTCGCAGATCAGCGACGCGCTGTCCGCCGAGGCCGCCCCCGCCGCCCGCCAGCAGGCGCCCAACGCGCCGGTGGTGAAAGCCCTGGACGGCCAGCAGGTGAAGATCCCCGGCTACATCGTGCCGCTGGAAGTCAGCGACGAAGGCCGCACCACCGAGTTCCTCCTGGTGCCCTACTACGGCGCCTGCATCCATGTGCCGCCACCGCCGTCGAACCAGATCGTGCATATCTTCAGCGAGATGGGCGTGCGCATCGAAGACCTGTACCAACCGTACTGGATCGAGGGCACGATGCAGGTCAAGGCCAGCAGCAGCGAACTGGCGGACGCCGGTTACCAGATGGAAGCAGAGAAAATCTACGCTTATGAGCTGAAGTGAGCATTGCGTCACCCCGATAGCACGGCTTCTTTGAGCTGGGTCAAACTTTCTGTTTAGTCAGCTTCGTACCATTGGACTACTCGATTACTCACGTCCTCTGGGAGCTTCCATGAACAAGTCCTTGCTCGGTGCCTCGCTCGTCGCGTTGGCGCTTGCAGCCCCTGTCGCCCACGCCCACCAGGCGGGGGATTTCATCCTCCGCGCCGGCGCCATCACCACCGCGCCCAACGAGAACAGCGGCGACATCAAGCTCGACGGCGCCAAGGTCTCGGGCACCAAGGCGACTCTGGACAGTGACACCCAGCTGGGCCTGGCCTTCGCCTACATGCTCACCGACCACATCGGTCTCGAGCTGCTGGCCGCCACCCCGTTCCAGCACAAAGTCGGCGTCAAGGGCCTCGGCCCTGGCCTGGACGGCAAGCTGGCCGACATCAAGCAACTGCCGCCGACCCTGTCGCTGCAGTACTACCCGATGGCGCCGTCCTCGAAGTTCCAGCCATACGCCGGCGTGGGCATCAACTACACGATGTTCTTCGATGAGGACCTGACCAGCGACCGTAAGGCCCAGGGCTTCAGCAACATGAAGCTGAAGGACTCGGTCGGCATCGCCGGCCAGTTGGGCATGGACTACATGCTCACCGACAACCTGCTGCTCAACGCCGCGGTCTGGTACGTCGACATCGACACCAAGGCCAGCATCGACGGCCCGAGCGCCCTGGGCGTCGGCAAGACCAAAGTCGACGTCGATGTCGATCCGTGGGTCTACATGGTCGGTATCGGCTACAAGTTCTGATCCGCAGGCGCGCCTGCTCCCTCTGGAGCGGGCGCGCCACGCATCGTCTCGACGCTCCAGAGATACCCCCAATAGCCCCAGGCCAGCGCGCTTATCCCCGCCCCCACCCCGCACACCGCCACCCAGCCCCACTGTCCGTAAACCCAGGTCGCCACGACCGCCCCTACCCCGCTGCCGAGCGAATAGCAGCACATGTAGGCGCCGATCAGCCGGCTGGCCATCTCGCCGCGCCCCGCCAGCAGCAGGCTCTGGTTAGTCACGTGCACCGCCTGCACGGCCAGGTCCAGCATCAGAATCCCGACTACCAGCGCCAGCAATGATTGCTCAAGGTAGGCGATGGGCAGCCACGACAGGGTCAGCAGACCCAATGCCCAGCCAGTCACCCGCCGTCCATGTCCGTGATCCGCCAGACGCCCGGCACGCGATGCCGCCAGTGCCCCCGCCACGCCGGCCAGACCGAACAGCCCGACTTGCGTGTGATCCAGTGCCAGTGGCGCGGCGCTCAAGGGCAGCACCATCGCACTCCACAGCACGCTGAACGCCGCGAACACCAGCACCGCGAACACACCGCGCTCACGCAGCAGACGGTCATGTCGATACAGCCGCAGCACCGATGCCAGCAACGCCCGATAGCGCTGCCTCTGCCCCTGCGGCCTGGCGACAGGCAAGCGCCAGGCGAGCAGCCCCGCCATTGCCAGCGCAAGCACCGCCGCCAGGCCATACACACCCTGCCAGCCGAGCAGGTCGGCTACCGCGCCTGATACCAGGCGCGCCGAGAGGATGCCCAGTACCACGCCGCTGGTCACCGTGCCCACTACTTGCCCTTGTTCGGCGGGCGTGGCGAGCGTGGCGGCATGCGCCACCATCACCTGCACCACCACCGCAGCCAGGCCGACCAGGGCCATTGCGGCCAGCAGCACGGCCCAGTCCACGGCAAAGGCTACGGCCAGCAAGGCGCCGGACGAGACGAGCAATTGGCCGAGGATCAGCTGCTTGCGATCAAGCAGATCCCCCAGCGGCACGATCTGCAGCAACCCCAAGGCATAGCCGGCCTGGGTCATCCCCACTATCAAGCCGGCGCGGGCGCTACTCACCCCAAGGCTCGCTGCCATCGACTCCAGCAGCGGCTGGGCGAGATACACCGTGGCCACGGCCAGTGCGCAGGCGGCGGCCAACAACAACGTCAATCCACGGGTGAGCGTCGACATCGAAGACTCCCTTTCAAGTCTGGTTTCAATTTAAAACCACATGACTGGCTTTCTAGCAAAGGTGGTTTTATTCTGCAACCAGATAGACACCCAAGGATCGCGCCATGCTCGACGAGAACAACCAGCAATGCCCTGTGGCCCGCGCCTTGGAGGTGCTCGGCGACCGTTGGGCGCTGATGATCCTGCGCGATGCCTTTGACGGCCTGCGCCGCTTCAGCGAATTGCAGAAGAACCTGGGGCTGGCGAAGAACATCCTCGCCTCGCGCTTGAAGCTGCTGGTGGAGGCGGAACTGCTGGTGCAGCAGCCGGCCTCGGATGGCAGTGCCTACAAGGAATATGTGCTGACCGAACGGGGGCGCTCGGTGTTTCCGATCGTGATCGGCTTGCGCCAGTGGGGGGAGCGCTACCTGTTCACGGAGGGGGAGTCACGCTCGCAGCTGGTCGATGATCGCGGCCAGGGGCTGGAGACGCTGCAGGTGCGGGCCCGGGATGGGCGAGAGGTGGGGCCGGAGGATTGCCGGCGGCAAGTGGTCCGGCATTCGTGATGCCATCGCGGGGCAAGCCCGCTCCCACCAACCCCCATGGCGGCGTGGGAGTGGGCTTGCTCCGCGATGGGGATTCAGACCTTGCCGAGCAACCGCGCCAGCCCCTCGACGAACGGCGTGGGCTCAGGGAACGCGAAACGCGCCAGCAAGCGCGAATTGTCTGCCCGCGAATGGCGGATATCGCCCGAGCGGGCCTGACCGTAGCTGACCGCCGGCAAACCGCCCACCACCTGCTCCAGTGCCTTGAGCAACTGGTTCAGCGAAGTCGCCTGGTTCAGGCCGATATTCACCGCGCCCTCTTCCACCACCGGCTGTTCAAGTGCCTGCACCATCACCTGGACCAGATCGCCGACGAACAGGAAGTCGCGGGTCTGCTCGCCATCACCGAACACGGTGATCGGCGTACCCTGGGTGGCGCGCTCGCAGAAGATGCTGATCACCCCCGAATACGGCGAGGAAGGATCCTGGCGCGGCCCGAAGATATTGAAGAAGCGGAACACCACCGGCTCCAGCCCATGCTGGCGGCGGTAGAAGTCCAGGTACTGCTCGCTGGCCAGCTTGTCCACCGCATAGGGAGTCAACGGTGCCTTGGGCGTGTCCTCGGCAATCGACTGGCCTTCGCCATTGTTGCCGTACACCGCCGCGCTGGAGGCGAACAGCACGCGACGGATGCCATTCAGGCGCATCGCCTCGCAGACATTGAGCGTGCCGATGAAGTTGCTCTGGTGGGTCTTCACCGGATTTTCCACCGAGGCCTGCACCGAGGCTACCGCAGCCAGGTGCACTACCGCCTGGCAACCAGTGGCGGCACGGGCCACCAGGGCGGCGTCGGCGACATCGCCTTCGAGCAGTTCAAGACGCGGATGGCCGAGCTGCAGGTTGCTGCGCTTGCCGGTCGACAGGTCGTCTAGGATACGCACCGCGTAGCCTTTCTCCAGCAACGCATCGCACAGGTGGGAGCCAATGAAGCCGGCACCGCCGGTGATCAGGATGGGGGCGTCAGCCATGTCGGTAGAATCGGTCCAGTAGGGGCGGCAAGCCGGCGCGCCAGGCGCGGGGCTTGATGCCGAAAGTGTGAAGGATCTTCTTGCAGGCCAGCACCGCGTGCTGTGGCTCCTCGCTGGCATCCGGGCGGGCGGCGTGGGCCTGGGCGGTCGGCGCCTGAACGGCCAGCTTGCGCCACTGGGTGGCCTCGGTGAGGATCGCCTGGCCGAGCACCAGCGGCGTGGTAGCCTCGTTGCCAGCATAGTGGTAGGTGCCCCACAGCGGCGCCTGGCAATCGAGCTGCTTGAGCACCGAGAGGATCACCCGCGCGGCGTCGTCCACCGGCGTCGGGTTGCCGCGGCGGTCATCGGCCAGCAGCAATTCCTGGGGCTGTTCGGCGCGGGTCAGGAAGCGCCCGAGCGCGCCGTCGATGCTTTCGTCCAGCAGCCAGCCGAAGCGCAGCAGCACATGCTGCGGGCAGGTGGCGCGCACGCTCTGCTCGATGCGCCAGAGCGCCTGGCCGCGCAGGCCGAGTGGCACCGGCTCGTCCTTCTCGCTGTAGGCAGTGGCGCGCGAGCCATCGAACACACGGTAGCTGGACGGTTGCACAAGGATCATCTCGTGGTGCTGGCACAGCTCGGCGAGCCGCTCCACCGCCCGCTCCTGCTGGGCCAGGCGTTGCTCGCTGACGGACTCGGCCTGGAACCAGTCGAAATAATAGGCCAGGTTGACCACGGCGTGCGGACGTTGCTCGTCGAGCAGCAGGGTCAGGCTGGCCGGATCCCAGCCGTTTTCCGGCGGGCGAGGCGCCAGGAAGGCGATATCTTCCTCGGCCCCAAGACGAATCAGCGCTTGCCCGAGGGCATTGCCACCACCCAACAGCATCAGGCGCATACGCATAGAGTCAACAGGTCCGGTCTGGTCGATGGAGGAAAGGGGTTCATTTTGCTGTTTCCGACAGGGGAAGTCCAACCCAGGCAAGGCCTGGCGCGCGCCGGGTGGCGATTGGCACCGGTCGGGGCGGTATTCCGCCTTTGCCGACAGCTACTTATACTGCGCCAGGCCTGTTCAAGGAGATCAACATGGATGCCGAACTGAACACTGCACAGCGCGCCAGATGGCAATTCGACGAGCCCGCGCCCGGCCCGGAGCGGTTCATTGACGAGGATTTTGCCGACTATCGCCAGCAGGCACGCCTGCTGCTGCCAGACGCCGAGCGTGCCCCCACGGTATTCGTGGTCGGCGGCGCACGCTCCGACTTCACCCGCCTCAACCCGTTGCTCTACCGCCTCCAGCAGCAGGGCATCGGCTCGTTGACCGGCAACCTGTCCGGCCACAGCCTGGCCAGCGAACCAGGGGCCAAGGACGCCTCGTTGGACATCAACCTGCAGGAGGCCTTGCGCTTTCACCGGCATCTGGACACGCGCAGCGACACCCTGGTCGGCCACAGCCTGGGCGCGTCCATAGCCCTGAAGCTGGCCGCCCAGCGCCCCAGCGTGCGCAAGCTGGTGCTGATCTGCCCGGCGGTCTACCCCGACGCGGCCCATGCCGCGCCCTTCGGGCCGGCCTTCAGCGAGGCCATCCGCAAGCCTTATGCCTTCCTCGACTGCGACAGCTACGCCTTCCTGCGCCAGTTCCAGGGCCGCGTGCTGCTGGTGATCGGCGAATACGACGGGCTCAACTCCAGGGTCCACGGCCAGGGGCCCGGCACCTCGGCCGGTACCCGGCGGCTGGCGGGCGTCGAGCGCTACAGCCCGATTCCCGAGGAGGTCACCCACGCGTTGCTGCGCTCGGTGCCGGCGCCCCATGTGGAGTGCCTGATGCTCACCGACTGCGACCACGGCATCGCCGCGCACCTGCGCGCCCGGCCGGAGGTCGCGGACCAGGTGGCCGATGCGGTGGCGGCGTTCATTCTCGACTAGTCCTGCGGCGCCCGCTCCCAATGCGCGGCCAATGATGGCTCACTCGATCTCGAACAACCCGTTGCTGACCATCCCCGCGCTCAGCCGATCACGTATGTCGTCATCGATGCGCGGATCGTCCGGGCGGTACAGCTTGATCTGCCGGTAGGCGTTGATGCGGTTGATCTCCTCGCCCAGGTATTCCCACACCACCCGGGTGCACGCCGGATTGCGCC
Source organism: Pseudomonas mosselii (assembly GCF_019823065.1). Classification (NCBI taxonomy): domain Bacteria; kingdom Pseudomonadati; phylum Pseudomonadota; class Gammaproteobacteria; order Pseudomonadales; family Pseudomonadaceae; genus Pseudomonas; species Pseudomonas mosselii. The sequence goes on from NZ_CP081966.1 coordinate 5,696,067, forward strand.
GGTCACCGCTGGAAACCCCGGTCTTGAGGCCGTTCAGGCGGCTGATGCGGCTCTTGAAGCTGGGGATGAGAATCGTCTGGCTCATCTCGTTGAAGGTCAGCGACTCGTAGTCGATCAGGAACATCCGGTCCTGCAGCTGGAACGCCGCGCCGAGGTAGCGGCAACGCACCTCGGCGTGCTGGTCGAGGCCGCTGCTGCGCTCCTGGCGTTCCTGGCGCTCGAACAAAAAGCTGCCGCGCTCCTCCCACAGATGCACCAGCGACACCAGGATCGAGCCTGGCACCGACATGCAGTTGGAATATTCGAAGTAGTAGCCGCAATAGCGCGACAGGTTGCCGGCTTCTTTATGCAGCGGCCTGAACAGTTCGCTGATCGGGTCGTCCTGAGGACCGACACGCTGTTCCTGGGTGCGTGCGCCGATCAAGCGGGCGAACTGTTCGGCCGGCAGACCCAGCTCGTAATCCTCGACCCCGAAGAAATCGCCGATGCGTTTGAGGTTGTAAGCCGTCGGACGGCTCTGACCGCTCAGGTACTTGTTGAACTGCGCGCGATTGATCGACAGCTGCCGGCAAACCTCGGAGATAGAGCGGTAGTGGCTACAGGCCAATTTGAGGTTGATAGCGAAATGATCGCCCATGATGCGCAGGTCCGGATGATGCGAGTGACGCCATTCTAGCATCAAGTCGCACCAAAACGGAGCAACCCGCGAAATTGTAACCACAGTTGTCATAGCCAACCATGCGCCCCCAATGAAAAGCGGTGCGCCTGCCGCCCGCTGGTCTTTCCACGCGAAGAATAAGAATCGAGGTCATTTTCCAATGCTCGAAGCACTCAACGATTTCCTCTCGGGGAAACTGCTCATCGTGCTGATCGTCGGACTCGGCGGTTACTTCACCATCCGCTCGCGGTTCGTCCAGTTCCGCCATTTCGGCCACATGTTCGGTGTCTTCAAGGAATCCCTTCGCGGCCAGGCAGGCCAACTGAGCTCGTTCCAGGCCTTGATGCTGAGCCTGGCCGGTCGCGTCGGCGCCGGTAACATCGCCGGTGTCGGTATCGCCGTGACCCTCGGTGGCCCGGGCGCCGTGTTCTGGATGTGGGTCACCGCGCTGGTGGGCATGTCCAGCAGCTTCTTCGAATGCACCCTGGCCCAGGTCTACAAGCGCGCCGATGGCGATGGCCTGTACCGCGGCGGCCCGGCGTACTACATCCAGCACGGCCTGAAGCTGAAAAGCATGGCGATCGTGTTCTCGATCCTGCTGCTGGTCACCTACGGCTTCGCCTTCATCGGCCTGCAGTCGTACACCGTGACCCACTCGCTGCAGAACGCCTTTGCCTTCGATCCGAAACACACCGGTATCGTCTTGGCAGCCCTGCTGGCCCTGACCTTCATCGGCGGTATCAAGCGCATCGCCGCAGTGTCCGACCTGCTGGTACCGGTCAAGACCCTGGCCTACATCGGCGTGACCCTGTACGTGATCGGCACCCAGATCGAACACGTCCCGGCCATGCTGGAAACCATCTTCAAGAGCGCCTTCGGCCTCGACCCTGCGTTCGCTGGCCTGCTCGGCAGCGCCATCGTCATGGGCGTGAAGCGTGGCGTGTTCGCCAACGAAGCAGGCCTGGGCAGCGCGCCGAACGTCGCCGCCGTGGCCGCCGTGAAGCACCCGGGCGCCCAAGGCGTAGTCCAGGCCTTCAGCGTGTTCCTCGACACCTTCGTGATCTGCACCTGCACCGCGCTGCTGATCCTGCTGTCGGGCTTCTACACCCCGGGCTTCGAAGGTGACGGCATCGTCCTGACCCAGAACTCGCTGGCCGCCGTGGTCGGTGACTGGGGCCGCATCTTCGTCAGCGTCGCGCTGTCGCTGTTCGTCTTCACCTGCATTCTCTACAACTACTACCTGGGCGAAAACAGCCTGCAGTTCCTCAGCCGCAACCGCTCCGTGCTGATGACTTTCCGCGGCCTGGTACTGGCGCTGGTGGTGTGGGGTTCGACGCAGGACCTGTCGACCGTGTTCGCCTTCGCCGACATCACCATGACCTGCCTGGCATTCGTCAACCTGATCGCCCTGGCCATGCTGTTCAAAGTCGGCCTGCGCGTCATGCGCGACTACGACGCTCAGCGCAAGGCTGGTATCAAGCAGCCAGTGTTCGACTCCAGCAAGTTCACCGACCTGGACCTGGACCGTGCCGCCTGGCCGGCCAATCCGCAGGCTGAAACAGCCACTGACAAAGCCGCCGTTCAGGCGCACGCTCAGCGCTGATATTCTCCCCTGCCCCAGCCGCCCCGTCCGTGGGCGGCTGCCTCTTCCTTCGCTACATCGCTACGGAAAATTCCCATGCGTGCAGTCAAGAATCTTCTCGTCCTTTACACCGGTGGCACAATCGGCATGCTACAGACCGCCGAAGGCCTCGCGCCGGCCGGTGGCTTCGAAGCGCGCATGCGTGACCACTTCGCCAACTGCGGCGACGCGCCAAAGGTGCACTGGTCGCTGCGTGAGCTGAACCCACTGATCGACAGCGCCAACATGCAACAGGCCAACTGGCTGGCGATGCGCGATGCCATCGTCGAGGCGGTCGAGCGTGATGGCCACGACGGCGTGCTGGTGCTGCATGGCACCGATACCCTGGCCTACAGCGCCGCGGCCCTGTCGTTCCTGTTGCTGGGCCTGCCAGCACCAGTGCTGTTGACCGGTTCCATGCTACCGGCCGGCGCGCCGGACAGCGATGCCTGGGCCAACCTCGTCGGCGCCCTGAACCTGTTCGAAAACGGCCTGGAAGACGGCGTGCAGCTGTACTTCCACGGTCAGCTGCTGCACGGCTGCCGCGCCTCGAAGTTGCGCAGCGAGGCGTTCGACGCCTTCACCGTGCTGCCCCGCCATCGCGAGGGCGAACACACTTCTGAGCTGCCGACCCGCCTGGACTACCGTCAGCCACGCCAGCCGGTCAAGCTGGCGGTCATGCCGGTGTTCCCTGGCCTTGCCGCCGAACATCTGCGTGGCCTGTTCGACAGTGGCATCCAGGGGCTGGTGCTGGAGTGCTACGGCAGTGGCACCGGCCCGTCCGACGACCAGGCACTGCTCGACGTGCTGCACGACGCCCGCCAGGGTGGGGTGATGATCGTTGCCATCAGCCAGTGTCCGGAAGGTTCGGTGGTATTCGACACCTATGCCGCCGGCAGCCGTCTGCGTGACACCGGTCTGGTCAGTGGCGGTGGCATGACCCGCGAGGCGGCGCTGGGCAAGCTGTTTGCGCTGTTGGGCGCAGGGTTGGACGTGCAGGCGGCGGAACATTGGTTCGCGCTGGACCTGTGCGGCGAGCGCGCCTGACTCGCAGATCGTCCGTTCGCCATCGCGGGGCAAGCCCGCTCCCACAAATCCGTGGGAGCGGGCTTGCCCCGCGATCGTTTCAGCCTCTGGAAAAGTGGCGGAAGGCAGCGGGAGTCGAACCTGCCCGGGAACGGCTGCCGTCCCCAACCGGGTTTGAAGCCCGGCCGCGCCACCGGGCGCGATTGCCTTCCTTGAAATCAGGGCCCGCGTTACGGTTGGGCCAGGGCGCTGTCGACGCGGATATGACGCAGGTCGCCAACTCGTCGGGTCAAGCCAACGCGGTCGAAATACTCGAGAATCTGCACAGTGCGCTTGCGACCGATGGCCAAACCATCGCGAAACGCCGCGACCTGCACTATCGGCGATGTCTCGGCCTGACGCAACAGCAGCTCTGCCATGCGCTTGAACGTCGTCTCCGGGTAAAACAGGTCACGCACCACCTGGTGCACCAGGCCCAACCGGGCAAGCTTGCGCAACAGCAGGCGCACGTCAGCCTCGTCGCAGCCCTCCTCGCCGGCCAGGGTCCGCACCCAGGGCGGATCGAACTCGCCCGCCAACAGGCGGGGCAACAGACGCGCCCACAACGCGGTATCCGCCTCGCTCAACTGGACCCGGTGATCCGGCAGGTGCAGCCACGGGCCACTGCTGCTGATCGCGCCTTCGCCCAGCAACTCATCCAACAGGCTGACAAACGCAGGCCGCTCCAACGGCAATGCGGTAAAGCGGCGCAGTCGGTCACGGTCCGGGCCAAGCTGATCAGGCTCCTGTTCATGGAACTGCGCCAGGCGCTCCAGCACTTGTCGTTTGAGCGCCTGCCACTGTAGGCAATCGAACAGCAACTGACCTTGACGCGTGGCAATCACCAGCACCGCATCCGGCAACTGCCAGGTCTCACGCAGGCGATTGAACTGACGCTCCAGACGCCGGGGCTCGAGCCCGCCCGGGGCTGCCTCCAGCAAGGCCGGCAACGCCCGCTCGAGGCCGTCGGCATTGCGCAACACCTGCAACTGGCGCAAGCGCGCCTCGCTGCGCCGCTGCCGGCTCGGGGCGAATGGATCGAGCACACGGCCACCACCCAGCGTGCGCTGGGCGCGCTGGTCGCGCAGAACCAGACGATCCCCATGCACTGCCTGCAACGGTGCATTGAGCAGCAGTTGGGCGAACATGCGCTGGCCAGCCTCGAGCCGTTCCCCTTCGAGCAACGCGACCCGGGCAGTGACATCCTGGGTCCCCAGGTGCACGTGCACCGCGCTGAAGTGCTCGAACACGCGTGTTTCTCCGGCCAGCAAGGTGAGGTCGATATCCACTCGCACGCTGGGTGCATGCAACCACTCAGGTAGCAGCCAGTCGCCGCGATGTACCTGTTCGGCCGAGAGCTTTTCCGCGCTGATATTCAATGCCACCCGCTGCCCTGCCTCGGCGACCAATGCCGCCTGGTTTTGCGCGTGCAGGCCACGCACCCGCACCGGTTTGCCTACCTTGCCCAACAGCAAGGTGTCGCCGACGCTGACCCGCCCGGCCAGCGCCGTGCCGGTGACCACCACCCCTGCCCCGGAAACCGCGAAGGCCCGGTCCACGGCCAGGCGGAAACCGCCGCGCACGCTGCGCTGGCGCACATGCGCCTCGGCCGCCAGCAAGGCCTCGCGCAGGGCGTCGATTCCCGCGCCGGACAGGCTCGAAACCGGAAATTGCCTGGCCCCGGCATAGGGCCCAGGCGCGAGCAGTTCGGTGACCTGGGCCTGGACTTCGATCAACCGCGCCGGCTCGACCCGGTCGCATTTGCTGATGACCACCAGCGCCTGGGGAATACCCAGCAGTTCGATGATCGACAGGTGCTCACGAGTCTGCGGCATCACCCCGTCGTCGGCGGCCACCACCAGCAGCACCAGGTCGATGCCATGGGCGCCGGCAAGCATGTTGTGGATAAAACGCTCGTGGCCAGGCACATCGATAAAGCCTGTCAGCGGCGCGCCTTCGGCCAACGGGGCATAGCGGTAGCCAAGATCGATGGTCATGCCCCGGGCACGCTCCTCCTGGCGTGTGTCGCCGGCTTGGCCGGTCAGGGCCTGGAGCAGCGCGGTCTTGCCGTGGTCGATGTGGCCGGCGGTACCGACGATCACTGCACCGGCCCCAACTGCAACGCCGGCAGTTGCGCCAGCCACTGGGCCTCATCGTCCAACTGGCGCAGGTCGAGCCACAGGGCATCGTCATCGATGCGGCCGAGTACCGCCACCGGCAGGTCGCGCAGCGCCCGCTCCAACACATGCAGGCTGCGCCCGCGCAGTTTCTTCGACACCTGCGGGCGCAGGCACAAGGCCGCGCTGGGCAGGCGCGCCACGGGCTGGCTGCCGCTGCCGATCATGCCCAGGGCCGGTTCGACGCTAACCGTCCATTGCGTCCCCAGCCGTGCGGCCAGTTCAGGCGCCAGGCGCTCGGCCTGGGCGGCGATCTCGGCCTGGGGCCGGGTGAGCAGGCGCAGGCTCGGCAGGCGCTCGACCAGGCGGTCCGGGTTGCGATACAGCGCCAGCACGGCTTCGAGTGCCGCAAGGGTGATCTTGTCGACCCGCAGGGCACGCTTGAGCGGATTCTTCTTGATCCTCGCGATCAGCTCCTTGCGCCCGACGATGATCCCCGCCTGCGGCCCGCCGAGCAGTTTGTCGCCACTGAACGTGACGATGTCGGCGCCATCGGCCAGCGCCTGGCGCACGGTCGGCTCGGCCGGCAAGCCCCAACGGGTCAGGTCGAGCAGGCTGCCGCTGCCCAGGTCTTCAAGCAGCGGCAACTCATGAGCATGAGCGATGCGCGCCAGTTCCGCGGTAGGCACCTGGGTAGTGAAACCCTGGATGCTGTAGTTGCTGCAATGCACGCGCATCAGCAGGCCCGTGCGCGGGTTGATCGCGGCTTCATAGTCGCGGGCGTGGGTGCGGTTGGTGGTGCCGATCTCGTGCAGCTTCACCCCCGCGCGCGCCATGATGTCGGGGATGCGGAAGGCGCCGCCGATCTCGATCAGCTCGCCCCGGGAGATGATCCCTTCCTTGCGCGCGCCCAGGCTGTTGAGCGCCAGCAGCACGGCGGCGGCGTTGTTGTTGACCACGGTGACGGCCTCGGCGCCGGTCAGCTCGCGGATCAGGCTTTCGATCAGGTCGTCGCGGTCGCCGCGCTTGCCGGTGTTGAGGTCGAACTCCAGGTTCAGCGGATAGCGGGCGGCGGTCTGCATGGCGTCGATCGCTTCCTCGGGCAGCAAGGCCCGGCCCAGGTTGGTGTGCAGCACCGTGCCGGTGAGGTTGAACACCCGGCGCACCTGGCTGCGCTGCTGGATGGCCAGGCGTTCGCCGGCTCGGCCCAGGAGCACTTCGGCGGTCAGTTCGGTGGCACTCAGTTGGCCGAGGCGAGCAGGCTCGCGCAGGTCGTCGAGCAACTGGCGCAGGGTGGCCAGCGTGGCGTCACGACCGTGTCGGTCGATCAGCGGGGCGCAGGCCGGATGGCGCAGCAAGGTGTCGATGGAAGGCAGGCGTGGGGTGTCGCTGGCGAGGGTTGAAGACATCAGTACTACCTTAAACAAATCCGTTGTCTGTTCCGGCCTCTTCGCGGGCAAGCCCGCTCCCACAGGTACTGTACGCTTCCTGTGAGAGCGGGCTTGCCCGCGAATCAGGCGACTCGGTATTGCAGTGTAGACACTACCCTGGCGCCAACAGCAGGTTCGGCGCCAGCCGATGGAAACCCTCCTCGTCCAGGCGCATGTCCAGCGCCAGGCTCGCCAGGTCGTCGGCCAGCGGCTCGGCCGCGGCGTCGTTCTCCAGGTAGCACTGCTTGAGGTAGCTCTGGCACCCCGGGCAGCACTCGGCGCGCAGCGGCGCCTTGCCCGGCGCGTGGCGGTCATCCTCGAGGTTACTGTAGCGCAGGTCCTTGCTCGACTCGCAGTACACGCACTTGACCCGCACCACATGCCATTCGCAGGCACACAGCGAGCAGGCCAGGTAGCGCAGGCCATTATGCTTGCCACGGTTACGCACTACCCCGGCCATGGCCGGCGATCCACAGGCTGGGCACTGGGCCAGGCTGCCCGCAGGCTTGAGCTCAGGCGCAGGCAAGGCCAGCAGCCAGCTGGACCACGCCGCCTGCAACGCGGCGCCAATGAAGGGCACCAGCGCCGCCGGCACTGCATCGTACTGGCCACCGAGCAGGGCGATAGCCCAGCCCTTGCGCTGGGCATCGTCGCTGCCACGCAACGCATCCAGCGCCTCGGCCAGTGGCCCGTCGGATGCGGTCTCGAAGCGCTCGAGCAACGCCTGCAACCAGACCAACCAAGGCCCTTCACGCACCAGGCTGTCGGCCGCCAGGGGCGGCAAACCATGACTTATACACAGGCGCTGGCGCTCTTCGGCCACCGGTAATCCCGCAGGCGGGTTATCCACAAGCTGCTGCTGAATCCGGCACAGCCGGGCCATCAACCGCAGGTAATCACCCAGGGCGTTACCCTCGGCCAGTTGCTCAAGCCGTGTGGCGCGCACCTCGAAGAGGTGGGCGGCGGGCAGGTGCAGAAACGGCGGCATCACTGCCGACGCTTCGATCTGTCCAGGTTCGAGAATCGTGCTCAAACGGTCATCCTTCTTTTCCACCGTGGTTGTGTGGCGACTTGTCGCCGGTCACTTCCCGGTACCACAGTTCATGGTGCTTGCGCGCCCAGGCGCGGCTCACCCAGCCATGCAGCATGGCGCCGATCGAGCCCTTGATCCAGATCCCGGCATAGATGTGCACGATGATGCTGAGGATCAGCACGAACGCCGCCAGGGCATGCAACAGCGTGGACAGGCGAATGACCTCGATGCCGAACCAATGGCTGAAGTACGCGCGCCAGATCACCACGCCGCTGACCAGCAGCACCAGCATGCAGGCCAGCAAGGTCCAGAACAGCAGCTTCTGCCCGGCGTTGTACTTGCCGACCGGCGGCACGCCCTCTTCCTTGTTGAGCATCACCCGGTCGATGCGGCGCAGCCACAGGCGGTCGTTGGCGGTGATGAAGTTGGCGCGCCAGAAGCGCAGCACCAGCCCGAGGAAGAACACGAACATGCCCACGCCGATGAACGGGTGAAGGATCCGCGTCCACGGCCCGCCGCCAAACAGGTGGCTGAGCCAGAACAGTGCCGGATGGAACAGCGCCAGCCCCGAAAGGCCGGCCAGCACGAACAGGATCGCCACGACCCAGTGGTTGCTCCGTTCGTTGGCGTTGTAGCGCAGGATAGGCTTATTGTCATTCATGGCCGCTGCTCCCCCTGCCCGCCCGGGCGGTTCGGATCATAGACATGCACCGCCGGGTCGACCTCGTGGACCGTGTTATCCACAGGCGCCGGGTGTTCGTCCTCCTCGACCCGCTGCGGCCCCACGCGTACATAGTGGAAGAACCCGGCCAGCACCGCCGCGCCCATGGCCAGCAGCGCCAGGGGCTTGCTGAAGCCCTTCCACAGCCCCACCAACGGGCTGATCACCGGTTGGTCCGGCAGGCCGGCGTAGATCCTCGGCGTGTCGGCGTGGTGCAGCACGTACATCACATGGGTGCCGCCGACGCCATCCGGATCGTACAGCCCGGCGTTCTCGTACCCCCGCGACTTCAGGTCGACGATGCGCTCGTCGGCATGCACCTTCATCTCCTCCTTGCTGCCGAAGACGATCGCCCCGGTCGGGCAGGTCTTCACGCAGGCCGGCTCCAGGCCCACGCTCACGCGGTCGGAACACAGGGTGCACTTGTACGCCTTGTGATCCTTCTGCGAGATGCGCGGGATGTTGAACGGGCAGCCGGTGATGCAATAGCCGCAACCGATGCAGTGGTCCTGGTTGAAGTCGACGATACCGTTGGCATGCTTGATGATCGCCCCCGGGCTCGGGCAAGCCTTCAGGCAACCGGGCTCGGCACAGTGCATGCAGCCGTCCTTGCGGATCAGCCACTCCAGGTTGCCGTCGTCGCGCTCGTGCTCGGTGAAGCGCATCAGGGTCCAGGTCTCGGCGCTGAGGTCCTGGGGGTTGTCGTAGGTGCCGTGGTTGTGGCCGACCTCGTCACGCAGTTCGTTCCACTCCGAGCACGCCACCTGGCAGGCCTTGCAGCCGATACACTTGGTGGTGTCGATCAGCTTGGCGACTTCCTGCTGCTGGCGTACCGAGGGCGGTACGGTGGTGGTGGCCGAGCGGGCGATGATGTCTTGGCTGGCCATCAGAGTTTCTCCACTTTGACGAGGAACGACTTGGACTCCGGCGTCTGCGTGTTGCCATCACCGAGGAACGGCACCAGGGTGTTGGTCAGGAAGCCGTGCCGCGTGCTACCGGTGAACCCCCAGTGCAACGGGATGCCGATCTGGTGCACGGTCTGGTTGTTGACCTGCAACGGACGGATCCGCTTGGTCACCACCGCCACCGCGTCGATATAGCCGCGCTTGCTCGACACCCGCACCCGGTCGCCGGCCTTGATGCCCTTCTCGTTCGCCAGCACCTCGCCGATCTCGACGAACTGCTCGGGCTGGGCAATGGCGTTGAGCCGGCAATGCTTGCTCCAGAAGTGGAAGTGCTCGGTCAGCCGGTAGGTGGTCGCCGCATGGGGGAACTCGTCGTGGGTGCCGAGGGTGTCCCACACCGAATCGAAGATCCGTCCGGCCGGGTTGCTGGTGGCCTTCTTGTTCTGCGGATGCAGCGGGTTGATACCGATCGGCGTCTCGAACGGCTCGTAGTGCTCAGGGAACGGCCCCTCGGCCATCTTGTCGATGGCGAAGAACCGCGCCACGCCCTCGGGGTTCATGATGAACGGATTCATCCCCGCTTCCGGCGGCGAGTCGACCTTGAAGTCCGGCACGTCGGTGCCGGTCCAGGCCTTGCCGTTCCACCACACCAGGCGTTTCTTCTCCGGATCCCACGGCTTACCCTGCGGGTCGCTGGAGGCACGGTTGTAGAGGATCCGCCGGTTGGCCGGCCAGGCCCAGGCCCAGTTCTGCACCTGGTGCATGCCGTACGGGTCGCTGTTGTCGCGCCGGGCCATCTGGTTGCCCTGCTCGGTCCAGCAACCGGCGAAGATCCAGCAGCCCGACGCGGTGCTGCCGTCGTCCTTCATCTGGGCGAAGCCGGCCAGTTGCTGACCGGCCTTGAGCGTGGCGCCGGTGGCGTCGGTGAGGTCGCTGACCGCCCAGCCGTTCATCTCCTTGGCCAGCTCTTCGGGCGAAGGCTCTTCCGGGACCTTGTACGGCCAGCTGAGGTTGAGCATCGGGTCGGGATAGGTGCCGCCTTCGGCCTGGTAACGCTTGCGCAGGCGCAGGAACAGCTCGCTCATGATGTGCACGTCGGTGCGGGTCTCGCCCGGACCGTCGGCGCCCTTCCAGTGCCACTGCAGCCAGCGGCTGCTGTTGACCAGCGAGCCGTCTTCCTCGGCGAAGCAAGTGGTGGGCAGGCGGATCACCTCGGTCTGGATGTTGGCGGTGTCGACGTCGTTGAACGCGCCGGCGTTGCGCCAGAACTCGGAGGTCTCGGTGGCCAGCGGGTCCATGACCACCAGCCACTTGAGCTTGGCCAGGGCCGCGGTGACGCGGTTCTTGTCCGGCAGCGCGGCGATGGGGTTGAAGCCCTGGCACATGTAGCCGTTGACCTTGCCCTGGCCCATCATCTCGAACATGCGCAACACGTCGTAGGCCGGCACGTCGAGCTTGGGCAGCCAGTCGTAGCCCCAGTTGTTGGCGGCGGTGGCGTTGGCGCCGTACCAGGCCTTCATCAGGCTGACGTGGAACTTGCCGTAGTTCTGCCAGTACGACAGCTGCCCCGGCCGCAGCGGCTTGGAGGCGCGCTTGTCGATGTAGGCGGCGTAGTCCTGCTCGGCGTCGCCGGCCAGGGTGAGGTAGCCCGGCAGCGAGTTCGACAGCAGCCCCAGGTCGGTCAGGCCCTGGATGTTGGAGTGCCCACGCAAGGCGTTGACCCCGCCCCCCGGCATGCCGACGTTGCCCAGCAGCAACTGCACCATGGCCGCGCTGCGGATGATCTGCGCGCCGATGGAGTGCTGGGTCCAGCCCAAGGCATAGAGGATCGTCATGGTCTTGCCCGGTGTCGAGCAGGTGGCGATCTCTTCCCAGATCTTCATCATCTGGTCCTGGGGCATGCCGCAAGTCATGCTCGCCAGTTCCGGCGTGTAGCGGCTGTAGTGCTGCTTCATCAGCTGGTAGACGCAACGCGGGTGCTGCAGCGTCGGGTCGACCTTCGCATAGCCGTCCTCGCCCAGCTCGTAGCCCCACCCGGACTTGTCGGCGTACACGCGCTTGGCCGCGTCATAGCCGCTGAACAGCCCGTCCTCGAAGCCATAGTTCTCTTTGACGATAAACGACACGTCGGTGTAGTTGCGCACGTACTCGTGCTGGATCTTGTCGTTGCTCAGCAGGTAATTGATCAGCCCGCCCATGAAGGCGATGTCGCTGCCGGTACGGATCGGCGCGTAGTAATCAGCCACCGAGGCGGTACGGGTAAATCGCGGGTCGACCACGATCAGCCGCGCCTTGTTGTGCGCCTTGGCTTCGGTCACCCACTTGAAGCCGCACGGGTGCGCTTCAGCGGCGTTGCCGCCCATCACCAGGACCAGGTTTGCGTTGGCGATGTCAGACCAGTGATTGGTCATCGCGCCACGGCCATACGTCGGGGCAAGACTTGCCACCGTCGGGCCGTGTCAGACACGCGCCTGGTTATCGAACCCCAGCATGCCCAGCGAACGGATCACCTTGTGCGTCAGGTAGCCCGCTTCGCTGGAAGCGGCGGACGCGGCGAGAAAGCCGGTGGTGAGCCAGCGGTTGACCGTCTGGCCCTGGGCGTTCTTCTCGATGAAGTTGGCGTCGCGGTCCTGTTTCATCAGCTCGGCGACGCGGTCGAGGGCTTCGTCCCAGTCGATGCGGGTCCACTCGTTGCTGCCCGGCTTGCGCACCTCGGGGTACTTGAGGCGGCTGGGGCTGTGGATAAAGTCCAGCAGGCCGGCGCCTTTCGGGCACAGGGTGCCGCGGTTGACCGGATGGTCCGCGTCGCCCTCGATGTGGATGATATTCTGTTTGACGTTCTTGCCCGCGTCACCCTGGCTGTACATGATCAGGCCGCAGCCGACCGAGCAATAAGGGCAGGTGTTACGGGTTTCTTTGGTATGCGCCAGCTTGAAGTGGCGCACCTGCTCGGCGAACGCGGGTGTCGGGGCCATGCCCAACGCCGCAAGGCTCGAGCCTCCAAGGCCGACGGCGGCGACCTTGAAGAATTGCCGACGGTTGAGATCCATCGTGCACTCCTGATCAGGTTCTCGGGCGCGCGGGACTTGGCCGGCGCCTCAGGGACTTCACGGTGGCGGTGGACAGACACCGCCAACTGTTAAGCCTAGTCAAGAATCTGCAAAGCGCGATGATCTGGATCAGGCGCAAGGCAAATCGCCGCCTTATCCATACAGATGCAACAGGACCGCGCCCGCCAGCACCAGGAGCACCCCGACGATCTGCAGCAGGGACAGGCGCTCACGGTAGAACAGGAAGCCGAGAATGGCGGCGATGCCTCCGGACAAGGTACTGATCACCGTGACGACTGCGATCGAGCCATGCAACGCGCCCCAGGAAAACGCCGAGAAGCCTCCCAGGTTGAAAAGGCTGGCTCCACACAAGGTCCCCCAGGTCTTGAGCCTGACCGTAACCTGGTTTCGAAACATTCGCAGTGCTTCAGGCAGCAGGAACAGAACCCCCACCCCGTAGCCCAGCGCCAGCATGTTCACCGGCCCCAGCACTGGCAGGGCGTACTTGCCCTGAACCCAGAAGCTGACGCCATACAGCAGCGCCGCCAGCAGGGCGAAGCCGACCGACAGCCGACCGTCCGCAGGCGCTTGCCCACTGCCGCCCTTTGCCTCACGGCTGGCCAGGACCACACCCAGAAAGCAGGTCAGCAACCCGAAGATCTGCCAGGTGCCCAGCGTCTCGCCGCCCAGCCAGGCGAGCAGCGTGGTGAACACGCCATAGGAAGTCACCAGCGGCGCCACCACCGAGGTCTTGCCGATCGCGAACGCCTTCGAAAGAGCCAACGCGCCGCTCAGGGTACACAGCGCCGCCAGGCAGGCGAGCAGCAGCACGCTCGCCGGGGCCGCGACCATCTTGATGAGTTGCTGGGAAGATACGGCAATGATGAGCCCCATCAATAACAGGCCCAACAACTGTCCGAAGAATACCGCCCGCTTTACCCCGACCGCCCGGGCATTCATGCCGACCAGAAAGTCGGTGGCTCCCCAGAGTACGGCCGCCAGCAGCCCCATGAGCACATCCATGTCTCGGTTCCTGAATGGGAGGAGCGTGACGATAGCCATCGTCAGTTCCAAAGTTCAAGCCACATGACGGCATTCAAGAACAGCACTACGTCGCTATCGGAAACGTACTACGTCGCGAAATATCCTGTGCCTGTTAGGTTAACGGGCCACACATGGACGAGGCTCACGGGCATGAGCATCAAGTACCTTTTGACCACTCTCTTGATTGGCACTTCGGTGTTCCTTCAACCCACCGTAGCGGCGACGGCAGACAATGTTCACACGCCTCCCACCACGCAGCAGATCACAACCGAGCGAGCACGGAGCATGGCCGATGCCGCAGAGCGTGCCGCCCGCGCCCAAGGCTTTGCCATTGTCATCAGCATCGTCGACAACCACGGCAACCTGAAGTACTTCCACCGCATGGATGGCACCAGCAGCGGCAGCATCCAGGTCGCGCAGCTCAAGGCAGAGACATCCGCCCGCTTCCCTCTGTCGACCCGCTCGCTCGGCGAGCGCAGCACCGCGCTGCCGGCCAATCCCTACGCCTCGCTCCCCGGGTTCACCCTGCTGGAAGGCGGCCTGCCGATCATGGACGCGAACGGCAGGCATATCGGCGGCATCGGTATCAGCGGAGCAACGCCGGAACTGGACGCCCAATTTGCCAGAACGGCACTCGAGGAAGGCTGACGCCTTGTCAGAGCACCGGCTTCAGACAAAAAGAAACCCGCTTCAGGTATGAAGCGGGTTTCTTGTTTCAGCTCCGTTTTCGCGGGAGGCAGCCATGGCGCCTCCTGGAAGTATCAGAACGGTAATAAGCACCTTTAAGCCTGGCACCTGCAATAAGACCTTGATTTCTATGATTTTTCTCTGAATCCGTAAAAATTTCTGTAAAATTTAAGCCGTTATCAACCTAAATTCTTTACGTTTGTGGATTGGACCTCATCAAGATCACCCTACTGCTGCTAGAGGGCAGATACCTTCCTGGTGAAGTATCCAGGCACTGTGCCATTCCATGCTACAACCACATGCTCATCCCTAACTCCTTTGATGGCGATTGGGCTGAGTATTCTGCGCCACCAGCCGGCAGCGATCCTAATTCAAACGCTGGTAATGACTCGAATATCCGAGCCGGACACGCCCTTGATATACGCGTAACTGGTGCCGAGCACGGCCAGTTGATCAGCAGAAACCTTACCTGCCGAAATTGCGGGTTGCACGATCACAAAGCGGAACACCATCTCGTGATCATGGCACTTATTGCGTAGTAGCTCCAGATCCGTGGGATCCCCCTTGAGGATCCTGTCGAAGCCTTTGGGCAACGACTGCTGGTAGCGGTGCAACAATCGGTTGAAGAACTTTTCTTCCGTGTGCAACCACTTCACCGAGCGTGATGCCTGACCGCAGACCTCGTAGACGTCGGAAACGCGCGCGCCCGGCCGCGCCTCGCCATCTTGCTGAGGACAATACTTGCAATGGTACAGGTCGACAAAGATAGCGTCCTTGCTTTCCTTGATCGCCACCAGGTCGGCGATCTCACCGGCGCCATCATCGTTGAAAATGAACGTGTAATCGTCCTCGATTCGGCTGTAGGTGAACCCTTGAACGGTGTCCGGGTTTCGGTCCGCCCGCATGGACTCGCTGTGGATCTGAGTCGTGCCCCAATCCCAGGCTTCGATCAGGGCGACCGGTAGCTTCAGGTCCAAACTGTTGGGGGAGAAGTAGCGGTAATTGCCTTCGACCATCGAACCGTCGACGGCAAGTAGCACCAATGGGTTGGTATCCAGGTACTTCTCGAACGAGCCCTCTTCAGCGAAGACGATCTTGACCCCCGAGCAGTAAAATTTGTAGCCGTCATCCAACAGACGGATCTTGATATCAGGCAGTTGACGCTCCGTGCCATCGACTGCTGTTGCACTGATGGGTACTTCCAACGTCCGTGCATCGATTCGCCGGGGTTTGCCCAGTTGGACATCCAGCAGGTTAAACACCTCAGCCAGGTACGCCAACGAGATCTTCTGTTCATTTTCGATCAGGATTGACGCCGGCCAATCTGCATAGAACAGGCCCTCGGGCCACTCTCGCTGGATCTTTTCCGAGCGAATCACATCTTTAAGCACATCAGAGGGGTTGATCGTCGCGTCGTTGAGCTTCTGCGAGGTGCGCTTGCACCACTCGATCCAGTCGTTGATGCTCGAAGCGTTCATCTCCCAGATCTTGCCCTTATGCGAGCAGCCAACGGTGGTGCGCTGGCCATCCTCGTAGCCGGTTGCGAAGATGTTGGACTTTCTTGCCGTACCGTTCTCAATTTCACTGATGACGGTATTGATGTCGCGCCCAACATGCATGGTGAAGCGTAGATCCTTACGCATGCGCGACAGGCCCACGTTCTGCAGCTTCATGAGTTTGATGCCGTGCAGGGTGCGGAAGGTCGGCTCGCCGCTGATGCGCCGCGCATCCTTGGCGATCAGGCTCAGGAATCGATTGGTTTGCGATTCATCCCCGGAAGAATGGACGAACAGCGTCTTGTCGGGCGCGTGGTAGTACGCCAGATAGAGGATCCAGTTGGTGTCCACGATCGTCGACGTCTGCGCCCAGCCAACGGGCATTTCGCGCCGCGTTACCATGATGATGGTGTCGGCTTCGTCATTGATGGACAGTAGCTGCAGCGGCTCTTTCTTCTGCGAGAAGAGCTTGGCCCTCTCGGGCCTCCAGTCGTTGTGCTCCACGTGATAGGCGATCGCACTGATCTTGGGGTTGGGGTTCAAGCCGAAAATGTCCTCGGCATCGGCATCCTCCGGAAACTGTTCGGTGAACGTTTCCTTCTCGATCTCGCGGGCGATCTTGTTCTGGCTGACATCGCGGATCACCGCACTCCAGTCGGCACTTTCCTTGTACAGCACCGCCATCTGGTAATCGACTTTCTGGTTGGCGATGTTCGACACGAACTTGGCGTCACCGAGCGTATCATCGACTCGCGTCAGGCGACCGATAAACTGTAGGGTGACGGCGGGACTACGGTGCTGGTCGTGGATAGCCGCAATTTTCAGCTCCGGCAAGTCGAAGCCTTCCCCCAGCATGTCCACACATACGATGATCTTGTATTTCTTCTCGACGATTTCATCCAGTAGCTTGGCCCGATTCGGCACCCTGCTGTGGATGAGGATGGGCGAAAGATCCTCATGCTGTTTGTACAATTCAAATAGTGCGGCGGCGCGCTTCTGTGACCGTGCACGCACCATCAGCAGGTGGTTGAACCCTTGCGCGCGATCGTTCCGCAACAGCTCGACGGCCTTGTCAGCCACCACCTGGTCAGCCAGTTCCAGGTTGTACTCGCGCACCGGATGGAACTCGATCGCCTTGAAGTAGCCATCAATCTGGGCATCCTTCAGCGGGTAGTTATAGATGATCTTGCCGTCTAATGGCTGGTTGTCCTCACGGAACGGCGTGGCCGTGAACTGTAGACAGGGCTTGTCCTTGAATGCGCTTTTGACCCGGTCCCATGTCAGGGCAGCCACATGGTGCGCCTCATCGATGATCAGGTGGCTGCACAACGCGGCTAAGGCCTCCAAGGCCGGCTGGTCGAAACGTTGTAGCGCTTGCGGCGTGGCAACGATGACGTTGGCCTCGGCTAGCTGCTGGACCCCGTCAGCTGAAAGGCCTGAATTGATCGCCTGCACCACCGGGTTGAGTGCGGTCACCGAAACGGCACCAATCTCCCGTAGTTTCTTCAGTTCAAGGCATTTTTCGACCAACTGCGAACGCAACGGGTCCGAAGGCACCAGCACCAGTGTCCTGGGCAGCCGCCCGGCGATCAGCAGCCCAAGCATGGTGTCGGTCTTCCCGGTACCGGTCGGCATCACGATCGTCGCGGTGGTGGCGGGTGCCATCACTAGGTGCCCCAATGCGGCGTACAGCGCCGCAAGTTGCGGCTTGCGCAAACCCGGCGTCTGGGTTTCCCGGACGGCCAGATTGAAATTGAACAGATGCTGCTGCCAACTGCGATAGACGTCTACGTACTTCCCTGCTTCAACGGCCATTACGGGTACCAGATGGAAGATGAGGATTAGCCTTGCCCGAGCAATGGCCACATGCTACCAGCGAAGCCCCCGCACAGTGTAGTCCTGCCAGGCGCCGCCCCCCCCTGCCTGGCACCTCCTGGGTGTACCTGTGTTGACGCTCCTACGCGAAAAGGCGGTCGAGGCACTGACGGGTTATTGGCCGGTTCTTTATGCAATGCTACAACTGGCAGCGACCGCATCAATTCAATAGCGGGCTGGCTCCCGCTGTTGCTGAGTAAAAGCTTAACGCAGTGTCCGGGATTAGTTGACCACTACACTATTCAAGCTCGACGCTTTCGCAGGCACGCTGCCCCATGAAAGGCCAAAGCAGATCTCGCGCAAGACCGGGCTCAAATTGACAGCCAACCAGGACACCGCGAAACGCCTGAGCAACCGCCGGATCGTTTGGGAAGATCCCCACCACTTCGGTCCGGCGCTTGATCTCGACGTTCAGCCGTTCCAGTGGATTGGTGCTGGAAGCTGCTGCCTATGCGCCTTTGGGAACGCCATGTGATCAGGACTTCTAGCAGCCATCCATGAGCGCGGCGATCCTGGGGTACACTTTGCGCAACTGATCGGCTACCAGGCGCCACTGCTATGTAACCGCTCCATGAACCCCGTCCTGGCGGACGGTTTTTTTCAGGAAGCAGAGGCAGAAGCTGGCGAGCAGTTCCACGGCAGCAGCGCTTCGTAATCCTCGACGCGGCTCGCCGCTGGCAGGCGTTCAAGGATGTGGCGCAACCAGGCGTAAGGCTCTTGCCCGTTGGCTTTGGCAGTTTCGATCAGGCTGTAGATCTGCGCGCTGGCGGTAGCGCCTTTCGGCGTGTCGCTGAACAGCCAGTTCTTGCGGCCGATGACGAAGGGACGGATGGCGTTCTCGGCGCGGTTGTTGTCGATCGGTAGATGCCCGCCTTCGATGTAGCGCACCAGCCTGCTCCAGTTTCTGGCCAAGTAGTTTACCGCCTTGCCCAGGGCCGTCTGCCCAGCGACCTGCGGTTGGGTTTTGTCCAGCCAGGCCTTGAGTTGGTCGATCAGGGGCTGGCTGCGTTGCTGGCGGACGTCGAGGCGTTCGCTATGGTCAGCGTCCTTCAGGTCACGCTCGATGCCGTAGAGCTTGTTGATCAGGCTCAGCGCCACGTCGGCACGCCCAGTCTTGCCCTTGGGCTGCACCTTTTGGGCTTCGACGAACTTGCGTCGCGCATGCGCCCAGCAGCCCAGGCGTTCGATGCCGTCGCGTGCAGCCACGGCGTTGTAGCCGGCGTAGTCGTCGGTCATCAGGTAGCCGCGGTAGCCATCGAGCAGGCGTAGCGGCACCTCCTGCGCGCGGCTGGCTGTGTAGTCGAAAAGGATCACCGGCTTGTCCGGCGGCCCACCGCTTTGCACCCACATCCAGGATTGTGCCGAGGGGTCGCGCCCCGGTTCATGCAGCACCTGTAAGCGCGTTTCGTCGCAGTGCAGCACGGGGTATTCGAACAGTTTGTCGCGCATCAGGTTGAGCAACGGTTGCAGTTGCTCGCCACTTTGGATCACCCAACGCGCCAGGGTCTGCCGTGGGATGTCGACGCCGTGGCGGCTGAGCATCTTTTCGAAGCGGTACAGCGGAATGCCGTCGGCGTACTTGGTGGTCAGCAGCATCGCCAGCACGCTGGGGCTGGCCAGGCTCTTCTCGATCAGTTGTGCCGGTTTATCGGCGGTGACCGGCGCGGTTTCACAGGCCTTGCAGGCATAGGTCTTGCGGATGTGGCGGATGACCCGCACCTGCATCGGGATGATCTCCAGCTGCTCGCTGGTCTCCTCGCCGATCACCTGCTTGCAGGCACCACAGGCGCAGGCGCGCTCATGCTCGGGTAGCTCATGGATGACTTCCACGCGCGGCAGGTTGGCCGGCAGCGGCTTGCGTTTGCCACGGCGCTTGACCGGCGCAACGACTTCTTCGGCTTCGGCTTCGGCTTCGGCTTCGACTGGCTCGGCGGCCGGCGCTTCGATCAGCTCTTCGACCTCGTTGAACATGGCCAACTGCGGTGAGTCGGCGTCTTCAGAGCTGCGCTCGGACTTGGGCGAGAACAGCTTGTGGCGCAGCAAGGCGACCTGTTCTTGAAGTTGTTCTATGCGAGCATCTTTCGCCGCCGCCTGTTCACTGGCCAGCAGCAGTAAATGCTTCAGCAGGATTGGGTCGTCAGGAAGAGATTCGGGCACGGCGATCATGGCCGTGGATTATACCGGCTCAGGTTACGAAGCGCGGCGTCAGTATCTGGTGCGGACGGTTGCGCCACAGGTCGATGCCGTCGAGCAGCCAGTTCAGTTCGTCGACCGTCAGTTCGATGGCTTCGTCACCCGCATCGGGTTTGGTCTTGAAACGCTCGGCTTCCAGTCGCTTGAGCCACAGGCAGAAGCCATTGCGCTCCCAGTAGAGAATCTTGACCTGGCTGCGCGTGCGATTGAGGAACACGAACAGCACCGGGTTGAACACCTCCACCTTGATGTCCAGCTCGACCAGCGCGGCCAGTCCGTTGATGGATTTGCGGAAGTCGACGGGCTTTGGGTAGAGATAGACCTTCTGCACTTTGGCGTCGGGACGCATCATGACGGAACTCCACGGGAAAATAGGGAGCCCAGCATCCGGGATACGGAGAGGTCAGTTGAAGATGGGGTCTATGGAGCGCATACACTGCTATGGCATTCGCTCCGGCTATCCTGGGCGGAAACTGTACATGGCAGCGCCGCCACCATGGTGCTCTGGGCCTTGCCGACATGGGCCATTAGACTGCGCATGAAGTGAAAACCCTGAGATAGAGCAGTCGAAATCAAAAAACGTGGATCTCAGTGTATTTTTCAGTTCTGAATGGCATGATACCCACCCTGGACGCTCACGGTCAGAGACCGAGAAAAGCCAGTAAATACGATCACTCTGACCGGATCAGCCTTTCACAGCCCCTCGAAATTGACATCGGTGTAACGTCAACTAGCATACGGGTGAGATAGGTTGCAGTAGCTGCTAGCGCAGATTGAACTGTGACGCGGCACACGTTTTCTAAGCTGTGTCTCGTAAAAATTTCCGATTAGCTCAGCGACCAGTGGAGGTAACGATGAAGCTCTCAAAGAAGAAAGCAGGTAGACGTGGGTGCGTTCTCGTTCAAGCAGCCTCCTCTGTCAGCTTTGACTCTGAGGGGTTAACAAAGAAACGCTCGGTTCCTAAAGAACGTGCCCAATATGTTCGAATTGTTTCTGAGCGAGCGCTATCTCTCCTTTCAGCATAAAGCTATTACTTTAACGCTCCCATCATTGGGAGCGTTTTTGTTTGGGGATTTTTTGTGAGTCAAAAATGGGTCTTCGAAGCGCTGGTACAAAATGAAAAAGACGGAATAGGTCTCATTGCCTATGCTCTCTACAAACACAAAAAGCATGTTTTAGCTCAGTCGCTTAGAAGCAATGGCGAAGCAGAGCATTATATCCAAGATCAAGTGAAAATCTTTCACGACCAAACCCTACAAAATAACAGCCTCAACGATTACAGAATCAAAGCCGAACAATATTTAAGCGAAGTGTATGGCCAGCTTGAAAATGACATAAAATCTAAATATGAAGAAAAGGAAAAGCAACTTAAACAAGCACATGAAACCCGGGAGACACAAACAAAGAAAGAGTGCGAAGCAAAAATAAAAAAAGAGAAAAGAGAATTTATAAAGTCAGTCCAGGAATATGAAAGATCCAACAAGAGTTTTTTATCTATTTTCTTGGCCTGGCTAATTTCTGGCATACCCGGGGTCATCGCCTCCTTCATAATCACTGCCTTTGTTATCGGCTCCACAGTATTACTCGTCCCACAAGAAAAACGAAAGGAAGTTTTCGCCTCGTTGGCAGCCGAGTATATTGGAATCGAGAACAAGCAGCCCAAAGCAAAGTAACCTAACATACGCCCCCACAAAAGCCACCCATCCAAATACAATGGGCGATAGACTTACCAACTAAACAACGCAAAGAACAAACTATAATTATCCTTTACTACACAGAAGGAGATTCACACCCAAAATTCAACTCCCGTGAAACTGCGGCCACACACCCTAATAAATTATTATATTCACCGTACTGTTGAAAACCAAGTTTCCTACCGAAAGCATCCGAGAACTGATTCGTACACTCCAAGCCGATTTTCGTATAGCCAATATCTTTAGCAAAACTCAATAAAAATCTAATAAAATCAGTCCCGTGGCCTTTCCTGCGATCCTTGAATCCAAACCTAGCAACCACAAGGGTTTCCTCTCCCCAAAACCCTCCTGATGGCGGAGTAACTTTCAGGTAGAGCTCATAAGCTTCCGCATAAAAATTTAAAACATTACCATCGACATAGTGACAACGTCGAGGCTGCTCGCCAAAGCGCTGATATAGATAAGGCGACAATAGTTCAGAAAATCTTCTTGCCCTAATCGCCGCCAACGCCCTTTCTGAATCTTTAGGCTCCAGTATACATATAGAAATCCCATCAAAACCTTTCATCCATCCTCCTCACCGTCAGCTTATGAACTAGCTAGACACCCGAGATTATTGACTTGTTAATTTCTGATAAAGAAGCTCGCGTGAGACAACCCCTTCCTCTTGCTCGCCTGGAAATGCGCCTGATGATGCCATTCTAGATAAATCTTCCGCTGTTGGCAGGGGGAATCCATTCTCGAGGCAATGGTTTGATAACCAGCAATATGTCATTTCGGCTAAATGACTGAGCTGCTCTGCCTGATAGCCTTCTGTGATTTGGGCATTGCTCTTCAACAATAGAGCGGCCAGACGACGATTCATGTCTTGTGTATAAGTTGGGTGAGTCTGCGCGAAACGCTCAGCAATATGCTCAACCAAGCAAACGATATAAGTCATCAAATATGGAAGGCGAGAGTAAAGGTAAGCCCACTGCGTCAGTATTTGATCACCTTGTGAAAATATAAAATTAATATTATAAGACTCTGTCCTTATAGCTTTATGATCAGTAAACAGATGCATTGCCTTGTTGCAGATACTATCGAAGCTATCCCGTGACGCTTTATCATAGCGGAGCCTTGCTATGTAATTAGCGTCCAACCTCGACGCCTCTCCAATGACCTCTAAAACTTTCTCGATTCTACGCGTGTGTCCGTCGATGCCACCTGCATTCTGAGGACGAAGTCTAGCAGGATCTTCAGCGATCATTTTGGCGAACGAGGCTTTATCTGCAACCACCGACTCCAGAAGGTACAAGCTTTCCTGAAATGGTTTTCGTAGAAGCATGTATGCAATTGCGAGTTTCCCTTTCCTCGAGGCCTCCAACGCTTCAAAAATACAATGGAGCATGTCTGACAATACAGCTGGAAATGCGGTTGTGACTAGGACATCCGCTTCATCATTCATACGGCCACTTTTCTTTAGCCAATCTATTAGATCATCAGCCTGCTCGAGATTTACCAGCTCCTTCTCATCGCTAAACGTCAGATTGGTAACAAATATGCCTTGCTTCATCCCCGACACCAATAACTGTGCAACTATGTCATGTGCTGCAAAGCAGAACTCGTATGCATCATGAAATTGTTGTGGCAGGACGGTATTGGCCTCCAAAAGTCGCTTCATTTATTCCCCCTTGGTATTTAACGCAGTTTTGTTCAGCCTGAGGCGACAATATCTAGAGGACATACTCCAGAAACAAAGTAATAAATCTACGCTCTGCTACTTAATCGGCTAATAGTTCTTCCTTTCTCAGCCGAGTCCCGATCAATTTCTGGTAGAGACGCATCAAGTTCCGCCTGAGAAAGTCCACGTTTTTGGGCGTTGTACTGCCAACGAATGAAGCACTCCAGCAGTCGGTTATTCTCAGCCTTCAGACGCTGATTCTCATTTTCCAGACGATGGATGCGTTGCTCCGCAATAGCCAGGCTTTCCGGACGCTTCGTGGGCTTGAAACCCGCTTTCTGCTGGGTTTTCTTATCACCGAACGCGCTCTTGATTCGAGCATGTGCATTGAGGGTCTGCCGTGTTGGGCGTGTACCAATCAAGCCTTCGGCTTCGTTGCACAAAGCATCCCAGGTGAGCTTACCATCCCACCCATCAATCAGGCCGACCAGTAGGTCAATGTCTCTTGTCGTTAGATGCTTGGCCATAACTAGAAGACCCCCAGCAGATTTCGCAGCTCATCAATGCCGGGCTCTGATGAAGGGAGCCTGCGGTAGGACTGGCGGGCAGCAAGCTCTCGCTTCAACGGGGTGTACTCTTGATCATTGCTGAGTCGAATGGCCGTTCCGTCCGGGAGGTCGGGTGATTCAAGTATCTGAATCAACTGATCCAGTCGTTCCAAAGTCTTGATCTGATGCTGGCTCCAGCGATCGGCGCCATAGGTTCCTGAAGTATCTGCCGCCTCGGCCTTTTCAAGTTGCATATGGGTCAAACTACGCTGCTGCCTGAGACGATCAAGCTTGGTCACGTCACCTTTTACGCAAACCTGTTCGGTGCAATTCAAGCAATCCCGATGCTTCTGGCAAGGCAGCATCGAGTAGTCATGTACGCAGAATCCATACTCAGTGACATGGGCGATACCGTCACCTACAGTCTCCAGATCCGCATAGGTAACGGGCATGCTGGCCTGGATCTTGTCGAGTATCCCACCGACGCCGGCATTCCTGGCCAGCTCGACGTACTCGTCGTCGCTCATGTGATTGTACACAGCGTTCTGATGGATGTTGGCCCGCCCTGACCACTTGGCGATGTCTAGCTGCCCCAATGCGCCACGCTGTGCCACGGTATTGAGGAAATGACGCACCTGGTGAGAGGTCATCGAGATTTCACTGCCATCTGGGTTCTTGTAACCGTGTCGCTTCCAGATGCTGCGCTCCTGACCGTCAATGAAGTTCAGGTCAGTGGTAAACGTGCTCTTCCCGGGCCCCCATATCCTGATAGGGCTCGGACTAAAATCCGAACGGAGTTCGTGAGCCCTAAAACAGCAAAGCGCCTCCGAGTACTTGATATTGCGATCCCGGTTCCTCCAAGGCCATCCGACAGGAAGTTGGCTATGACAGTAGTCATTTAGGAATGCCAGCGTCAGTGACTCACCCTTTTTCTTCAAAGCTCCATAGGGTTTGTATTTCGAGAAAAACGAGTCCAATGCCCCTTTCATGGCCTTGATGCCAATCGCCATACAAGCTTGCTCATCAGTTAGTGGCTGGTTGTCAGGAACATGGGGACAGTCTTCATGGCGGTAAAATCTGTCAGGGTGATCTTCATACCATTTTGCCAACGCCCGCCCTGGAGCAGACAACTCGGTCAACCGGCGCACTGCCTCGGTGGCAATATCCTTGAATATGGTCGGAATCCACTTAATATCCGCCCCATAACCTTTGCCGGCATAAAACCGTAGCCCCAGTCTTTCGACACCCTCGCCATCTGTATCAGGATGCAGGCAATTCACCGGCAGGTCTTGAACCTCCGATATCCGAGATGGCGCGCACATCAGCAGTGCAAATACGGACGTGGTAAAACGATCCCGAGCACTTACGAGATCGTTGGCAAACATCTCTGCCATAGCTTCCAACCAGCGATCCTCTGGTAGCTTTTCTGCTCGTTTTCTTTTTCCTTCCGCGTCTGTCCTGTCTATCTCTTTAGGCTTGCGGATGGGATTTCGCCAGGTAATCGAGTCGGGAACGATCCGACTTTCATTGAGGAACCCCATAAGCTTTACCAAGCTCACACCTGCCTGATAGCTCGTGGCCTCATACTCCCTCGCAACTTGACCCGCTGCGTCCATGACGAGTTGATCTACCTGCGTAATGTCCGCTTTGCCCTTGACCGTCAGCAGAGCTTTCTCGATGCAGCGGATCGCCTTGAATTCGTTTTTGAGCTTAGTGGGGGTATGACCCTGCTGGTAGCGAACATAAGCTTTGGCAAAGGGAATGATGTCAGCATTCAGCAGTTGATCAGTCGTGTAGCCCCTCGCAGGCGCCCCCATGACCGTAAAGTTGCCGACCTTGGGCCAGGCATTGGCATACCAGTCTAAATCTGCCCCGAATACCGTCAGGCGGTCACGACACATCGCAATGAAATCGTCCAGATTCTTCTGGCTGTCACGCTGATGCTTGGGGGTGAACAGCAGTAGGTCAGCCATACGCAACCTCTCCCCTGGCCTCTTTGCAACGGTTGATTACGTCACTTACGGCCAAGATTAATCGGTCGTTGGTCGAAGCGATCTTCAGATCTCCGCAGTTGACTCGAACCCGATCCCGCTCCTCGATCAGGCGATCCAAGACCTCTTCGTGGGGGCCATCGAGCCAAGGCTGGAAGTGGGCACATGTGTAACAAGCGATGGGTGCCAATGCGCCACAGAAGCCATAGCTGCCACAGGTGCCTACGTTGGCCCTGCCGTTCGAGATTCGGCTGCTCGGGTCATCGCCTCGGCATGCCTCACGTTCTGATGTAACAAGAACGCCTCGAAACGCCTGGGCAAACGGTGCGAGCTGCAAGGCGACAGCCTTATCGATGCGCTCGACGATCTCAGGGATGTTTTTGACGTACACGCCTACGTTCTGGGTATCGGAGTGATCCAACGCCTCAGCAATGACCAACTCCCCTCTTCCTTCTCGAGCCAGATTCGTGCCAAGCGTGTAGCGAAAGCGATTCGGGTTGAGGGCGATAGGCGCCCCAGTGCGCTCGCTAATGACAGCAATCGTCCTGGCAACTCCCAACATCGCTTGATACACCTCTTGGGTGGGGATATGCAGCCGGTCGCTACCAAGTAGTACCTCAACATCGGAATCGGTCTCAAGGGAATGCGATACGGGAAAAAATGGCAACTCGTCCTGTACTTTCTGAGGCAGCGGACCGCCTGCCTGCTCGGAAAAAGCCGTCTTCACAGACTCCGCTTGCTGCTGCAACAGCAACCAAAGATCCTCAACAATCGCAAAGCGATTGAACGAGGAGCGCCATGGCGTATTGCGCTGCTTAGCCCTGGGGAAGTTGATCCAATAGGCCCCTTGAGCAGTGGAATGCAGGTCTTTGACTTTGAGCGCCGCGATTTGCCCAGGGCGCCGCCCCGTCATGGCTAAGATCATTGATAGACACGTCTCCTCCAAGGAGAGTCGCTGCCCGGTGAATGCATCGACCACAGCAGAGATAACCCCTTGGAGTTCAATATCGGTTAGAGGCCCAGCGTCGGGACACATCGACTGGACAGCGAAACCTTTCTCGTTCCCCTTGATGACCCACTTATTCAGCAGGGTCAAAACCTCATCAGAGATACCTGGATATCCAAGCCGCGACCATTGGCGGATCGCCCCGCGCAATACTCCCATGTACCACTCTGTTTTCCTATCTAGCGATGATCGGTAGGAGATCAACGAAGCGACGGAAAGCAGATCGGAACCTTGCATCTGCTCGCAGTAATGCAAAAAACGATTAAAAATATTTCTCGCATGCGACGGCGCTCCCGCTCTTGCGTAAAACTCCAGAACCCGCCGAAATGAATAATCCCTTTCCCCCAAATACTGCGAAAGCGAGCCAACCGGAATGGCTATATCCTTACTAAGCTCCCATCGAGAGCTATCGAAATTCACGAGATAGCCGTCCCTAGAGTAAAAACGATTAACTACAGCTACCTGAAGAGCATTTTTATTCACCGGCCACCTCATCACTGGACTTTTTCAGGTACTTTCCTTGAAGGGCAAGAACAGCTTCTGCGGCTTTTTGTTTGGTGTGTCGCTTGTTGTAGGTTTGCGCCGTACCAGAGGTTTCTTCCCAGCCCATCAGATAAGAGCGAATTTTTTCTTCTGTCGCGGTGGACATTTCCGAGGCGTCGCTGTGCTGGGAAAAGGTGTAATTCCAGTGATGTCGGAGGGCATGCGCATGCACGCCAGAGTCCTCGATGATAGAGGCGACGCCCAACATCCACTTCTGAAAGGCTGAGATCGAGAGTGGGCGACCTTGAGTCGGGCCTTCCTTGTGGGTCACAAACAAGTAACCATGCCTCTTCGCCCCAGGCAATTTACTCCGATAGCGAAGCACATATTCGTAAATCCGGGTGATGAGTTCCGGCGCAAGTGGAATGGTTCGCTGACGAGTCTTGGCCGTAGGCTGATGGGCCCGTGAATCGCCCCTCGAATCAGGACGCCTCACCACGCGCAGAGTGTTTTTGGCGAAATCCACGTCATCGACCTTGAGGTTCAGCAGCTCCCCCCGACGAAGCCCAGTCAGGCGGAGAATCATGAACATCAATGCATTGCGCACCTGCACTGCCTGATCCTTGGCCGGATTGTGTTCCGAGCCAGGTCTAAGCGCCTGTTCCAATGCCTCCACAACGGCCTCGTCCAGATATCGTTCGTCCTTGTCCGATACTGATTTGTTGGGCTTGCTGGGACGGTTAGCTCTGATTGACGCCACCATCAACTTGATTTCCCTATCACCCCGACTGGATGGGCACAGCCGCTTGGCCAGAAAGCCCAAATAGTCGGCCACAACGGTCAACCTGAAATAGTGATTACTGGTGCCGACCGTCTTTGGACGTCTAGCGATCGGGACAACCTTACTATCTCGGTGCTCGGGAGCGAGAGCAAGCTGCAAGAAGTCGCTTAGCCCCCTCACTCGCTCTTCACCAAGTAGCTCGCCTTGCGAAAACAGTGACATCAGATCGATGCCGACCTGAGCTTCCCAGGCGTATAGAGCCTTGATCGCGTTCAACGCATTCGCAATCGAATTGGCGGCCAGGGAGCGCGACCGCAGATGCCACGTGGTGAAAAGAGTGGGGTAGTAAAGAGGCATACCTGAACCATCGACCAGCACCGCAAACCGCTCGCCGTCAGCAGCCACGAATCTACGCATCGATATGTCCATCACGCCTCCATAATTTACTTTTTTACATGGTGTGCACCAAGTCAAAATCTAACAAGTTATTTTTTACATCCCCAAAACGAAGAAACCCCGCAAATGCGGGGCTCTCCAAGGAAAACTTTACAGTTTCCGCCAAGGTGACCGCTAGAACGGAATATCGTCGTCGAAGCTGTCGAAGTCAGCGGCTGGCTGCGGAGCCGGTTGTTGCGGCGCCGGGCGCTGTGGCGCCTGCTGCGGACGCGGAGCCTGCTGACGAGGAGCCTGGTTGTACTGCTGCTGGCCACCTTGGTTGTAGTTGTTACCACCACCTTGGTTGTATTGGTCACCACCACCCTGCTGACCCTGCGGACGACCGCCGAGCAGCTGCATGGTGCCGTTGATGTCGACGATGATCTCGGTGGTGTAGCGCTTGATGCCGTCCTTTTCCCACTCGCGGGTCTGGAGCTTGCCTTCGATGTAGCACTGCGAACCCTTGCGCAGGTACTCGCCGGCAATCTCGGCAACCTTGCCGAACAGCGACACACGGTGCCACTCGGTACGCTCGACCTTCTGGCCCGACTGCTTGTCGGTCCACTGCTCGCTGGTGGCCAGGCTCAGGTTGGTCACGGCGTTACCGTTGGGCAGGTAGCGGACTTCGGGATCCTGACCGCAGGTACCGACCAGAATGACTTTGTTAACCCCACGGGCCATAACGTTCTCCTAGGCTTCGCACGCCGCAGAGGCTGGGTTCACCAGACGCTCGAGGGTCGCACGGTCCAAAATTTTCGTATCCAGTTTGATATAGATGGCGGCTTCTTCTGCCACCACCACGGCGTCGGTCACACCCGGCACGGCCATCAGGCGCTCGGTCAGCCCGGCTTCCCGGACCGCTTCCGGCGTCAGCTGCATGCGCAGGCTGGTCACGTACGGCGGCTCGTTCATGCGCAACGCAGTGAGCAGCCACAGGACGCACAACACGGCACATCCCAGGAACACCATGCTCAAGCCACCGTGCTGGAACAACCAGCCACCGAGGATGCCTCCCAGTGCGGCGCCGAGGAACTGGCTGGTGGAGTAAACCCCCATCGCCGTCCCCTTGCCACCGGCAGGCGACACCTTGCTGACCAGCGAAGGCAAGGATGCCTCCAGCAGGTTGAATGCAGTAAAGAATACCACGGTGCCGATCACCAGTCCGCGCAAGTTGTCAGCCCACTGCCAGAAGAACACCTCCACCAGCAGCAGGACACTGACCGCGCCGAGCAACACGCGTTTCATCTTGCGCTTCTTTTCCCCGTAGATGATAAAGGGGATCATTGCAAAAAATGAAACCAGCAACGCGGTGAGGTACACCCACCAGTGCTGTTCCTTGGGCAGCCCGCCGCGCTCGACGAACGCCAGGGGCAGCGCCACGAAGCTGGCCATCAGGATCGCGTGCAGCACGAAGATGCTGATATCCAGGCGCAGAAGGTCCGGATTGCGCAGGGTCGGGCCGAGGGCCTGACGGGCGACACCGGACTCACGATGGGTCAACACATTGTGCGAACTGGGCACGACGAAGGCGATCAGGCCGATGCCGAGCAGGGCAAGTCCTGCGGTGGCAAGGAACAATCCTGACAAGCCAAAGGCGCGAGTCAACAGCGGGCCGACGACCATCGCCACGGCGAACGACAGGCCGATGCTCATGCCGATCATGGCCATGGCCTTGGTCCGGTGCTGCTCGCGGGTCAGGTCGGACAGCAACGCCATCACTGCCGCGGAAATCGCCCCCGCGCCCTGCAGGATACGCCCGGCGATCACGCCCCAGATAGAATCGGCCTGGGCCGCCAGCACGCTGCCCAGGGCGAAGATGATCAACCCCACGTAGATCACCGGGCGGCGGCCGATGCGGTCGGAAATCACTCCGAACGGAATCTGCAGCACGGCCTGGGTCAGGCCGTAGGCACCGATGGCCAGACCGATCAGCGCAGGCGTGGCGCCGGCCAGGTCCATGCCGTAGGTGGCCAGCACCGGAAGTACCATGAACATGCCCAGCATACGAAAGGCGAAGACCAGGGCCAGGCCGCTGGCAGCGCGGGTTTCGCTGCCACTCATGCGCTCGTTGTGGGTGTCGTGCATGGATTAACCTCGTGTGAACCGGCGGCGATTCTATCAGTCCGACGCCTTGGCGGCATATACGCGACGCTTTGCCGCGTAATGGCAGCGCGCCGTATACTCCTTTGTTTATGCCCGCCGAGCGAGGCCGTAGTGGACAAGATCCTGATCCGTGGGGCACGTACCCACAACCTGAAGAACATCGACCTGACCCTGCCCCGGGACAAACTGATCGTGATCACCGGCCTGTCCGGATCCGGCAAGTCCTCGCTGGCGTTCGACACCCTGTACGCCGAAGGCCAGCGCCGCTACGTCGAATCGCTGTCGGCCTATGCCCGGCAGTTCCTGTCGATGATGGAAAAGCCCGATGTCGACACCATCGAAGGCCTGTCGCCGGCGATCTCCATCGAGCAGAAGTCGACCTCGCACAACCCACGCTCGACCGTCGGCACCATCACCGAGATCTACGACTACCTGCGCCTGCTCTATGCCCGCGTCGGTACCCCGCGCTGCCCGGACCACGATATCCCGCTGGAGGCGCAAACGATCAGCCAGATGGTCGACCTGGTGCTGGAAAAGCCCGAAGGCAGCAAGCTGATGCTGCTGGCTCCGGTGATCCGCGAGCGCAAGGGCGAGCACCTGGCGGTGTTTGACGAACTGCGTGCCCAGGGCTTCGTCCGCGCCCGGGTCAACGGCAAGCTCTACGAACTCGACGAATTGCCCAAGCTGGATAAACAGAAGAAGCACAGCATCGATGTGGTGGTCGACCGCTTCAAGGTCCGCGCCGACCTGCAGCAGCGCCTGGCCGAATCGTTCGAGACCGCGCTCAAGCTGGCCGACGGCATCGCCTTGGTCGCGCCGATGGACGACGAAGACGGCGAGGAACTGATCTTCTCGGCACGCTTTGCCTGCCCGGTGTGCGGCCATGCGATCAGCGAGCTGGAGCCCAAGCTGTTTTCCTTTAACAACCCGGCCGGTGCCTGCCCGACCTGTGACGGCCTGGGGGTGAAGCAGTTCTTCGACACCAAGCGCCTGGTCAACGCCGAGCTGACCCTGGCCGAAGGCGCGATACGTGGCTGGGATCGGCGCAACGTCTATTACTTCCAGATGCTTGGCTCACTCGCCGCGCACTACGGTTTCAGCCTCGAGGAACCGTTCGGCGAACTGTCGGCCGAGCATCAGAAGGTCATCCTGCAGGGCAGCGGCAAGCAGAGCGTCGATTTCAAGTACCTGAACGACCGTGGCGACATCGTCAAGCGCTCGCACCCCTTCGAGGGCATCGTGCCCAATCTTGAGCGCCGCTACCGCGAAACCGAGTCGGCCACCGTGCGTGAAGAGCTGGCCAAGTTCCTCGGCACCCAGCCCTGCCCCGACTGCCGCGGCACCCGCCTGCGTCGTGAGGCTCGCCATGTGTGGGTCGGCGAGAAGACCCTGCCGGCGGTGACCAACCTGCCGATCGGCGAAGCCAGCAACTACTTCGGCGAGCTGACCCTCACCGGGCGGCGTGGCGAGATCGCGGCAAAGATCCTCAAGGAGATCTGCGAGCGCCTGCAGTTCCTGGTCAACGTTGGTCTCGACTACCTGACGCTGGACCGCAGCGCCGATACCCTGTCCGGCGGCGAAGCCCAGCGTATCCGCCTGGCCAGCCAGATCGGCGCCGGCCTGGTCGGGGTGATGTACATCCTCGATGAACCGTCCATCGGTCTTCATCAACGGGACAACGACCGCCTGCTGGCCACCCTCAACCACCTGCGCGACCTGGGCAACACGGTGATTGTGGTCGAGCACGACGAGGACGCCATCCGCCTGGCTGACTACGTGGTGGATATCGGCCCAGGCGCCGGCGTGCATGGCGGCCAGATCGTCGCCGAGGGCTCGCCCGAAGAGGTCATGGCGCACCCCGACTCGCTGACCGGCAAATACCTGTCCGGGCGCAAGAAGATCGTCGTCCCGGCCAAGCGCACCCCACGCAACAAGAAGCTGTCGCTCAAGCTCAAGGGCGCGCGCGGCAACAACCTGCAGAACGTCGACCTGGAAGTGCCAATCGGCCTGCTGACCTGCGTGACCGGCGTGTCCGGGTCGGGCAAGTCGACGCTGATCAACAACACCCTGTTCCCCCTCGCCGCCACCGCGCTCAACGGCGCGAGCAGCCTGGAGGCCGCGCCACACGCCAGCGTCGATGGCCTGCAGCACCTGGACAAGGTGGTGGATATCGACCAGAGCCCGATCGGCCGCACGCCTCGTTCCAACCCGGCGACCTACACCGGTATCTTCACGCCGATCCGCGAGCTGTTCGCTGGCGTACCGGAGTCGCGTTCCCGTGGCTACGGCCCGGGGCGCTTCTCGTTCAATGTCAAGGGCGGGCGCTGCGAGGCCTGCCAGGGTGACGGCCTGATCAAGGTGGAAATGCACTTCCTGCCGGACATCTACGTGCCCTGCGATGTGTGCAAGAGCAAGCGCTACAACCGCGAAACACTGGAGATCAAGTACAAGGGCAAGAACATCCACGAGGTACTGGAAATGACCATCGAGGATGCCCGCGAGTTCTTCGATGCGGTCCCGGCCCTGGCGCGCAAGCTGCAAACGCTGATGGATGTCGGTCTGTCGTACATCAAGCTGGGGCAATCGGCGACCACCCTGTCGGGTGGCGAGGCGCAGCGGGTCAAGCTGTCACGCGAGCTGTCCAAGCGGGACACCGGCAAGACCCTGTACATCCTCGACGAACCGACCACAGGTCTTCATTTCGCCGATATCCAGCAGTTGCTGGACGTGTTGCACCGCCTGCGTGACCACGGCAATACCGTGGTGGTGATCGAGCACAACCTGGATGTGATCAAGACCGCCGACTGGCTGGTCGACCTGGGGCCGGAGGGTGGCTCCAAGGGTGGGCAGATCATTGCCTGCGGTACGCCGGAAGAGCTGGCCGAGAAGAAACAGTCTTATACCGGACATTACCTCAAGCCGCTGCTGGAACGCGATCGGGCCTGATTTCAGGCCCGAAAAAAACCCTGTGGGAGCGGGTTTGCCCGCTCCCACAGGGGCATCTGCAATACAGAAATTACATCTGCGACTGCAGGTAGTTCTCCAGGCCAATGGCCTTGATCAGCCCCTGCTGCTTCTCCAGCCAGTAGGTGTGATCTTCTTCGGTATCGGCCAACTGCGCGCGCAGGATGTCGCGGCTGATGTAGTCCTTGTGCAGCTCGCACAGCTCGATACCCTTGCACAGCGCGGCGCGGACCTTGTACTCGAGCTTGAGATCAGCCTCGATCATTTCCGGCACGGTGCTGCCCACTTCCAGGTCATCGGCGCGCATGTCTGGGGTGCCTTCGAGCATGAGGATACGGCGCATCAGGGCGTCGGCGTGCTGCGTCTCTTCTTCCATCTCGTGGTTGATACGTTCGTAGAGCTTGGTCAGGCCCCAGTCTTCGTACATCCGCGAGTGAATGAAGTACTGATCGCGTGCTGCCAGTTCGCCCTTCAGCAACGTGACGAGGTAGTTGATTACGTCCGGGTGACCTTGCATCGCCCTGCTTCTCCCTGTGAATACGGCTATGGGACATAGTGTGAACCAGGTTTTGCTCGCGGTCACTGAAAAATGCGCAATTAGAAGCAAATAATCGGCTAAACAGTAGTGATATTCATTGAAAAACCGCCCTAATGAGGGCGGTTCTCCTTATCACTTCCACTTAGCCAAGATTCATCCCCAGGGCCTTAGCAATCCCTTCTCCATAAGCCGGGTCGGCCTTGAAGAAGTACTGCAACTGACGCTGGATAACGTCCTCGCTGACCCCCGCCATGGCGCCGGCGATGTTGCCGATCAACAGCGCCTTCTGTTCATCATTCATCAGGCGGAACAGCGCGCCGGCGTGGCTGTAGTAGTCGTTGTCTTCGCGGTGGTCGTAGCGGTGCGCCGAACCGTTCAGGGCCAATGCCGGCTCTGCATGGCGCGGCGACTGTTTCGGTGCATCCGTGTAGCTGTTGGGCTCGTAGTTCGGAGCACTGCCGTAGGCGCCGGTGGCCATGGAACCATCGCGCTGGTAGCTGTGCACCGGGCAACGTGGCGCATTGACCGGCAAGTGCTGGTGGTTGGTGCCTACGCGGTAGCGGTGAGCATCGGCATAGGCGAACACCCGGCCCTGCAGCATGCGGTCCGGCGACAGGCCGACCCCGGGCACCATGTTGCTGGGACCGAACGCCGCCTGCTCGACTTCGGCGAAGTAGTTGAGCGGGTTGCGGTTGAGTTCCAGCACGCCGACCTCGATCAACGGGTAGTCCTTCTGCGACCAGGTCTTGGTCACGTCGAAGGGGTTCTCGTCACGGCTGGCGGCCTCGGCTTCGCTCATCACCTGGATGCACACGGTCCAACGCGGGAAGTCACCGCGCTCGATGGCCTGGAACAGGTCGCGCTGGGCGTAGTCCGGGTCGCTGCCCGCCAGTCGGGCGGCCTCGGCCGGCGCCAGGTTCTTGATCCCCTGCTGGGTCTTGAAGTGCCACTTGACCCAAGTGCACTCACCCTTGGCGTTGATCAGGCTGTAGGTGTGGCTGCCGAAACCGTGCATATGGCGGTAGCCGTCCGGGATGCCGCGGTCGGAGAACAGGATGGTGACCTGATGCAACGCCTCGGGCGAGTGCGACCAGAAGTCCCACATCATCTGCGCGTTCTTCAGGTTGGTCTGCGGGTGGCGCTTCTGGGTGTGGATGAAGTCGGGGAACTTCAGCGGATCACGAATGAAGAACACCGGCGTGTTGTTGCCGACGATGTCCCAGTTGCCTTCCTCGGTGTAGAACTTCACCGCGAAACCACGCGGGTCGCGCTCGGTGTCCGCCGAGCCGCGTTCGCCACCCACGGTGGAGAAGCGCAAGAACGTTTCGGTCTGCTTGCCGATGCTGTCGAACAGTTTGGCACTGGTGAGTTCGGTAATATCGCGGGTGACGGTGAAGGTGCCGTAGGCGCCGGAGCCCTTGGCGTGCACGCGACGCTCGGGGATATTCTCGCGGTTGAAGTGGGCGAGCTTCTCGATCAGGTGGAAATCGTCGAGCAGCAGCGGGCCGCGAGGGCCTGCGGAACGGGAATTCTGGTTGTCGGCTACGGGCGCGCCGCTTGCGGTGGTGAGAATCTTGCTCATGGGCTCTCCTGATCGGTCTTGAACGGCCGGCTAATCGGCTTGGAGAGAGTATTGTCGACCCATGTTACAAGAACAAATTCATTACCTGACTTACATCAATAGAAAATAACAATTCATGAGGCAACAAAAAACCGGGCCTAGGCCCGGTTCTTTGCAGCAGACAGAACGTCTTACTCGGCAGCTTCTACAGCACCACCGACCGGACGATCAACCAGCTCGACGTACGCCATAGGCGCGTTGTCGCCAGCGCGGAAACCGCACTTCAGGATGCGCAGGTAGCCGCCCTGACGGGTGGCGTAACGCTTGCCCAGATCGTTGAACAGTTTGCCAACGGCGGACTTCGAACGGGTACGGTCGAAGGCCAGACGACGGTTGGCGACGCTGTCTTCCTTGGCCAGGGTGATCAGCGGCTCGGCAACGCGGCGCAGTTCCTTGGCTTTCGGCAGGGTGGTTTTGATCAGCTCGTGCTCGATCAGCGACACTGCCATGTTCTGGAACATAGCCTTGCGGTGAGAGCTGGTACGGCTCAGGTGACGTCCACTTTTACGATGACGCATGATTCATTCCTTACCAAACACTACGTTCGGTGATTACGACGATCAGGCAGTCGCCTTGTCGTCTTTCTTAAGACTTGCAGGCGGCCAGTTGTCGAGGCGCATGCCGAGGGAAAGACCACGGGAGGCCAGGACGTCCTTGATTTCAGTCAGGGACTTCTTGCCCAGGTTAGGAGTCTTCAACAGCTCTACTTCGGTACGCTGAATCAGGTCGCCGATGTAGTAGATGTTCTCCGCCTTGAGGCAGTTGGCCGAACGTACGGTCAGTTCCAGGTCGTCAACCGGGCGCAGCAGGATCGGATCGATCTCGTCTTCCTGCTCGACCACAACCGGCTCGCTGTCACCTTTGAGGTCGACGAACGCGGCCAGCTGCTGTTGCAGGATGGTCGCGGCACGACGGATAGCCTCTTCAGGATCCAGAGTACCGTTGGTTTCCAGATCGATGACCAGCTTGTCCAGGTTGGTACGCTGTTCAACACGGGCGTTCTCGACCACGTAGGCGATACGACGCACCGGGCTGAACGAAGCGTCCAGCTGGAGACGGCCAATGCTGCGGCTTTCGTCTTCGTCGGTCTGACGGGAGTCGGCCGGCTCGTAACCGCGACCACGAGCTACGGTGAGCTTCATGTTCAGGGCGCCGTTGGACGCCAGGTTCGCGATTACGTGATCGGGGT
The DNA here is from genome assembly GCF_019823065.1 of Pseudomonas mosselii. Classification (NCBI taxonomy): domain Bacteria; kingdom Pseudomonadati; phylum Pseudomonadota; class Gammaproteobacteria; order Pseudomonadales; family Pseudomonadaceae; genus Pseudomonas; species Pseudomonas mosselii. The sequence goes on from NZ_CP081966.1 coordinate 5,732,978, forward strand.
TGACGATCTCGACATCGTGATCCAGCTGAATATCGGCAGCGGTAACCACCCCCGAACCCTTTTTCGACAAGGTCAGCGTAACTTCGTCACGACCGTGCAGTTTGATAGCCAGGCCTTTCAGGTTCAACAGGATTTCAATGACGTCTTCCTGAACACCTTCGATCGCGGAGTACTCATGGAGTACGCCGTCGATCTCGGCCTCGACTACTGCACAGCCAGGCATGGAGGACAACAGGATGCGGCGCAGCGCGTTGCCCAGGGTATGGCCGAAGCCACGCTCGAGAGGCTCGAGCGTGATCTTGGCGCGGGTTGGACTGACAACCTGCACGTCGATGTGACGGGGTGTCAGAAACTCATTTACCGAAATCTGCATGGATGCACCTATTTTCTAGCCCTTACTTGGAGTAGAGCTCGACAATCAGGTTTTCGTTGATGTCGGCGGACAGGTCGCTGCGAGCAGGAACGTTCTTGAAAACGCCCGACTTTTTAGCAGCATCCACATCAACCCACTCAACGCGGCCACGCTGGGCGCACAGTTCAAGGGCTTGAACAATGCGCAGCTGGTTCAGCGACTTCTCGCGAACCGAGACCACGTCACCCGGACGAACTTGGTAGGATGGAATGTTCACAGTCTTACCGTTGACGCTGATCGCTTTGTGCGAAACCAGCTGGCGGGACTCGGAACGAGTCGAGCCGAAGCCCATACGGTAGACGACGTTATCCAGACGGCACTCGAGCAGTTGCAGCAGGTTCTCACCGGTTGCGCCTTTTTTCGAGGCAGCAGCTTGGTAGTAACCGCGGAACTGACGCTCCAGAACACCGTAGATACGACGGACTTTTTGTTTCTCGCGCAGCTGGGTACCGTAGTCGGACTGACGGCCACGGCGCTGGCCGTGGATACCTGGGGCTGCTTCGATGTTGCACTTCGATTCCAGAGCGCGAACGCCGCTCTTCAGGAACAGGTCAGTGCCTTCACGGCGAGACAGTTTGCATTTTGGACCAATGTAACGTGCCATTTATCTGTCTCCTGATTACACGCGACGCTTCTTCGGCGGACGGCACCCGTTGTGCGGGATTGGCGTCACGTCGGTGATGCTGGCGATCTTGTAGCCGCAGCTGTTCAGTGCACGAACGGCGGATTCACGACCTGGACCTGGACCCTTGACGTTGACGTCGAGGTTCTTCAGACCATATTCCAGCGCAGCTTGACCAGCACGCTCAGCAGCGATCTGGGCTGCGAACGGGGTGGATTTGCGCGAACCACGGAAACCCGAACCACCGGAAGTAGCCCAGGACAGTGCGTTGCCCTGACGGTCGGTGATGGTCACGATGGTGTTGTTGAAAGACGCATGGATGTGGGCGATGCCATCAACCACTGTCTTTTTGACTTTTTTACGAGGACGAGCAGCAGGTTTTGCCATGTCTATATTCCTGGGCGATTACTTGCGGATCGGCTTACGCGGGCCCTTACGGGTGCGTGCGTTGGTCTTGGTGCGCTGACCGCGAACCGGCAGACCTTTACGATGACGCAGGCCGCGGTAGCAACCCAGGTCCATCAAGCGCTTGATCTTCATGTTGATGTCACGGCGCAGGTCACCTTCGGTGGTGAACTTCGCGACTTCGCCACGCAGGGTTTCGATTTGCTCGTCGCTCAGATCCTTGATCTTAGCGGCTGGGTTTACACCAGCGTCCGCACAGATTTTCTGCGCGGTAGTGCGACCGACACCATAGATGTAGGTCAGCGAGATAACAGTATGCTTGTTATCTGGAATGTTGACGCCTGCAATACGGGCCATTCAGTGGGACTCCAATTGACAGCTACCTACGCCCCGGAAGCCAAGAAATAGGGCGCGAGATAATATCGCTGTAGAAACGAATAATCAACCCAGCAGCACACTAGCTGCTGGGTTTGAAGCGCGGATCACACTCAGCCTTGGCGCTGCTTGTGACGCGGTTCCGCGCTGCAGATCACGCGCACGATACCTTCGCGACGAATGATCTTGCAGTTGCGGCACAGCTTTTTCACCGATGCACGAACTTTCATTACCGACTCCTCGAACCTTAAGGGGCTAAATCAGCGCAGCAGACCGCTGCCGCCGTAGCCTTTCAGGTTGGCTTTCTTCATCAGGGATTCGTACTGGTGCGAAACGAGGTGCGATTGTACTTGGGACATGAAGTCCATCACAACCACTACCACAATCAGCAACGAGGTCCCGCCAAGGTAGAACGGCACGTTTGCTGCCACCACCAGGAACTGGGGCAGAAGGCACACGGCCATCATGTAAAGAGCACCGAACATGGTCAGACGGGTCAGGACGCCATCAATGTAGCGCGCCGACTGCTCACCAGGACGGATACCCGGAATAAAGGCACCGGACTTCTTCAGGTTTTCCGCTACGTCTTTCGGGTTGAACATCAACGCTGTGTAGAAGAAGCAGAAGAAGATGATCCCTGCACTAAACAGCAGAATGTTCAACGGCTGACCAGGAGCGATCGACTGCGAGATGTCCTGCAGCCAGCCCATACCTTCGGACTGACCGAACCAGGCACCCAGCGAAGCCGGGAACAGCAAGATGCTGCTCGCGAAAATGGCCGGGATTACGCCCGCCATGTTCACCTTCAGCGGCAGGTGGCTGGTCTGCGCAGCGAAGACCTTGCGGCCCTGCTGACGCTTGGCGTAGTGAACGGCGATACGACGCTGACCACGCTCAATGAACACCACGAAGCCGATAATCGCTACTGCCAGCAAACCGATAGCGACCAGGGCGAAAATGTTGATATCGCCTGTACGCGCAGACTCGAAAGACTGCCCGATTGCTCTCGGAAGACCGGCAACGATACCCGCGAAGATCAACATCGAGATACCGTTGCCCACACCGCGCTCGGTAATCTGCTCGCCGAGCCACATCATGAACATCGCGCCCGCCACGAAGGTGGAGACGGCGACGACATGGAAGCCCAGGCCCACAGAAAACGCCACGCCCTGGTTGGCCAGGCCAATGGACATGCCAATGGCTTGGACCAGCGCCAGGATAACGGTGCCGTAGCGGGTGTACTGGCTGATCTTGCGACGGCCAGCTTCACCTTCCTTCTTCAACTGCTCCAGTTGCGGGCTGACAGCGGTCATGAGCTGCATGATGATCGATGCCGAGATGTACGGCATGATCCCCAGTGCAAAGATGCTCATGCGCTCCAGCGCGCCACCGGAAAACATGTTGAACAAGCTAAGAATGGTCCCCTCATTCTGCCGGAACAGATCCGCGAGACGGTCCGGGTTAATGCCTGGCACTGGGATGTGCGCGCCAATCCGATAGACGATGATCGCCATGAACAGAAAGCGCAGACGAGCCCAGAGTTCCGACATCCCGCCCTTACCGAGCGAAGAGAGAGCACCTTGCTTAGCCATTTATTCCTCGAACTTGCCGCCAGCTGCTTCGATAGCCGCACGTGCACCTTTGGTGACGGCGATACCCTTGAGGGTGACTGCGCGAGTGACTTCGCCCGACAGCATGATTTTCACGCGCTGTACGTGCTGGCCGATCACGTTGGCGTCCTTGAGGGACTGAACGGTGATCAGATCGCCTTCCACCTTGGCCAGCTCGGACAGACGCACTTCTGCGCGGTCCATGGCTTTCAGGGAAACGAAGCCGAACTTCGGCAGGCGACGGTGCAGCGGCTGTTGACCGCCTTCGAAGCCTGGAGCGATGGAACCACCGGAACGGGAGGTCTGACCTTTGTGACCACGGCCACCGGTCTTGCCCAGACCGCTACCGATACCACGGCCCGGACGGTGCTTCTCGCGACGGGAACCCGGCGCTGGACTCAGATCATTGAGTTTCATCGATTAACCCTCGACCTTCAGCATGTAGTAAGCCTTGTTGATCATCCCGCGATTCTCGGGAGTATCCTGGACTTCTACAGTGTGACCGATGCGACGCAGACCCAGACCTTTAACGCACAGTTTGTGGTTAGGCAGGCGGCCGGCGGTGCTCTTGATCAGCGTTACTTTTACGGTTGCCATGATCAGATGATCTCCTCAACAGTCTTGCCGCGCTTGGCAGCAATGGACTCAGGGGATTGCATGGCTTTCAGACCCTTGAAGGTGGCGTGAACCACGTTCACCGGGTTGGTCGAGCCGTAGCACTTGGCCAGGACGTTCTGAACACCAGCAACTTCCAGGACGGCACGCATTGCGCCACCGGCGATGATACCGGTACCTTCCGAGGCAGGCTGCATGTAGACCTTCGAGGCGCCGTGGGCGGCCTTGGTGGCGTACTGCAGGGTGGTGCCCTTCAGGTCAACCTGAATCATGTTGCGACGAGCAGCTTCCATGGCTTTCTGGATCGCGGCAGGTACTTCGCGCGATTTGCCACGGCCAAAGCCAACACGACCCTTGCCATCACCCACCACGGTCAGCGCGGTGAAGGTGAAGATACGGCCGCCTTTTACGGTTTTGGCTACGCGGTTAACTTGAACCAGCTTCTCGATGTAGCCTTCGTCGCGCTTTTGATCGTTATTTGCCATAACTTAGAACTCCAGCCCGCCTTCACGAGCAGCATCAGCCAGCGCCTTGACGCGGCCGTGGTACTTGAAGCCGGAACGGTCAAAGGCAACTTGAGATACACCGGCGGCTTTCGCACGCTCAGCTACCAGCTTGCCAACCTTAGTGGCCGCGTCGATGTTGCCGGTGGCGCCATCACGCAGTTCTTTGTCCAAGGTCGAGGCGCTTGCCAGAACCTTGCTGCCGTCGGCCGAGATGACCTGGGCGTAGATGTGCTGCGAGGAGCGGAACACGCACAGACGCACGGCTTCGAGCTCGTGCATTTTCAGGCGTGCTTTGCGAGCGCGACGCAGTCGAGTAACTTTTTTGTCGGTCATTTGCTAGGCCCTACTTCTTCTTGGCTTCTTTACGACGGACTACTTCGTCCGCGTAACGCACACCCTTGCCCTTGTAAGGCTCTGGCGGACGGAAACCGCGGACTTCAGCGGCCACCTGACCCACCAGCTGCTTGTCGATACCCTTGATCAGGATGTCGGTCTGGCTTGGGGTTTCAGCGGTGATACCGGCTGGCAGTTCGTAATCCACTGGGTGCGAGAAGCCCAGGGCCAGGTTCAGGACGGTGCCCTTGGCCTGTGCCTTGTAACCAACACCGACCAGCTGGAGCTTGCGCTCGAAGCCTTGGCTTACGCCTTGGACCATGTTGTTGACCAGGGCGCGGGTGGTACCGGCCATGGCGCGAGCTTGCTGATCACCGTTGCGAGGTGCGAAACGCAGCTCACCAGCTTCTTCGGTAACTTCAACAGACGAGTGAACGTTCAGTTCGAGAGTGCCCTTGGCACCCTTCACCGAAAGCTGCTGGCCGGCGAATTTGACTTCGACGCCTGCTGGCAGCTTAACGGGGTTCTTAGCGACGCGAGACATGCCTATCTCCCCTTAGAACACTGTGCACAGAACTTCGCCGCCGACACCGGCAGCGCGCGCAGCGCGGTCAGTCATCACACCTTTGTTGGTGGAGACGATAGACACGCCCAGGCCGCCACGTACTTTCGGCAGCTCGGTAACGGCCTTGTACTGGCGCAGACCAGGACGGCTGGTACGCTTCAGCTCTTCGATGACCGGACGGCCTTCGAAGTACTTCAGCTCGATCGACAGGGAAGGCTTGGCTTCGCCGGTCACTTCGTAGCTGGCGATGTAGCCTTCGTCTTTCAGTACTTTGGCAACCGCGACCTTCAGGGTGGAAGAAGGCATGCTTACGACAGACTTTTCAGCCATCTGGGCATTACGGATGCGAGTTAGCATGTCCGCTAACGGGTCCTGCATACTCATGGGCTAGATGCTCCTGATACAAGAATTATTAGCCTTGCGGCTATCACAACCACCCGAGCAGGCAGGGCAAAAAACCCAGGCTCAGGTGAGCCGGTCATTCTAGACACAAGGCAGAAACGAAACAAGCCCCATATAGGGGCTTGTTTCGTTGCGAGGTCACCGGCGGTCGGAAGATTGCTCCCCTCACGCCGGCGTCACGCCAACCGGGATTACCAGCTGGCCTTGACCAGACCTGGCACGTCACCGCGCATGGCGGCTTCGCGCAGCTTGTTACGGCCCAGGCCGAACTTACGGTATACACCGTGCGGACGACCGGTCAGGCGGCAACGGTTACGCAGGCGCGAGGCGCTGGCGTCACGTGGTTGCTTCTGCAGGGCGACAACGGCAGCGAAACGCTCTTCAGGAGAGGCGTTCAGGTTGACGATGGTCGCTTTCAGCTCAGCACGCTTCTTAGCGAACTTGGCTACCGTGAGCTGACGCTTCAGCTCGCGGTTCTTCATGCTCTTCTTGGCCATTTTCCTACTCCAATCAGTTGCGGAACGGGAACTTGAAAGCACGCAGCAGAGCGCGGCCTTCGTCGTCCGAACGAGCAGTGGTGGTCAGGGTGATGTCCAAACCGCGCAGAGCATCGATCTTGTCGTAATCGATTTCCGGGAAGATGATCTGCTCTTTCACGCCCATGCTGTAGTTGCCACGACCGTCGAAGGACTTGGCATTCAGGCCGCGGAAGTCGCGAACCCGTGGCAGGGAGATCGCCAGCAGGCGGTCCAGGAACTCGTACATCTTTTCGCGACGCAGGGTCACCTTGACACCGATCGGCCAGCCTTCACGGACTTTGAAGCCCGCGATGGATTTACGAGCGAAAGTCACGACCGGCTTTTGACCGGTGATCTTTTCCAGGTCGGCAACAGCGTGCTCGATGACTTTCTTGTCGCCGATCGCTTCGCCCAGACCCATGTTCAGGGTGATTTTGGTAACGCGCGGAACTTCCATCACGTTCGACAGCTTAAGTTCTTCCTTAAGCTTAGGAGCGATTTCGTTCCGGTAAATCTCTTTCAGTCGTGCCATGGTCTTCTACCTAGCAGTGTTCAAGCATCAACCGCTTTTTGGGTCGACTTGAAGACACGAATTTTTTTACCGTCTTCTACTTTGAAACCAACGCGGTCAGCCTTGTTGGTTTCGCCGTTGAAGATGGCAACGTTGGAAGCGTGCAGAGGCGCTTCTTTCTCGACGATACCGCCCTGGACGCCCGCCATCGGGTTAGGCTTGGTGTGGCGCTTGACCAGGTTGACACCACCGATGACCAGACGGTCGTCAGCGAGAACCTTCAGCACCTTACCGCGCTTACCTTTGTCTTTGCCGGCGATCACGATGATCTCGTCGTCACGACGAATCTTTTGCATGTCGGATCTCCTTAGAGCACTTCAGGGGCGAGCGAGACGATCTTCATGAACTTCTCGGTACGAAGTTCACGGGTCACTGGCCCGAAGATGCGAGTACCGATCGGCTCTTGCTTGGTGTTCAGCAGAACAGCAGCGTTGCCGTCGAAACGAATGATGGAACCGTCAGCGCGACGTACACCGTGACGGGTACGGACGACAACAGCGGTCATCACCTGGCCTTTCTTGACCTTACCGCGAGGAATTGCTTCCTTGACGGTAACTTTGATGATGTCACCGATACCGGCGTAACGACGGTGGGAACCGCCGAGCACCTTGATGCACATGACGCGACGAGCGCCGCTGTTATCGGCCACATCGAGCATGGATTGAGTCTGAATCATAAAATTTCTCCGACCCTTAGCCCTTAGACTTCAACAGCGCGTTCGAGGACTTCAACCAGTGCCCAGGACTTGGTCTTGGCCAGCGGACGGGTTTCACGGATGGAAACCTTGTCGCCGATCTTGCACTGGTTGGCTTCGTCGTGCGCGTGCAGCTTAGTCGAACGCTTAACGTATTTACCGTAGATCGGGTGCTTTACGCGACGCTCGATCAGAACGGTGATGGTCTTGTCCATTTTGTCGCTGACGACACGGCCAGTCAGCGTACGGACGGTTTTTTCAGCTTCAGCCATGATCACTTACCTGCCTGCTGGTTGAGCACAGTTTTCACGCGAGCGATGTCACGCTTAACTTGCGAGAGCAGGTGCGACTGCCCCAACTGGCCAGTTGCTTTCTGCATGCGCAGATTGAACTGGTCGCGCAGCAAGCCGAGCAGTTGCTCATTCAGTTGCTGTGCGGATTTTTCACGAAGTTCATTCGCTTTCATCACATCACCGTCCGCTTAACAAAGGAGGTGGCGAGAGGCAGCTTTGCAGCGGCCAGAGCGAAAGCTTCGCGCGCCAGCTCTTCAGAAACACCCTCGATCTCATACAGGACTTTGCCTGGCTGAATCTGGGCAACCCAGTATTCCACGGAACCTTTACCTTTACCCATACGAACCTCGAGAGGCTTCTTGGTAACCGGCTTGTCCGGGAAGACACGGATCCAGATCTTACCGCCACGTTTTACGTGACGGGTCAGGGCACGACGTGCCGACTCGATCTGGCGAGCGGTGAGACGACCGCGGGCGACAGCTTTCAGAGCGAACTCGCCGAAGCTGACCTTGCTACCGCGCAGTGCCAGACCACGGTTGTGGCCGGTCATCTGCTTGCGGAATTTTGTACGCTTTGGTTGCAACATTTGGCGTACCCCTTACTTAGCAGCTTTTTTACGAGGCGCTGGTGCTTGAGGCTTCAGCTCTTCCTGGCGACCACCAATTACTTCGCCTTTGAAGATCCAAACCTTCACACCGATCACACCGTAGGTGGTGTGAGCTTCGTAGGTGTTGTAGTCGATATCGGCACGCAGGGTGTGCAGAGGCACACGACCTTCGCGATACCACTCGGTACGTGCGATCTCGGCACCGCCGAGACGACCGCTCACCTGGATCTTGATGCCCTTGGCACCAATACGCATGGCGTTCTGTACGGCGCGCTTCATGGCGCGACGGAACATAACGCGGCGCTCCAGCTGCTGGGCAACGCTCTGAGCAACCAGCATAGCGTCGAGTTCCGGCTTGCGGATCTCTTCGATGTTGATGTGCACAGGCACACCCATCTGCTTGGTCAGGTCCTGACGCAGCTTCTCAACATCTTCACCTTTCTTGCCGATAACGATACCGGGACGAGCGGTGTGGATGGTGATGCGTGCAGTTTGAGCCGGACGATGAATATCGATACGGCTTACGGACGCGCTTTTTAGTTTGTCCTGGAGGTACTCGCGAGTTTGCAGATCCTTCAGCAGGTAATCTGCGTAAGTCGCGCCGTCTGCGTACCAGACGGAGGTGTGCTCCTTGACGATTCCCAGGCGAATGCCAGTGGGATGTACTTTCTGACCCATCTGATCGACTCCGTTACTTGTCCGCAACCTTGACAGTGATATGGCAAGACCGCTTGACGATGCGATCAGCACGGCCTTTGGCACGTGGCATGATGCGCTTCAGCGAACGCCCTTCGTTGACGAAGACGGTGGAGACCTTCAGGTCATCAACGTCTGCGCCTTCGTTGTGTTCGGCGTTGGCAACGGCCGACTCGAGGACTTTCTTCATGATTTCAGCGGCTTTTTTGCTGCTGAAGGCCAACAGGTTGAGCGCTTCGCCCACCTTCTTCCCGCGGATCTGGTCGGCGACCAAGCGGGCTTTCTGGGCGGAGATGCGAGCGCCCGACAACTTAGCGGCTACTTCCATTTCCTTACCCCTTAACGCTTGGCTTTCTTGTCAGCCACGTGCCCGCGGTAGGTGCGGGTACCGGCGAACTCGCCCAGTTTGTGGCCGACCATGTCTTCGTTCACGAGAACTGGGACGTGTTGGCGACCGTTGTGTACCGCGATGGTCAGACCGACCATTTGTGGCAGGATCATCGAACGGCGCGACCAGGTTTTAACTGGCTTGCGATCGTTCTTCTCCACCGCCACTTCGACCTTCTTCAACAGGTGAAGATCGATAAAAGGACCTTTTTTCAGAGAACGTGGCACTGTCGTATCCCTCTAGTTACTTGCGACGACGGACGATCATGTTGTCGGTACGCTTATTACCACGGGTTTTAGCACCCTTGGTTGGGAAGCCCCATGGCGATACCGGATGACGACCACCGGAGGTACGACCTTCACCACCACCATGCGGGTGGTCAACCGGGTTCATGGCAACACCACGAACGGTTGGGCGAACGCCGCGCCAGCGTTTGGCACCAGCTTTACCCAGCGAACGCAGGCTGTGCTCGGAGTTCGAGACTTCGCCCAGGGTCGCACGGCACTCAGCCAGGACTTTACGCATTTCACCAGAGCGCAGACGCAGGGTCACGTAGACACCTTCACGAGCGATCAGCTGAGCCGAAGCACCAGCGGAACGAGCGATCTGAGCACCTTTACCCGGCTTCAGTTCGATGCCGTGAATGGTGCTACCTACTGGGATGTTGCGCAGTTGCAGGGAGTTACCGGCCTTGATTGGGGCCAGGGCACCTGCGATCAGCTGGTCGCCAGCGCTCACGCCTTTAGGGGCGATGATGTAGCGACGCTCGCCGTCTGCGTAGCACAGCAGGGCGATGTGAGCAGTACGGTTCGGGTCGTATTCGATACGCTCGACAGTGGCTGGGATGCCATCTTTGTCGTTGCGACGGAAGTCAACCAGACGGTAATGCTGCTTATGACCACCACCAACGTGACGAGTGGTGATGCGGCCATTATTGTTACGACCACCAGACTTCGATTTCTTCTCGAGCAGCGGTGCGTGAGGAGCGCCTTTGTGCAGCTCCTTGTTGACCACCTTGACCACGAAACGGCGGCCAGGGGAAGTCGGTTTGCATTTAACGATTGCCATGATGCACCCCTTCCTTACTCAGCACTGCTGCTGAAATCGAGATCTTGGCCTGGCTGAAGGGAGACGATCGCCTTCTTCCAGTCATTACGCTTGCCCAGACCACGTGCGGTACGCTTGGTTTTACCCAGAACGTTGACAGTCGACACGTTTTCAACTTTTACGTTGAACAGGCCTTCGACAGCTTTCTTGATTTCCAGCTTGGTTGCATCGGTAGCAACCTTGAATACGAACTGGCCTTTTTTCTCAGCCAGAACGGTAGCCTTCTCGGAAACGTGCGGGCCAAGGAGGACTTTGAATACGCGTTCCTGGTTCATCCCAGCAGCTCCTCGAATTTCTTCACGGCCGAGACAGTGATCAACACTTTCTCGTATGCGATCAGACTGACCGGGTCGGAACCTTGAACGTCACGTACGTCGACGTGCGGCAGGTTGCGAGCAGCCAGGTACAGGTTCTGATCAACAGCGTCGGAAACGATCAGAACGTCGTTCAGACCCATGCCGTTCAGCTTGTTCAGCAGATCCTTGGTTTTCGGCGCTTCAACAGCGAAGTCCTGAACCACGACCAGACGGTCGCTACGCACCAGCTCAGCGAGGATGGAGCGCAGGGCTGCGCGGTACATCTTCTTGTTGAGCTTCTGCGAGTGATCTTGAGGACGAGCTGCGAAGGTTACACCACCGCCACGCCAGATCGGACCACGGGTAGTACCGGCACGAGCACGGCCAGTACCTTTCTGACGCCATGGGCGCTTACCGCCACCGGCCACGTCAGAACGGGTCTTCTGCTGCTTGGTGCCCTGACGGCCGCCGGCCATGTAGGCCACGACTGCTTGGTGTACCAGCGTCTCGTTGAATTCGCCACCGAAGGTCAGTTCGGAAACTTCGATCGCCTGAGCGTCATTTACATTAAGTTGCATGTCAGTTTCCCCTTAACCGCGAGCCTTGACAGCCGGACGCACGACCACGTCGCCGCCAGTAGCGCCTGGGACGGCACCCTTGATCAGCAGCAGGTTGCGTTCAGCGTCTACGCGTACTACTTCCAGGGACTGAACAGTCACGCGCTCGGCGCCCATGTGACCGGACATTTTCTTGCCCTTGAATACACGACCAGGAGTCTGGCACTGGCCGATGGAGCCAGGGACACGGTGCGATACGGAGTTACCGTGGGTGTTGTCCTGACCACGGAAGTTCCAACGCTTGATGGTACCGGCGAAGCCTTTACCTTTGGACTGACCGGTTACGTCTACCAGCTGGCCTGCAGTGAAGAGTTCAGCTTTGATCAGATCGCCAGCCTGGAAATCGCCTTCTTCAAGACGGAACTCCCAGACACCGCGACCAGCGGCAACGTTAGCCTTGGCGAAGTGGCCTGCCTGAGCGGCAGTCACACGCGAAGCACGACGCTCGCCGACAGTGACTTGCACTGCACGGTAGCCATCGGTTTCTTCAGTTTTGAACTGGGTGACGCGATTCGGCTCGATCTCGATGACCGTGACCGGAATGGAGACACCTTCTTCGGTGAAAATACGGGTCATGCCCGCTTTTCGACCGACTACACCAATAGTCATGTTGTAAACCTCATGAGTGTACGGGGCTTTCACCCGCTATGGCCGCCCATTTCAGAGCGTTACACGACCAGACCGAAGTCTTAGCCGAGGCTGATCTGCACTTCCACGCCTGCCGCGAGATCAAGCTTCATCAGCGCATCAACGGTTTTATCCGTTGGCTGGACGATGTCCAGAACGCGCTTATGAGTGCGAATCTCGTACTGATCACGCGCGTCTTTGTTGACGTGCGGGGAGATCAGAACGGTGAAACGCTCTTTGCGGGTTGGCAGTGGAATTGGACCACGCACTTGTGCACCAGTACGTTTCGCGGTTTCCACGATTTCCTGGGTGGATTGGTCGATCAGGCGATGGTCGAAAGCCTTCAACCTGATACGGATTTGCTGATTTTGCATTGGATTTCAGACTCCAGGCTGTTCCCATCGGGCGCACTACGCCCGTTAAAAGGAGGCGTGATTCTATAGACGCCCCAAATTAGTGTCAACCCAATAAAAAAAACCCCCGCTGAGCGGGGGTTTTTTCAACCGATCGAGTGATTACTCGATGATTTTGGCCACGACGCCGGCGCCGACGGTACGACCGCCTTCACGGATGGCGAAGCGCAGACCGTCTTCCATTGCGATGGTCTTGATCAGGGTGACAGTCATCTGGATGTTGTCACCTGGCATTACCATCTCAACGCCTTCCGGCAGTTCGCAGTTACCGGTCACGTCAGTGGTACGGAAGTAGAACTGAGGACGGTAGCCTTTGAAGAACGGAGTGTGACGGCCGCCTTCTTCCTTCGACAGGACGTAGACTTCTGCGGTGAACTTGGTGTGCGGCTTGACCGAACCTGGCTTGACCAGAACCTGGCCACGCTCAACGTCGTCACGCTTGGTACCACGCAGCAGAACGCCGCAGTTCTCGCCAGCACGACCTTCGTCCAGCAGCTTGCGGAACATCTCAACACCGGTGCAGGTGGTGGTGGTGGTGTCACGCAGACCAACGATTTCCAGCGGATCTTGAACGCGGACGATACCACGCTCGATACGGCCGGTAACAACGGTACCACGACCCGAGATCGAGAATACGTCTTCGATCGGCATCAGGAACGGCTGGTCGATGGCACGAACTGGCTCAGGGATGTAGGCATCCAGAGTTTCAACCAGCTTCTTGACAGCGCTGGTACCCATTTCGTTGTCGTCTTTGCCTTCCAGCGCCATACGAGCCGAACCGATGATGATCGGGGTGTCGTCGCCTGGGAAGTCGTAGGTGGACAGCAGGTCGCGAACTTCCATCTCGACCAGTTCCAGCAGCTCAGCGTCGTCTACCAGGTCAGCCTTGTTCAGGAAGACCACGATGTACGGAACACCAACCTGACGGGACAGCAGGATGTGCTCACGGGTTTGTGGCATCGGACCATCGGCGGCCGAGCAAACCAGGATCGCGCCGTCCATCTGGGCAGCACCGGTGATCATGTTCTTCACGTAGTCAGCGTGACCTGGGCAGTCAACGTGAGCGTAGTGACGAATGTTCGAGTTGTACTCGACGTGAGCGGTGTTGATGGTGATACCGCGCGCTTTTTCTTCCGGAGCCGAGTCGATCTTGTCGAACTCAACAACGGCCGAACCGAAAACTTCGGAGCAGACGCGGGTCAGCGCTGCGGTCAGAGTGGTCTTACCGTGGTCAACGTGGCCAATGGTGCCGACGTTAACGTGGGGAAGGGAACGATCAAATTTTTCTTTAGCCACGACAGTGAACCTCTTGCCTAAAGGGGATTAGCCTTGTTTTTTAACGAGTGCTTCGACGATGTTCGACGGAGCTTCGGCGTATTTGGAGAATTCCATGGAGTAGCTTGCGCGACCCTGAGACATGGAACGAACGTCGGTTGCGTAACCGAACATCTCTCCGAGCGGTACCTCAGCAGTGATTACCTTGCCGGACACCGAGTCTTCATTACCCTGGATCATCCCGCGACGACGGCTCAGGTCACCCATCACGTCACCCAGGTAGTCTTCCGGGGTTACAACTTCGACCTTCATGATCGGCTCAAGGACCACGCCACCGCCCTTCTGGGCCAGTTGCTTGGTCGCCATCGAAGCGGCGATCTTGAACGCCATTTCGTTGGAGTCGACATCGTGGTACGAACCGTCGAATACGGTAGCCTTCAGGCCGAGCAGCGGATAGCCGGCAACAACGCCGTTTTTCATCTGCTCTTCGATACCCTTCTGGATCGGGGCGATGAATTCCTTAGGAATCACACCACCAACGACTTCGCTGGTGAACACCAGACCTTCGGTGATGTTGCCCTTCTCGTCGACGTCCGGCTCCGAGAAACGGATCCAGCAGTGACCGAACTGACCACGACCACCCGACTGACGAACGAACTTGCCTTCGATCTCGACGTTGGACTTGGTGATCTTCTCGCGGTAGGAAACCTGCGGCTTGCCGACGTTGCACTCGACGTTGAACTCGCGCTTCATGCGGTCAACGAGGATGTCCAGGTGCAGCTCACCCATACCGGAGATGATGGTCTGGCCGGTTTCTTCGTCGGTCTTGACGCGGAACGACGGGTCTTCCTGAGCCAGCTTGCCCAGTGCGATACCCATCTTCTCCTGGTCAGCCTTGGTTTTCGGCTCTACGGAGAGCGAAATTACCGGCTCAGGGAAGTCCATACGCTCGAGGATGATCGGCTTGTCGGCGTTGCACAGGGTGTCACCGGTGGTGACGTCCTTCATGCCGATCAGAGCAGCGATGTCGCCAGCGCGTACTTCTTTGATCTCTTCACGCTGGTTGGCGTGCATCTGAACCATACGACCAACGCGCTCTTTCTTGCCCTTGACCGAGTTGATGACGGAGTCACCGGAGGTCAGGAAGCCCGAGTAGACGCGAACGAAGGTCAGAGTACCCACGAACGGGTCGGTGGCAATCTTGAACGCCAGGGCCGAGAACGGCTCGTTGTCGTCAGCAGGACGCTCATCGTACTGCTCTGGAGTGACTTCATCCTTCGGCACGTCGATCAGGTCAGGGTGGATACCCTTGATCGCCGGGATTTCGGTCGGAGCGGGCAGGAAGTCGATAACGGCGTCGAGAACCAGGGGAACGCCCTTGTTCTTGAACGAGGAACCGCAGACAGCAGGAACGATCTCGCTCGCCAGGGTACGGGCGCGCAGACCAGCCTTGATGTCTTCGACGGACAGGTCACCTTCTTCAAGGTACTTGTTCATCAGCTCTTCGTTGGCCTCGGCAGCAGCCTCGACCATGTTGTTGCGCCATTCGTTGGCCAGGTCCACCAGCTCGGCAGGAATCTCTTCCTCACGGTAGGTAGTACCTTTGTCGTCGTCGTTCCAGTAGATGGCTTTCATCTTGATCAGGTCAACCTGACCCTGGAAGTCGTCTTCTGCACCGATAGCCAGCTGGACCGGGACCGGGGTGTGACCCAGGCGGTTCTTGATCTGGCCGACAACGCGCAGGAAGTTGGCACCAGCACGGTCCATCTTGTTCACGTAGACAACACGTGGAACGCCGTACTTGTTGGCTTGACGCCATACGGTTTCGGACTGTGGCTCAACGCCGGAGGTACCGCAGAACACAACGACCGCGCCGTCGAGCACACGCAGCGAACGCTCTACTTCAATGGTGAAGTCAACGTGGCCGGGGGTATCGATGACGTTTACGCGGTAGTTGTCGTACTGACCACGGGAACCTTTCCAGAAGGTGGTAACGGCAGCGGAGGTAATGGTGATACCGCGCTCCTGCTCCTGCACCATCCAGTCGGTGGTCGCGGCGCCGTCATGCACCTCGCCCATCTTGTGGCTCAGACCTGTGTAGAACAGGATCCGCTCGGTAGTGGTAGTCTTGCCCGCGTCAACGTGCGCGCAGATACCGATGTTACGGTAGCGGTTAATTGCTGTAGTACGAGCCATAAAGCCCTCGCAAAATGATTGATGCTTGAATTAGAAGCGGTAGTGCGAGAACGCTTTGTTGGCTTCAGCCATACGGTGAACGTCTTCACGCTTCTTGACTGCAGCACCCTTGCCTTCAGCAGCATCCAGCAGCTCGCCAGCCAGGCGCAGAGCCATCGACTTCTCGCCGCGCTTGCGGGCGTAGTCTACGAGCCAGCGCATTGCCAGAGCGTTACGACGGGACGGACGAACTTCAACCGGAACCTGGTAAGTGGCACCGCCGACACGGCGGGACTTTACTTCGACCAGCGGAGCGATGGCGTCGAGAGCTTTCTCGAAGATTTCCAGGGGGTCGCTGTTCTTGCGTGCTTTGACGGTATCCAGGGCACCGTAAACGATGCGCTCGGCTACGGCCTTCTTGCCGCTTTCCATCACGTGGTTCATGAACTTGGCGAGGATCTGGGATCCGTACTTCGGATCGTCCAGGATCTCACGTTTTGCTGCTACACGACGTCTTGGCATGATAAGCCCTCAAACGGTCTTCAGGTTAGCCCGGGACGTGGGTCTTCGACCCCTGCCCGACCTTACTCTTATCGACTCAAAAAAATGGATGTCTGCAAACGACCGATTACTTCGGACGCTTGGTACCGTACTTCGAACGACCCTGGTTACGGCCTTTGACGCCCGAAGTATCCAGAGAGCCGCGAACGGTGTGGTAACGAACACCTGGCAAGTCTTTTACACGGCCGCCACGGATCAGGACGACGCTGTGCTCTTGCAGGTTGTGGCCTTCACCGCCGATGTACGAGGAAACCTCGAAACCGTTGGTCAGACGCACACGGCATACTTTACGCAGTGCCGAGTTAGGTTTTTTCGGCGTGGTGGTGTACACACGGGTGCACACGCCACGACGCTGCGGGCAGTTCTGCAGCGCAGGAACGTCGGACTTCTCGACCGAACGCTTACGCGGCTGACGTACCAGCTGGTTGATAGTTGCCATCTACTAGCTCCACTGATTGTCTTGCGACTCTATTGTCTTGCAAGAAAGCCAAAAATTGGCGAGACGGAGCCTCACCAAATTTAAGGGTACAAAAGTCTAAAGAGGATCTTGCACCCAGTCAAGACGAGGCCCCGGCCCTCCTCGCCCGATCATCGGCAACAATTCATGTCGCCGATGATCGCTAGAGGCTTGCCGGGGCCCTGCCCTGCACTTAGTTACCGCTGGAGTTCAGCGCTTCGGTCAGTGCGGCTTCCACCTCACTGGCGCTCACACGCAGCGGCTTGTCGGCATCACGGCGACGCTTGCGCTCGCTGTGGTAGGCCAGACCAGTACCGGCCGGGATCAGGCGACCCACGACCACGTTCTCTTTCAGGCCGCGCAGGTAGTCGCGCTTGCCGGTTACCGCCGCTTCGGTCAGTACGCGGGTGGTTTCCTGGAAGGAAGCCGCCGAGATGAACGATTCGGTGGACAGCGAGGCCTTGGTGATACCCAGCAGCACACGGGTGAACTTGGAGATGAACTTATCTTCGCTGGCGAGACGCTCGTTCTCTACCAGTACCTGAGTCAGTTCCATCTGGTCGCCCTTGATGAAGCTGGAATCGCCCGACTCGGAGATCTCGACCTTGCGCAGCATCTGACGCAGGATGGTCTCGATGTGCTTGTCGTTGATCTTCACGCCTTGCAGACGGTAAACGTCCTGGATCTCGTTGACGATGTACTTCGCCAGCGCGCTCACACCCAGCAGACGCAGGATGTCGTGCGGATCGCTCGGGCCGTCGGAGATGACTTCGCCGCGGTTTACCTGTTCGCCTTCGAAGACGTTCAGGTGGCGCCACTTCGGAATCAGCTCTTCGTACGGATCGCTACCGTCGGTCGGAGTGATGACCAGACGACGCTTGCCCTTGGTCTCTTTACCGAACGCGATGGTGCCGCTGACTTCAGCCAGGATCGAGGCTTCTTTCGGACGACGCGCTTCGAACAGGTCGGCAACGCGTGGCAGACCACCGGTGATGTCACGGGTCTTCGACGTTTCTTGCGGGATACGCGCGATAACGTCACCGACGCCGATCTGGGCACCGTCAGCCACGCCGACAAGGGCGTTGGCCGGCAGGAAGTACTGGGCAGGCACGTCGGTGCCTGGCAGGTACAGGTCCTTGCCGTTGGCGTCGACCATCTTGATCGCCGGACGGATTTCCTTGCCGGCGGCAGGGCGATCCTTGACGTCCATCACTTCAATGTTGGTCAGGCCGGTCAGTTCGTCGGTCTGGCGCTTGATGGTGATGTTTTCTTCCATGCCCACGAAGGTCACGGTACCTTTGAGCTCGGTAACGATCGGGTGGGTGTGCGGGTCCCACTTGGCGACGATGGCGCCAGCTTCGACCTTCTCACCTTCCTTGACCGAAATCACCGCACCGTAAGGCAGCTTGTAACGCTCACGCTCACGACCGAATTCATCGGCAATGGCCAGCTCGCCGGAACGCGATACGGCAACCAGGTTGCCGTCGGCACGCTCGACCTGCTTCAGGTTGTGCAGACGCACCATACCGCCGTTCTTCACCTGGACGCTGTCGGCAGCCGAGGTACGGCTTGCAGCACCACCGATGTGGAACGTACGCATGGTCAGCTGGGTACCCGGCTCACCGATCGACTGTGCAGCGATAACGCCGACAGCTTCACCGATGTTCACCTGGTGACCGCGAGCCAGGTCGCGACCGTAGCACTTGGCGCAGATGCCGTAGCGGGTTTCGCAGTTGATCGGCGAACGCACGACCACTTCATCGATGCTGTTCAGCTCGATGAACTCGACCCACTGCTCATCCACCAGGGTACCGGCCGGAACGATGACGTCCTCGGTGCCTGGCTTGAACACGTCACGGGCGATGACACGACCCAGTACACGCTCACCCAGCGGCTCGACAACGTCACCGCCCTCGATGTGCGGGGTCATCAGCAGGCCCTGGTCGGTGCCGCAGTCGATCTCGGTAACCACCAGATCCTGCGCCACGTCTACCAGACGACGAGTCAGGTAACCGGAGTTAGCAGTCTTCAGTGCGGTATCCGCCAGACCCTTACGAGCACCGTGGGTCGAGATGAAGTACTGCAGTACGCTCAGACCTTCACGGAAGTTCGCGGTGATCGGCGTCTCGATGATCGAGCCGTCCGGCTTGGCCATCAGGCCACGCATACCGGCCAGCTGACGAATCTGGGCAGCGGAACCACGCGCACCGGAGTCGGCCATCATGTACATCGAGTTGAAGGACTCTTGCTCGACTTCCTTGCCCTCGCGGTCGACGACCTTCTCTTTCGAGAGGTTGGCCATCATCGCCTTGGACACTTCGTCGTTCGCCTTGGACCACAAGTCGATGACCTTGTTGTACTTCTCGCCCTGGGTAACCAGGCCGGAGGCGTACTGGCTCTCGATTTCCTTCACTTCGTCGGTGGCGGTACCGATGATGCGGGCTTTCTCGTCCGGGATCACGAAGTCGTTGACACCGATCGAAACGCCGGAAATGGTCGAATAAGCAAAACCGGTGTACATCAGCTGGTCGGCGAAGATCACGGTCTCTTTCAGACCAACCACGCGGTAGCACTGGTTGATCAGCTTGGAGATCGCCTTTTTCTTCATCGACTGGTTGACCACGTCGAACGGCAGGCCGGCAGGCACAACCTGGAACAGCAGCGCACGGCCGACAGTGGTGTCGACAATACGGGTGTTCTTGACGATGGAGCCGTCACGCTCTTTCACGGTCTCGTTGATACGGACCTTGATTTTCGCGTGCAGGGCGGCTTCGCCGGCGCGGAATACGCGGTCGACTTCCTGCAGGTCGGCGAACACGCGACCTTCACCCTTGGCATTGATGGCTTCACGGGTCATGTAGTACAGACCCAGTACAACGTCCTGCGACGGAACGATGATTGGCTCACCGTTGGCTGGCGACAGGATGTTGTTGGTCGACATCATCAGCGCGCGCGCTTCGAGCTGGGCTTCCAGGGTCAGCGGCACGTGAACGGCCATCTGGTCACCGTCGAAGTCGGCGTTGTACGCGGCGCAGACCAGCGGGTGCAGCTGAATAGCCTTGCCTTCGATCAGAACCGGTTCAAAGGCCTGGATACCCAGACGGTGCAGGGTCGGTGCACGGTTGAGCAGTACGGGGTGTTCGCGAATCACTTCGGCAAGGACGTCCCACACCTCTGGCAGCTCGCGCTCGACCATCTTCTTGGCGGCCTTGATGGTGGTCGCCAGACCACGCATTTCCAGCTTGCCGAAAATGAACGGCTTGAACAGCTCGAGGGCCATCTTCTTCGGCAGACCGCACTGATGCAGACGCAGGGTCGGACCAACGGTAATTACCGAACGGCCGGAGTAGTCCACGCGCTTACCGAGCAGGTTCTGACGGAAGCGACCTTGCTTACCTTTGATCATGTCGGCCAGGGACTTCAGCGGACGCTTGTTCGAGCCGGTGATGGCGCGACCGCGACGGCCGTTGTCCAGCAGGGCGTCGACCGCTTCCTGCAGCATGCGCTTCTCGTTGCGCACGATGATGTCCGGCGCCGACAGATCAAGCAGGCGCTTCAGACGGTTGTTACGGTTGATCACCCGACGATACAGGTCGTTCAGGTCGGAGGTCGCGAAGCGGCCGCCATCCAGCGGTACCAGCGGACGCAGGTCCGGCGGCAGTACTGGCAGGACGGTCAGGACCATCCACTCAGGCAGGTTGCCCGAGCCCTGGAAAGCTTCCATCAGCTTCAGGCGCTTGGACAGCTTCTTGATCTTGGTTTCCGAGTTGGTCTGCGGAATCTCTTCGCGCAGGCGGCCGATCTCGTGCTCCAGGTCGATAGCGTGCAGCAGCTCGCGGACAGCCTCGGCACCCATGCGGGCGTCGAAGTCGTCACCGAACTCTTCCAGCGCTTCGAAGTACTGTTCGTCGTTGAGCAGCTGCCCCTTCTCGAGGGTGGTCATGCCCGGGTCGATAACGACATAGCTCTCGAAATAGAGCACGCGCTCGATATCACGCAAGGTCATGTCCATCAGCAGGCCGATACGGGACGGCAGCGACTTCAGGAACCAGATGTGGGCAACCGGCGAAGCCAGTTCGATGTGCGCCATGCGCTCACGACGAACCTTGGCCAGGGCGACTTCAACGCCGCACTTCTCGCAGATCACGCCACGGTGCTTCAGGCGCTTGTACTTACCGCACAGGCACTCGTAGTCCTTGACTGGGCCAAAGATCTTGGCGCAGAACAGGCCGTCACGCTCAGGCTTGAACGTACGGTAGTTGATGGTTTCCGGCTTCTTAACTTCACCGAACGACCACGAACGGATCATTTCAGGCGACGCCAGACCGATGCGGATGGCGTCGAACTCTTCGACTTGACCCTGGTTTTTCAGCAAATTCAGTAGGTCTTTCAAGGCCTTTCCTCCTGGCGGAGCAGGGAGCGGGCATTACCTGCCCACTCCCCTTCGCGTCACGTGTTATTCGGTTTCCAGATCGATATCGATACCGAGCGAACGGATCTCTTTGATCAACACGTTGAAGGACTCGGGCATGCCCGGCTCCATACGGTGATCGCCATCCACGATGTTCTTGTACATCTTGGTACGGCCGTTCACGTCGTCCGACTTCACTGTGAGCATTTCTTGCAGGGTGTATGCCGCGCCGTATGCTTCCAGCGCCCACACTTCCATCTCCCCGAAACGCTGACCACCGAACTGCGCCTTACCACCCAGCGGCTGCTGGGTAACCAGGCTGTAGGAACCAGTGGAACGCGCGTGCATCTTGTCGTCCACCAAGTGGTTCAGCTTGAGCATGTACATGTAACCCACGGTCACAGGACGCTCGAACTTATTGCCGGTACGGCCATCGAACAGCACCATCTGGCCGCTTTCCGGCAGGTCTGCCAGTTTCAGCATGGCCTTGATCTCACGCTCCTTGGCACCGTCGAAGACCGGAGTAGCCATAGGCACGCCTTTCTTCAGGTTGTTCGCCAGGGCGAGGATCTCTTCGTCGGTGAACTCTTCCAGGTTCTCCTGACGCCCACCGATTTCGTTGTAGATCTCGGTGAGGAAGGTACGCAGTTCAGCGGCTTTACGCTGCTCTTCGATCATGCGGTCGATCTTCTCGCCCAGGCCCTTGGCCGCGAGGCCCAGGTGGGTTTCGAGAATCTGACCGACGTTCATACGCGAAGGTACGCCCAGCGGGTTCAGTACGACGTCGACCGGAGTACCGTTGGCGTCGTGCGGCATGTCTTCGACCGGCATGATTACCGAGACGACACCCTTGTTACCGTGACGACCGGCCATCTTGTCACCCGGCTGGATGCGACGGCGGATTGCCAGGTAGACCTTGACGATCTTCAGTACGCCTGGAGCCAGGTCATCGCCCTGCTGCAGCTTGCGCTTCTTGTCTTCGAACTTGTCGTCCAGCAGGCGACGGCGATCGACGATGTACTGCTGGGCCTTTTCCAGCTGCTCGTTCAGTGCATCTTCGGCCATGCGCAGTTTGAACCACTGGCCGTGCTCCAGACCGTTCAGGACGTCATCGGTGATCACGGTGCCTTTCTTCAGGCCCGCGCCACCGTCGACCACCTGGCCGTTCAGGGCAGAACGCAGACGCTCGAAGGTCGCGCCTTCGACGATGCGGAACTCTTCGTTGAGGTCCTTGCGGATCTCGTCCAGCTGCATCTTCTCGATGGCCAGGGCGCGGCTGTCGCGCTCGACGCCATCACGGGTGAAGACCTGGACGTCGATGACGGTGCCCTTGGTGCCGGTCGGCACGCGCAGGGAGGTGTCTTTGACGTCGCTGGCCTTCTCACCGAAGATTGCGCGCAGCAGTTTTTCTTCCGGCGTCAGCTGGGTTTCGCCTTTTGGCGTTACCTTGCCGACCAGGATATCGCCAGCGCCGACTTCGGCACCCACGTAGACGATACCGGCTTCGTCCAGCTTGTTCAGCGCAGCCTCACCCACGTTCGGGATGTCCGCGGTGATTTCCTCTGGGCCAAGCTTGGTGTCACGCGCCACACAGGTCAGTTCCTGGATGTGGATCGTGGTGAAGCGGTCTTCCTGGACCACACGCTCGGACAGGCAGATGGAGTCTTCGAAGTTGAAGCCGTTCCACGCCATGAACGCGATGCGCATGTTCTGACCCAGTGCCAGTTCACCCATGTCGGTGGACGGGCCGTCGGCCATGATGTCGCCACGCTGAACCTTGTCACCCTTGCTCACCAGCGGACGCTGGTTGATGCAGGTGTTCTGGTTCGAACGGGTGTACTTGGTCAGGTTGTAGATATCCACACCTGCTTCGCCGGTTTCCACTTCGTCGTCGGCAACGCGGACAACGATACGGCTGGCGTCGACCGAGTCGATCACACCACCGCGGCGAGCAACCACGCAAACACCGGAGTCACGGGCGACGTTGCGCTCCATGCCGGTACCTACCAGCGGCTTGTCGGCACGCAGGGTCGGTACAGCCTGACGCTGCATGTTCGAACCCATCAACGCACGGTTGGCGTCGTCGTGCTCGAGGAACGGAATCAGCGACGCTGCGACCGAGACTACCTGCTTCGGCGAAACGTCCATCAGGGTGACGTCTTCCGGCGCCTTGACGGTGAATTCGTTCAGGTGACGAACGGCTACCAGCTCATCGACCAGCTGCTTCTTCTCGTTCATCGCGGCCGAAGCCTGGGCGATGACGTGATCGGCTTCTTCGATGGCCGACAGGAACACGATGTCGTCGCTGACAACGCCTTCCTTCACCACGCGGTACGGGCTTTCCAGGAAGCCGTACTGGTTGGTGCGGGCATAGGCCGCCAGGGAGTTGATCAGACCGATGTTCGGACCTTCAGGGGTCTCGATCGGGCACACGCGGCCGTAGTGGGTCGGGTGTACGTCACGGACTTCGAAGCCGGCGCGCTCACGGGTCAGACCACCTGGGCCGAGTGCGGAGACGCGGCGCTTGTGGGTGATCTCGGAGAGCGGGTTGTTCTGGTCCATGAACTGCGAGAGCTGGCTCGAACCGAAGAACTCCTTCACCGCCGCCGCTACCGGCTTGGCGTTGATCAGGTCCTGCGGCATCAGGCCTTCGCTTTCAGCCATCGACAGGCGCTCTTTGACCGCACGCTCTACGCGCACCAGGCCAACGCGGAACTGGTTCTCGGCCATCTCGCCGACACAACGGACGCGACGGTTACCGAGGTGGTCGATGTCGTCGACGATGCCCTTGCCGTTACGGATATCGACCAGGGTCTTGAGGACCTCGACGATGTCTTCCTTGCTCAGCACGCCCGAACCTTCGATCTCGGTGCGACCGATACGACGGTTGAACTTCATGCGACCAACGGCCGACAGGTCGTAACGCTCGGCGCTGAAGAACAGGTTGTTGAACAGGGTCTCGGCGGCATCCTTGGTTGGCGGCTCGCCTGGACGCATCATGCGGTAGATCTCGACCAGCGCTTCCAGTTGGTTGCTGGTGGTGTCGATCTTCAGGGTATCCGAGATGAACGGACCGCAGTCGATGTCGTTGGTGTACAGGGTCTCGACGCGGACAACCTGGGCCTTGGCGATCTTCACCAGCAGGTCGGTGGTCAGCTCGGTGTTGCACTCGGCGATGATCTCGCCGGTGGCAGGGTGCACGATCGCCTTGGCGGTGGTGCGACCCAGCACGTACTCCAGCGGTACGTCCAGCTCTTTCACGCCAGCCTTTTCCAGCTGGTTGATGTGGCGCGCGGTGATACGGCGGCCTTGCTCGACGATGACCTTGCCGCTGCCGTCATGGATGTCCATGACCGCAACTTCACCACGCAGACGCTGAGGCACCAGTTCCAGGCTCAGTTTTTCGCCGGACAGGTGGAACACGTTGGTGGTGTAGAAGGTGTTGAGTACTTCTTCGGTGCTGTAGCCCAGCGCGCGCAGCAGTACCGAGGCCGGCAGTTTGCGGCGACGGTCGATACGCACGAACACGCAGTCCTTCGGGTCGAACTCGAAGTCCAGCCAGGAACCGCGGTAAGGGATGATGCGCGCGGAGTACAGCAGCTTGCCCGAGCTGTGGGTCTTGCCACGGTCGTGGTCGAAGAACACACCCGGCGAGCGGTGCAGCTGAGATACGATCACACGCTCGGTACCGTTGATTACGAAGGTACCGTTCTCAGTCATCAGGGGGATTTCACCCATGTAGACTTCTTGCTCTTTGATGTCCTTGATCGCTTTGTTCGACGATTCCTTGTCGAAGATGATCAGGCGCACCTTCACCCGCAGCGGGACCGCGAAGGTCACACCACGCAGGACACATTCCTTCACATCGAACGCCGGCTCGCCCAGGCGATAGCCGACGTACTCCAGGGCAGCATTGCCGGAGTAGCTGATGATCGGGAATACCGATTTGAAGGCCGCATGCAGGCCGACGTCGCGGAACTGATCCTTGGATGCTCCCGCCTGCAGGAATTCGC
This sequence comes from Pseudomonas mosselii, assembly GCF_019823065.1. Classification (NCBI taxonomy): domain Bacteria; kingdom Pseudomonadati; phylum Pseudomonadota; class Gammaproteobacteria; order Pseudomonadales; family Pseudomonadaceae; genus Pseudomonas; species Pseudomonas mosselii. The sequence goes on from NZ_CP081966.1 coordinate 5,758,542, forward strand.
GATACGAATCCAGCTGGATGGCCAGGAGGTAAGGCACATCCATGACGTCCGGCAACTTGCTAAAGTCCTTGCGGATACGTTTTTTCTCAGTGTATGAGTAAGCCATCAGCATTCCCCAGCTTGGTCACCTGCTTGTTTGGCATCTCCCGGCGGGAGCAGCCGAAAATCGTGCAAACCTCTTGGTTTGCGCCACCCTCATGGGTGTCTTGCAGCTCGTTATCGGGGCCGACCTGATCGGCCACCAATAACGGAAAAAGGCCGGTGGCATAAGCCACCAGCCATCAGCCCTTCGCTTAACGCTCGGACTGGAGTCGCAAAGTCGAAATTACTTCAGCTCGACTTTAGCGCCAGCTTCTTCCAGCTTCTTCTTCGCGTCTTCAGCGGCTTCTTTCGAAACGCCTTCAGCGATGACCTGAGGAGCGCCGTCGACTTTCTCTTTGGCTTCTTTCAGGCCCAGACCGGTCAGTTCACGAACTGCCTTGATCACGTTGACCTTCTTGTCGCCAGCTTCGGTCAGAACGACGTTGAACTCGGTCTGCTCTTCAGCAGCGGCAGCAGCAACAGCTGGGCCAGCGGCAACAGCGGCAGCAGCGGTAACGCCGAAGGTTTCTTCCATCGCTTTGATCAGCTCAACAATTTCCAGAACGGTTTTCTGGCCGATTGCTTCGATGATTTGCTCGTTAGTCAGAGACATGACTTAAATCCTGTATTGGGGTGACAGCCTACGCAGCCATCAAATTAAACGTATGATTTTGAAAGTGTTGCGCGTGCCTTAGGCAGCAGCAGCTTCTTTCTGGTCGCGCAGAGCTGCCAGGGTACGAGCCAGCTTGCTGGTTGCACCTTGGATTACGCTCATCAGCTGTGCGATAGCCTCGTCGCGAGTTGGCAGGGTTGCCAGCACGTCGATCTGGTTAGCGGCAAGGAACTTGCCGTCAAACGCAGCTGCCTTGATCTCGAACTTGTCCTGACCCTTGGCGAACTCTTTGAACAGGCGGGCAGCAGCGCCCGGGTGTTCGTTGGAGAAAGCAATCAGGGTCGGGCCTTTGAACGCGTCGTTGAGGATCGAGAATTCGGTGCCTTCAACAGCGCGCTTGAGCAGGGTGTTACGTACGACACGTACGTAAACGCCAGCTTCGCGGGCCTCTTTACGGAGTCCGGTCATTGCGCCTACAGTCACACCACGGGCATCAGCCACGACAGCGGACAGAGCGACTTTGGCAGCCTCGTTGACTTCAGCGACGATGGCCTTCTTGTCTTCGAGTTTAATTGCCACGGGTTTACTCCTGGTTTCTACCGTTTCATCTGGCCGAAGCCGGATGTCGTTTTGGTGTCTGATTCGCGAACGAATCGGGAGCACCATCTGCGTAGGCTTGAGGTTTAAGGCTTGCGCCGCCTACGGTCTTGGATAGCCCCCGCCAGGCAGGGACCCCAATTTAGTAGCCGGTGCGACCAAGATCGCACCGACCGAGCATTACACGTTCAGCGAGCTCTGATCGATGATCAGACCTGGGCCCATGGTGGTGCTCAGGGTAACGCGCTTGACGTAGATACCTTTCGAGGAAGCCGGCTTGATACGCTTCAGATCAGCGATCAGGGCTTCAACGTTTTCCTTCAGCTTGCCGGCTTCGAAGCCGATCTTGCCAACGGAGGTATGGATGATACCGTTCTTGTCGGTACGGTAGCGAACCTGACCAGCCTTGGCGTTTTTCACGGCAGTGGCTACGTCTGGGGTCACGGTACCGACTTTCGGGTTAGGCATCAGGCCGCGAGGACCCAGAACCTGACCCAGCTGACCTACAACGCGCATTGCATCAGGCGATGCGATGACGACGTCATAGTTCAGGTCGCCGCCTTTCATTTCGGCAGCCAGGTCGTCCATACCTACGCGGTCAGCGCCGGCAGCCAGAGCGGCCTCAGCAGCTGGGCCCTGGGTGAAGACGGCAACACGTACGGTCTTGCCAGTGCCGTGTGGCAGCACGGTAGCGCTACGAACGACCTGGTCGGATTTACGTGGGTCAACACCGAGGTTGACGGCGATGTCGTACGACTCGACGAACTTGGCAGCCGGCAGCGAAGCCAGCAGGGTTGCGGCTTCTTCGAAGTTGTAGGCCTTGCCTGCTTCGATTTTCTCGGCGATAGCCTTTTGGCGCTTGGTCAGCTTAGCCATTACACACCCTCCACGTTCAGGCCCATGCTACGGGCGGAGCCGGCGATGGTGCGTACAGCAGCGTCCATGTCAGCGGCGGTCAGATCGGCCTGCTTGGCCTTGGCGATCTCTTCCAGCTGAGCACGGGTGACGGTACCGACCTTGACGGTGTTCGGGCGAGCCGAACCGCTGGTCAGGCCAGCAGCTTTCTTCAGCAGAACCGAGGCAGGGGTGCTCTTGGTCTCGAAGGTGAAGCTACGGTCACTGTAGACAGTGATGATCACTGGAGTCGGCAGACCTGGCTCTTGACCCTGGGTACGGGCGTTGAAGGCCTTGCAGAATTCCATGATGTTCACACCGTGTTGACCCAGTGCTGGACCAACGGGTGGGCTTGGGTTGGCCTGGCCGGCCTTTACTTGCAGCTTGATGTAAGCCTGAATCTTCTTAGCCATGAGCTACTCCAAATTCGGGTACGAACGCCTGATGGCTCCCCGTTTGACTTGCGTTTTATCCCAGTGACGACAAAACCCCGCAGCACATAGGGCTGCGGGGTATGGGATGCTGCGTTCTGCTAGACCTTTTCGACCTGGCTGAACTCGAGCTCCACCGGGGTGGAGCGACCGAAAATGAGCACTGCAACCTGCAGACGGCTCTTTTCGTAGTTAACCTCTTCGACACTGCCATTGAAGTCGGCGAACGGACCATCAATGACGCGAACCACTTCACCCGGCTCGAACAGCGTCTTCGGCTTCGGCTTGTCACTCCCGTCGGCAACGCGACGCAGGATGGCCTCTGCCTCTTTATCGGTGATCGGCGCAGGCTTGTCTGCGGTACCACCAATGAAACCCATGACCCGAGGGGTATCCTTGACAAGGTGCCAAGTCCCTTCGTTCATTTCCATCTGGACCAGTACATAGCCAGGGAAGAACTTACGCTCGCTCTTGCGCTTCTGGCCGTTGCGCATTTCGACGACTTCTTCGGTCGGGACCAGGATCTCGCCGAATTCGTCTTCCATGCCAGCCAGCTTGACGCGCTCGATCAGGGAGCGCATTACATGCTTCTCGTAACCCGAGTAAGCATGCACAACATACCAACGCTTAGCCACGAGACACCCTTAGCCAACGATCAAGGAGACCAACCAGCCGAGCAGGGAATCTAGACCCCACAACAGCAGCGCCATGACCAGAACTACAGCCACGACAATCAGCGTGGTCTGAGTGGTTTCTTGGCGGGTCGGCCACACGACTTTACGGATCTCGGTACGAGCTTCCTTCGCCAGCGCAAAGAACGACTTACCTTTGGCGGTCTGCAGGGCAACGAAGCCAGCGACAGCAGCCAGGGCAAGCAGGACAAGCACGCGATACAGGATCGGCGAAGCGGAGTAATACTGATTACCCACGACACCGACGACTACCAATGCGACAACAGCGAGCCACTTGAACAGATCAAAACGCGATTCTTGGGCTTCAGTTTTGGGAGTCATCGAGGAGGATCCTGTGAGAAGAAAGCCATCACACCGAGGTGAATGGCAGGTCAGGAGGGAATCGAACCCCCAACCTACGGTTTTGGAGACCGTCGCTCTGCCAATTGAGCTACTGACCTATAACGCTGTATCAGGCCGGCCATTATACCGGCCTGATCAAGTAAATCAACTACTTATTCAATAATTTTCGCTACGACGCCGGCGCCGACGGTACGACCGCCTTCACGGATGGCGAAGCGCAGACCGTCTTCCATTGCGATGGTCTTGATCAGGGTGACAGTCATCTGGATGTTGTCACCTGGCATTACCATCTCAACGCCTTCCGGCAGTTCGCAGTTACCGGTCACGTCAGTGGTACGGAAGTAGAACTGAGGACGGTAGCCTTTGAAGAACGGAGTGTGACGGCCGCCTTCTTCCTTCGACAGGACGTAGACTTCTGCGGTGAACTTGGTGTGCGGCTTGACCGAACCTGGCTTGACCAGAACCTGGCCACGCTCAACGTCGTCACGCTTGGTACCACGCAGCAGAACGCCGCAGTTCTCGCCAGCACGACCTTCGTCCAGCAGCTTGCGGAACATCTCAACACCGGTGCAGGTGGTGGTGGTGGTGTCACGCAGACCAACGATTTCCAGCGGATCTTGAACGCGGACGATACCACGCTCGATACGGCCGGTAACAACGGTACCACGACCCGAGATCGAGAATACGTCTTCGATCGGCATCAGGAACGGCTGGTCGATGGCACGAACTGGCTCAGGGATGTAGGCATCCAGAGTTTCAACCAGCTTCTTGACAGCGCTGGTACCCATTTCGTTGTCGTCTTTGCCTTCCAGCGCCATACGAGCCGAACCGATGATGATCGGGGTGTCGTCGCCTGGGAAGTCGTAGGTGGACAGCAGGTCGCGAACCTCCATCTCGACCAGTTCCAGCAGCTCAGCGTCGTCTACCAGGTCAGCCTTGTTCAGGAAGACCACGATGTACGGAACGCCAACCTGACGGGACAGCAGGATGTGCTCACGGGTTTGTGGCATCGGACCATCGGCGGCCGAGCAAACCAGGATCGCGCCGTCCATCTGGGCAGCACCGGTGATCATGTTCTTCACGTAGTCAGCGTGACCTGGGCAGTCAACGTGAGCGTAGTGACGAATGTTCGAGTTGTACTCGACGTGAGCGGTGTTGATGGTGATACCGCGCGCTTTTTCTTCCGGAGCCGAGTCGATCTTGTCGAACTCAACGACGGCCGAACCGAAAACTTCGGAGCAGACGCGAGTCAGCGCTGCAGTCAGAGTAGTCTTACCGTGGTCAACGTGGCCGATAGTGCCGACGTTAACGTGAGGCAGCGAACGATCAAACTTTTCCTTAGCCATCGATACAGTCCTCCGCAGAAGAAATTGTCATACAGCCTATAAAACAAAGGCAGATATTTTCATATCTGCCTTGTTTATATGGAGCTCTTGAGCGGATTTGAACCGCTGACCTCACCCTTACCAAGGGTGTGCTCTACCAACTGAGCTACAAGAGCGAAACACTTTGTGCAACAACAGCAAACTTGGAGCGGGTAGCGGGAATCGAACCCGCATCATCAGCTTGGAAGGCTGAGGTTCTACCACTAAACTATACCCGCGGAGCTTGCAGCTCTCGCTAAAACTGGTGGAGGGAGAAGGATTCGAACCTTCGAAGCTCTCGCAACGGATTTACAGTCCGTCCCCTTTGACCGCTCGGGAATCCCTCCAGATGTGGCCGGCATTCTATTTGTCTGCCGCCCTAGTGTCAAGCGTTTTTTCAAATTTTTTCAATCAAATCTGAAACTTAGCTGCTTTGACACCGCTTCGGGCTCTACCACCTCAGTGGTGTTCCCTGTGAAGCGGGCGCCATTCTATCAAGCTATTCAGCAGTTGCAATACCCTCGCACAAAATAATTTTGTGTTTTAAGTCTTTGAAATCCTTGGAAAGAGTCGAGAGCACCGCAGGGTCCAGCAAACGCTCGCTTTCAGGGGCTATCTTGAGCCAGAAGCCCTCGGCGCCCGGCAACTGCCCAACCACCGGCAGGGCGACGATATCCAGGCTGACCAGGCGCTGACGCAGGGCATCGAGCTGCTCGCGAACCGCCAGACCACCCACTACCAAGCATTCGTCGCGCCGCCTGGCAGGTGCCGCGGCCCCGGTCTCGCGCAACAGGCGTATTTCCTGCTGGGAGCCTTTGTACAACGACAACGGGGCGACTTCCTTGACCTTAAGCGGAGCTTCCTGCTGGTGCCACACGTAATAAACGACGTTGAGCACTACCAACAGCAGAAACAACCAGCGCATAGTCACCTCGACTCAATTGGGCAGGCCATGGCCAGGCCGACAAAGACCAGATCCGGCACGATCCGCGCCTGAGGTGCGGCGTCTTGCACCAACGGCGCATCACCCCCGGTCAGGAAGACCGTGAAATCCTCATCCCACAGCGCCCTCGCCTGCTCGATCTGGGTACGGGCAAAGCCCTGGAGCATCAACACGCAACCACGCTCGACCGCTTCGACGGTGGAGCGCCCCGGTGCCAGGCTGCCCAGGGCACGCTCGGCCGAGGCATCGTCATAGCGGATTCGCCGGGTGTGGGTGCGCAACTGGCTACGCATCAACGGCATGCCCGGACAGATATACCCACCAAGGTGCTCACCGTCGGCCGCGACATAGTCGGCCTTGGCCGCAGTACCGAAATCGATGACCAGGCAGGCGCGACCCGCCAGGTGATAGGCGCCCAACGCGCCGAGCCAGCGATCCATCCCCAGGCGCTGGTAGTCCTCGTAGCCATTGCGAACGCCGGCCATTTCCTTCACCGGCTGGGCCACACTCACTTCGACCCCGAACGAAGCCAGGATCAACGCACACAGCGCCGAAGTCTCTTCTTCACTGCGTACGCTGACCATCCGGCAGCCGATCAGGCGCAGGGATGAAAGCGCCGCGACAGCCGCCACCAGCGCCTGGTCGGAGTCGACGATACCGCCACCATTGATGGTGGCGTCAGCCGCATGGATGACGCGCCACTTGATAAAACTGTTTCCGCAATCGAGCTCAAGAATCATCACGCAACCTCAAACTGAGCTCGCCACCGCTGAAGCTCTTTTCCACACCATCCACCTCGAGACGCAAGCCGCCCTGCCCATCCACGCCCAACGCCACCCCATCGATGCGAGTGGTGCCGGCGACCAGCGAAACTTTCCGCCCCTGCCACAGGTGCGCCTGCTCCCATTCTTCCTGGAACGCGGCGAAACCATAGCGGCGATGACGGGCCAGCTCATGCTGCAGTTGCTGACTTAGCTCCGCCACCAAGCGGTTGCGATCCACCAACTGTCCGGTCTCGCCGCGCATGGAGGTCCAGGGTTGGTCGATCCGCTCCCCGCCCTGCATGTTCACGTTGATACCGATACCCAGCACCACATGGCAGACGTCTGCCGGATCGCCGACCAGCTCCAGGAGGATGCCGGTGATCTTGCGCCCGCTAGCCAGGACATCATTGGGCCATTTCAGCCCGACATCCTTCAGGCCGAACGTCTTCAGCGTGCGCATGACCGCCAGGCCAACCACCAGGCTCAATCCCTCGAGCTGGCGCATGCCGCCATCGATACGCAGCACCAGGCTGTAATAGAGGTTTTCAGCGAACGGACTGACCCATTGGCGGCCACGACGTCCGCGCCCAGCGCTCTGGCGTTCGGCCAGCACCAGGAAGGGCGCCGCCTGCCCTTGGGCGGCAAGCCTCAGGCCCTCGGCATTGGTGGAGTCAATGGTGTCATGAATGAAAGCCGGCCACGGCTCGCCCTCCGAAAACCCGGCGATCGCCTGAGATTCAAGCAGGTTCAGTGGCGCTGCCAACTGATAGCCACGGCCGCGGACCTTGTGAATGGTCAGGTTCAGTTCGCTCTCAAGGTGCTGCAGCTGCTTCCAGACGGCGCTGCGGCTTACCCCGAGGGCGGCCCCCAGGGCTTCTCCGGAATGGAACCGGCCATCCTTGAGGAGATTCAACAACTTCAGCATGCCAGTCTCGACTTGGAATAAGGCTGGCATGATAGCCACGCCCCGAGGGCTTGCATAGGAAAAGGGCTACCGCCAGCCCCACAGCCGACGCGATCCCTGTAGGAGCGCCGGTATGGCGTTGATGTTGGAACGCGGAAAAGACAAAACCCCTACCTGCTCGCGCAGATAGGGGTTTTGCGAAATGAATCTCGACGATGACCTACTCTCACATGGGGAAGCCCCACACTACCATCGGCGATGCATCGTTTCACTACTGAGTTCGGGATGGGATCAGGTGGTTCCAATGCTCTATGGTCGTCAAGAAATTCTGTTGCCAGAATGTCTTAGGAACACTCTTGGCTAATTCGGATATGTGAATTTGTGGTCGTACGAACTTTCGGATCTTTCGTCTTCACCACCACAATCTGCGTAGCAGATTGCTTGGGTGTTATATGGTCAAGCCTCACGGGCAATTAGTATTGGTTAGCTCAACGCCTCACAGCGCTTACACACCCAACCTATCAACGTCGTAGTCTTCGACGGCCCTTCAGGGAGCTCAAGGCTCCAGTGAGATCTCATCTTGAGGCAAGTTTCCCGCTTAGATGCTTTCAGCGGTTATCTCTTCCGAACATAGCTACCCGGCAATGCCACTGGCGTGACAACCGGAACACCAGAGGTTCGTCCACTCCGGTCCTCTCGTACTAGGAGCAGCCCCTCTCAAATCTCAAACGTCCACGGCAGATAGGGACCGAACTGTCTCACGACGTTCTAAACCCAGCTCGCGTACCACTTTAAATGGCGAACAGCCATACCCTTGGGACCGGCTTCAGCCCCAGGATGTGATGAGCCGACATCGAGGTGCCAAACACCGCCGTCGATATGAACTCTTGGGCGGTATCAGCCTGTTATCCCCGGAGTACCTTTTATCCGTTGAGCGATGGCCCTTCCATACAGAACCACCGGATCACTAAGACCTACTTTCGTACCTGCTCGACGTGTGTGTCTCGCAGTCAAGCGCGCTTTTGCCTTTATACTCTACGACCGATTTCCGACCGGTCTGAGCGCACCTTCGTACTCCTCCGTTACTCTTTGGGAGGAGACCGCCCCAGTCAAACTACCCACCATACACTGTCCTCGATCCGGATAACGGACCTGAGTTAGAACCTCAAGGTTGCCAGGGTGGTATTTCAAGGATGGCTCCATGAGAACTGGCGTCCCCACTTCAAAGCCTCCCACCTATCCTACACAAGCAAGCTCAAAGTCCAGTGCAAAGCTATAGTAAAGGTTCACGGGGTCTTTCCGTCTAGCCGCGGATACACTGCATCTTCACAGCGATTTCAATTTCACTGAGTCTCGGGTGGAGACAGCGCCGCCATCGTTACGCCATTCGTGCAGGTCGGAACTTACCCGACAAGGAATTTCGCTACCTTAGGACCGTTATAGTTACGGCCGCCGTTTACCGGGGCTTCGATCAAGAGCTTCGCTTGCGCTAACCCCATCAATTAACCTTCCGGCACCGGGCAGGCGTCACACCCTATACGTCCACTTTCGTGTTTGCAGAGTGCTGTGTTTTTAATAAACAGTCGCAGCGGCCTGGTATCTTCGACCGGCGTGGGCTTACGCAGCAAGTGCTTCACCCTCACCGGCGCACCTTCTCCCGAAGTTACGGTGCCATTTTGCCTAGTTCCTTCACCCGAGTTCTCTCAAGCGCCTTGGTATTCTCTACCTAACCACCTGTGTCGGTTTGGGGTACGGTTCCCAGTTATCTGAAGCTTAGGAGCTTTTCTTGGAAGCATGGCATCAACCACTTCGCGCTCTAAAGAGCACTCGTCATCAGCTCTCGGCCTTGAAATCCCGGATTTGCCTAAGATCTCAGCCTACCACCTTAAACTTGGACAACCAACGCCAAGCTGGCCTAGCCTTCTCCGTCCCTCCATCGCAATAACTGGAAGTACAGGAATATTAACCTGTTTTCCATCGACTACGCTTTTCAGCCTCGCCTTAGGGACCGACTAACCCTGCGTCGATTAACGTTGCGCAGGAAACCTTGGTCTTTCGGCGTGCGAGTTTTTCACTCGCATTGTCGTTACTCATGTCAGCATTCGCACTTCTGATACCTCCAGCAAGCTTCTCAACTCACCTTCACAGGCTTACAGAACGCTCCTCTACCGCGTCATCAAAGATGACACCCGTAGCTTCGGTGCATGGTTTGAGCCCCGTTACATCTTCCGCGCAGGCCGACTCGACTAGTGAGCTATTACGCTTTCTTTAAAGGGTGGCTGCTTCTAAGCCAACCTCCTAGCTGTCTAAGCCTTCCCACATCGTTTCCCACTTAACCATGACTTTGGGACCTTAGCTGACGGTCTGGGTTGTTTCCCTTTTCACGACGGACGTTAGCACCCGCCGTGTGTCTCCCATGCTCGGCACTTGTAGGTATTCGGAGTTTGCATCGGTTTGGTAAGTCGGGATGACCCCCTAGCCGAAACAGTGCTCTACCCCCTACAGTGATACATGAGGCGCTACCTAAATAGCTTTCGAGGAGAACCAGCTATCTCCGAGCTTGATTAGCCTTTCACTCCGATCCACAGGTCATCCGCTAACTTTTCAACGGTAGTCGGTTCGGTCCTCCAGTCAGTGTTACCTAACCTTCAACCTGCCCATGGATAGATCGCCCGGTTTCGGGTCTATACCCAGCGACTAAAGCGCCCTATTAAGACTCGCTTTCGCTACGCCTCCCCTATTCGGTTAAGCTCGCCACTGAATATAAGTCGCTGACCCATTATACAAAAGGTACGCAGTCACCTAACAAAGTAGGCTCCCACTGCTTGTACGCATACGGTTTCAGGTTCTATTTCACTCCCCTCTCCGGGGTTCTTTTCGCCTTTCCCTCACGGTACTGGTTCACTATCGGTCAGTCAGTAGTATTTAGCCTTGGAGGATGGTCCCCCCATGTTCAGACAAAGTTTCTCGTGCTCCGTCCTACTCGATTTCACTGGCAAGAGATTTTCGTGTACGGGGCTATCACCCACTATGGCCGCACTTTCCAGAGCGTTCCACTAATCTCAAACCAGCTTAAGGGCTGGTCCCCGTTCGCTCGCCACTACTAAGGGAATCTCGGTTGATTTCTTTTCCTCAGGGTACTTAGATGTTTCAGTTCCCCTGGTTCGCCTCTTGCACCTATGTATTCAGTACAAGATAACCAGCTTATGCTGGCTGGGTTCCCCCATTCAGAGATCTCTGGATCACAGTCTGTTTGCCGACTCCCCAAAGCTTATCGCAGGCTACCACGTCTTTCATCGCCTCTGACTGCCAAGGCATCCACCGTATGCGCTTCTTCACTTGACCATATAACCCCAAGCAATCTGGTTATACTGTGAAGACGACATTCGCCGAAAATTCGCATGTTGCTCATTGCTGAGCAGAACTCACAAATTTTACCTTAGCCTGAATAACCAGCAGTGAAACTGGTATTCAGTCTATCTATCACATATCCGAATTTTTAAAGAACGATCTGACAAAAGTCAGAAATCAACATTCATCACCGAATGTTCATTTCTAAGTTCTGAGCAGTGCTGCGAAACCTGAAAGAGTGGTGGAGCCAAGCGGGATCGAACCGCTGACCTCCTGCGTGCAAGGCAGGCGCTCTCCCAGCTGAGCTATGGCCCCATTTGACCAGCCGCACCAAGTAATTGGTAGGTCTGGGCAGATTTGAACTGCCGACCTCACCCTTATCAGGGGTGCGCTCTAACCAACTGAGCTACAGACCTATAACAGGGTCGCGTTACAGCATCGTCTTTACACAATGAATCAAGCAATTCGTGTGGGAGCTCATCAGCAGGCTGATGTCTTCGATTAAGGAGGTGATCCAGCCGCAGGTTCCCCTACGGCTACCTTGTTACGACTTCACCCCAGTCATGAATCACACCGTGGTAACCGTCCCCCCGAAGGTTAGACTAGCTACTTCTGGTGCAACCCACTCCCATGGTGTGACGGGCGGTGTGTACAAGGCCCGGGAACGTATTCACCGCAACATTCTGATTTGCGATTACTAGCGATTCCGACTTCACGCAGTCGAGTTGCAGACTGCGATCCGGACTACGATCGGTTTTGTGAGATTAGCTCCACCTCGCGGCTTGGCAACCCTCTGTACCGACCATTGTAGCACGTGTGTAGCCCAGGCCGTAAGGGCCATGATGACTTGACGTCATCCCCACCTTCCTCCGGTTTGTCACCGGCAGTCTCCTTAGAGTGCCCACCATAACGTGCTGGTAACTAAGGACAAGGGTTGCGCTCGTTACGGGACTTAACCCAACATCTCACGACACGAGCTGACGACAGCCATGCAGCACCTGTGTCAGAGTTCCCGAAGGCACCAATCCATCTCTGGAAAGTTCTCTGCATGTCAAGGCCTGGTAAGGTTCTTCGCGTTGCTTCGAATTAAACCACATGCTCCACCGCTTGTGCGGGCCCCCGTCAATTCATTTGAGTTTTAACCTTGCGGCCGTACTCCCCAGGCGGTCAACTTAATGCGTTAGCTGCGCCACTAAAATCTCAAGGATTCCAACGGCTAGTTGACATCGTTTACGGCGTGGACTACCAGGGTATCTAATCCTGTTTGCTCCCCACGCTTTCGCACCTCAGCGTCAGTATCAGTCCAGGAGGTCGCCTTCGCCACTGGTGTTCCTTCCTATATCTACGCATTTCACCGCTACACAGGAAATTCCACCCCCCTCTACCATACTCTAGCTCGCCAGTTTCGGATGCAGTTCCCAGGTTGAGCCCGGGGCTTTCACATCCGACTTAACGAACCGCCTACGCGCGCTTTACGCCCAGTAATTCCGATTAACGCTCGCACCCTCCGTATTACCGCGGCTGCTGGCACGGAGTTAGCCGGTGCTTATTCTGTCGGTAACGTCAAAACAGCAAGGTATTAACTTACTGCCCTTCCTCCCCACTGAAAGTGCTTTACAATCCGAAGACCTTCTTCACACACGCGGCATGGCTGGATCAGGCTTTCGCCCATTGTCCAATATTCCCCACTGCTGCCTCCCGTAGGAGTCTGGACCGTGTCTCAGTTCCAGTGTGACTGATCATCCTCTCAGACCAGTTACGGATCGTCGCCTAGGTGAGCCATTACCTCACCTACTAGCTAATCCGACCTAGGCTCATCTGATAGCGCAAGGCCCGAAGGTCCCCTGCTTTCTCCCGTAGGACGTATGCGGTATTAGCGTTCCTTTCGAAACGTTGTCCCCCACTACCAGGCAGATTCCTAGGCATTACTCACCCGTCCGCCGCTGAATCAAGGAGCAAGCTCCCGTCATCCGCTCGACTTGCATGTGTTAGGCCTGCCGCCAGCGTTCAATCTGAGCCATGATCAAACTCTTCAGTTCAATACTGCTTGGGTTTTTAAGAAACCCTAAACTTGGCTCAGCAATCTCAAATGACTATGTGATTTCTCGCATGGCCACTTGTGATGCTGATAATCTTGGCGACTATCAGTCCGTACTCACAAGCACCCACACGAATTGCTTGATTCAATTTGTTAAAGAGCGTTTGGCTGAGAGCGTTTCGTCTCAACCGAGGTGCGCATTCTACGCTTTCCTCATTTACTGTCAAGCGTTTATTTTGAGGTTTTTAACGAAGAACTCGTTTCACTTCAAACACTTGACTCGCTGCGATCTCTCGTAGCGGGAGGCGAATCATACAGCGTTGCAACCTGCTGTCAACTGCCTTTTCCACCGCTGCCGATCGTTAGACCGAAGCACCTCCGCCACCCTCTTCAACAATCAACTCATTGATATTCAAGGAGTTTTTCGTTCCGATGTCGCTGGAAGTGGGGCGCATTATAAGGGGATCTGAAAGCCCGTCAACCGTTAATTTCATAAAAATCAAAAAGATCGCCTCAGAAGCCCTGGTACCTATATAAGCAGCCCCAAAACAAAAGCGGGGAGGCCTACCGGCCTCCCCGCTTCTATATAGCTACACCACCGCGCCATCACTCAGCCTTGAGGCTGACCCGGGCAAACGCCTTTTTGCCCGCCTGGCACACATGGGTCGCACCAATCACGAACATGAAATCACGATCGACCACCGCGCCATCTACCTTGACCGCACCAGCGCCGAGCAAATCCCGCGCCTGCGCCGAGTTCTTCACCAGGCCAGCCCGGTTCAGCACGGCGGCGATCGGCAGATCTTCAGCGGCGACCACTTCGATCTCCGGCAGGTCCTCCGGCAACTCGCCTTCCTTCATGCGATTGCCCGCGGCACGGTGCGCATTGGCCGCAGCCTCTTCACCATGAAAGCGGGCAACGATCTCCTCGGCCAGCTTGATCTTGATGTCGCGCGGGTTGGCGCCATTTTCTACATCCGCTCTGAACTGATCGATCTCTTCCATCGAACGGAAGCTCAACAGCTCGAAGTAACGCCACATCAAGGTATCAGGAATCGACACAAGCTTGCTGTACATCACCCCGGGTGCTTCCTGGATACCGACATAATTGCCCAGCGACTTGGACATCTTCTTAACGCCATCCAGCCCTTCGAGCAGCGGCATGGTGACGATGTTCTGCGCCTCCTGACCGTAGGCGCGTTGCAGCTCGCGCCCCATCAGCAGGTTGAACTTCTGGTCGGTGCCACCTAGCTCGACATCGGCCTGCAAGGCGACGGAGTCGTAACCCTGCACCAGCGGATAGAGGAACTCATGGATCGCGATCGGCTGGTTGGTGGTGTAGCGCTTGTCGAAGTCGTCGCGCTCGAGCATGCGCGCCACGGTGTACTGCGAGGCCAGGCGAATGAAGTCGGCAGGCGTGAGCTTGTCCATCCAGGTGGAGTTGAACGCCACCTCGGTCTTGGCCGGATCGAGGATCTTGAACACCTGCTGCTTGTAGGTCTCGGCGTTGTCCAGCACCTGCTCGCGGGTCAGCGGCGGACGGGTGGCACTCTTGCCGCTCGGATCACCGATCATGCCGGTGAAGTCGCCGATCAGGAAGATGACCTGATGCCCCAGCTCCTGGAACTGGCGCAGCTTGTTGATCAGCACCGTGTGCCCCAGGTGCAGGTCGGGCGCGGTTGGATCGAAGCCCGCCTTGATGCGCAGCGGCTGGCCGCGCTTGAGCTTCTCCACCAGTTCCGATTCGACCAGTACCTCTTCCGCACCGCGCTTGATAAGCGCCAGCTGCTCTTCAACCGACTTCATAGACAGACCCGCAACGCTAGGATTCAAGGGGAGCCAACCATACAAGATCGGCCATCAAATACAAGTTTCGCAAAGGATTGTGACCCGAACGGCGCACCGCAACGTCTACGCGCCCTTGCGTGAGAATGGATTTGGTTATATTTTATACAGTTATTTCATCTTCATCATGTCATTCATCTTTTCCATTTCACCTTTTTCAAAGTCACCTTATCTATGACCAACGAAACGCCTAAAGCGCCCCCGCTTTATCCGAAAAGCCATCTGTTGGCCGCCAGCGGCATTGCCGCCCTCCTCAGCCTGGCCTTGCTGGTCTTCCCTTCCAGCGAAGTGGAAGCCAAGAAAACCACCCTCAGCCTGGAGCTCGAGAGCCCGGCAGAACAGCTCAAGGACGAATCCCGCAGCACCCCCCTCGTAGAGGCCGGGCAGAGCAGCGACTCGCCATTCGCCCAGATCGACGGCGCCGAGCCCGAGACCGCCAAGGCGGAACCGGCCCCTGCCTCCAAACCAGAAGAGAAGACGCCAGGCCACCGTGAAGTGGTGGTCAGCCGCGGCGATACGCTTTCGACCCTGTTCAACAAGGTCGGCCTACCGGCCAACGTCGTGCACGACGTGCTGGCGAGCAGCAAGCAGGCCAAGCAGTTCAGCCAGCTCAAGCACGGCCAGGTGCTGCAGTTCGAACTGGACAAGGATGGACAGCTGACCAGCCTGCACAGCAAGGTCAGCAATCTCGAGACCATCCGCCTGAACAAGACCGACAAGGGCTTCGCCTTCGAGCGCGAGATCAGCAAGCCGGTGGTCCGCACCGCCTACGCCCATGGCGTGATCAAGAGCTCGTTGTCCGCCTCCGCCCAGCGCGCTGGCCTGTCCCACAGCATGACCATGGACATGGCGCGCATCCTCGGCTACGACATCGACTTCGCCCAGGACATCCGTCCTGGCGACGAATTCGACGTGGTCTACGAGCAGAAGATGATGGACGGCAAGGTGGTCGGTACCGGCAATATCCTCTCCGCCCGCTTCACCAACCGCGGCAAGACCTACACCGCCGTGCGCTACACCAACAAGCAAGGCAACACCAACTACTACACCGCCGACGGCAACAGCCTACGCAAGGCGTTCATCCGCACCCCGGTGGACTTTGCTCGCATCAGCTCGCGCTTCTCGGCAGGGCGCAAGCACCCGATTCTCAACAAGATCCGTGCGCACAAGGGCGTCGACTACGCCGCACCGCGCGGCACGCCGATCAAGGCCGCCGGCGACGGTCGCATCGAGCTGGCCGGCCGCCGCGGCGGCTACGGCAACACCGTGATCATCGCCCACGGCAATTCCTACAAGACGCTCTACGGCCACATGCAGGGTTTCGCCAAGGGCATCAAGACCGGCTCCAGCGTCAAGCAGGGACAGATCATCGGCTACATCGGCACCACCGGCCTGTCGACCGGCCCACACCTGCACTACGAGTTCCAGGTCAACGGTGTCCACGTCGACCCGCTGAGCCAGAAGGTGCCGATGGCCGACCCGATCGCCAAGGCCGAGCGCCAACGCTTCAACCAGCAGAGCCAGCCCCTGATCGCCCGCATGGATCAGGAAAAGGCCACCCTGCTCGCCGCCAACAAGCGCTGACATGGCGCTCTACCTGGGGGTGATGTCCGGCACCAGCCTTGATGGCCTGGACATCGCCCTGATCGAACAAGACGAGCAGCTGCGGCTGCTCGCCACCCATTACATCCCCATGCCCGTAGACCTGCGCCAGGACCTGCTCGGCCTCTGCGCCAGCGGCCCCGACGAGATCGCCCGCGCGGCCCTGGCGGAAAACCGCTGGGCCACCCTGGCGGCCCAAGGCATCAATCACCTGCTGGCCGCCGAGGGCCTGGCCCCCGACGCCATTCGCGCCATCGGCAGCCACGGCCAGACGGTTCGCCATGAGCCGGCCCGTGGTTTTACCGTGCAGATCGGCAACCCGGCCCTGCTGGCCGAGCTCACTGGCATCTGCGTGGTGGGTGACTTCCGGCGCCGCGACGTGGCGGCGGGTGGCCAGGGCGCACCGTTGGTGCCAGCGTTTCACGAAGCCCTGTTCAGCCATCTCGGCCAGCGCCTGGCGATCCTCAACGTGGGGGGCTTCAGCAACCTGAGCCTGATCGAGCACGACCAGCCGGTACATGGCTTCGACTGCGGCCCGGGCAATGTGCTGCTGGATGCCTGGATCGAACGCAAGCAGGGTCAAGCGTTCGATGCCGACGGTGCCTGGGCGGCCAGCGGTAGCGTCCGCCAGGACCTGCTGAGCGCCCTGCTGAGCGACCCGTTCTTCGCCGGCAGCGGCCCGAAGAGCACCGGGCGCGAGGTATTCAACCTGCCCTGGCTGGACGCCCATTTGGCGCGCCTGCCGGCGTACCGTGACGAAGATGTCCAGGCCACCCTGCTGGAGCTGACGGCGCGCAGCATCATCGACTCGCTGCGCCAGGCCCAGGACGACACCGAGGCCCTGCTGGTCTGCGGCGGGGGCGCGCGCAACGGTGCCTTGATGGCGCGCCTGGCAACCCTGCTGCCGGCTGCCGAGGTCGCCAGCACCGCCGCACATGGTGTGGACCCCGACTGGGTCGAGGCCATGGCCTTCGCCTGGCTGGCCCATTGCTGCCTGGAGAATATCCCGGCCAATCGTCCCAGCGTGACCGCCGCCCGCGGCCTGCGCATCCTCGGCGCGATCTACCCCGCCTGAACAACCGGCAGAATGCAAAACGCCGCGCAATTGCGCGGCGTTTTCACAGCAGGGTCCAGATCAGATCGAGAACGACGAACCGCAACCGCAGGTGGTGGTGGCGTTCGGGTTCTTGATCACGAAGCGCGAACCTTCCAGGCCTTCCTGGTAGTCGACTTCGGCACCGGCCAGGTACTGGAAGCTCATCGGATCGACGACCAGGGCGACACCTTCACGCTCGACGATGGTGTCGTCATCGGCCACCTCCTCATCGAAGGTGAAGCCGTACTGGAAGCCCGAGCAGCCGCCGCCCGTCACGAACACACGCAGCTTCAGCCGGTCGTTGCCCTCTTCGCTGACCAAGGTCTTGACCTTGTGCGCAGCCCCGGGGGTGAATTCCAAAGCCGTGGGGGTGAAGGTTTCGACACTCATGTTGATTCTCCCGGCGCAGTGCCGCCATAAAACTCGATGGCACGTATTATCCGCTTGTCCGAGAAAATCGGTCAAGAATTGTGCGGCTTTAGTCGCCCCCATGAAAAAGGCCCGCGCGAGGCGGGCCCATGCAACGACTGGCCGCTTACGGCAGCAGGCCGGCGTGGGACAGGCCCATGCGCTCGTCGAGCCCGAACAGGATGTTGAGGTTCTGCACTGCCTGGCCCGACGCGCCCTTGACCAGATTGTCGATTACCGACAGCACCACCACCAGGTCACCGCCCTGAGGCCGGTGCACGGCGATGCGGCAGACGTTGGCACCGCGCACGCTGCGGGTTTCCGGATGGCTGCCGGCCGGCATCACGTCGACGAACGGTTCATTGGCGTAGCGTTTCTCGAACAGTGCCTGCAGGTCGACCGAGGTATCGGCGACCGTCGCGTACAGGGTGGCATGGATGCCGCGGATCATCGGGGTCAGGTGCGGCACGAAGGTCAGGCCAATGTCCTTGCCTGCCGCCTGGCGCAGGCCCTGGCTGATCTCCGGAAGGTGACGGTGGCCCTTGACCGCGTAGGCCTTCATGCTCTCCCCGGCCTCGCAGAACAGCGAACCTACAGCGGCGCCACGACCGGCTCCACTGACGCCCGACTTGCAGTCGGCGATCAGCCGCGACGGGTCGGCCAGACCGGCTTCCAGCAGCGGCAGCAAGCCCAGCTGGGTGGCGGTCGGGTAGCAACCCGGCACGGCGATCAGGCGCGCCTGGCGGATCTTCTCGCGGTTCACCTCGGGCAGGCCGTAGACGGCGTCCTTGAGAAGCTCAGGGGCGCCATGGGGCTGGCCGTACCACTTGCCCCATTCGGCGGCGTCCTGCAGGCGGAAGTCGGCGGAAAGGTCGATGACCTTGGTGCCGGCCGCCAGCAGCTCGCCGGCCAGGGCGTGGGCAACGCCGTGGGGCGTGGCGAAGAACACCACGTCGCAGGCCGCCAGGGCCTTGCTGTCCGGCACGCTGAACGCCAGGCCGTCGTAGTGGCCGCGCAGGTTCGGGTACATGTCGGCAACCGCCACGCCCGCCTCGGATCGCGAAGTGATGACCGCCACTTCGGCCTGTGGGTGCTGCGCTAGCAGACGCAGCAGTTCGACACCGGTGTAACCCGTGCCGCCGACGATACCGACCTTGATCATGACGCTTGCCCCTTATCAACGAGACCACTGGAAAGCGCACGATAATAGGGGCCAAGGGCGCCTGTAACAACTCTTGGGATGACCCTTCGGGCCCTTGGCCTCTACTATCTGACGACCGTGAAAACCTGAAGGAACTCCCCATGCTCTATCTATGGATCAAGGCGCTGCATATCGTCAGTGTGGTCTGCTGGTTCGCCGGCCTGTTCTACCTGCCACGCCTGTTCGTCTATCACGCCCAGAGCCAGGACAGCATCAGCCTCGAGCGCTTCATCACCATGGAGCGCAAGCTGTACCGGGGCATCATGAACCCGGCGATGATCGCCACCTACGTGTTCGGCGGCTGGATGCTGTACTTGAATCCCGGCTGGCTGAGCCAGGGCTGGCTGCATGCCAAGCTCACCCTGGTGGCCCTGCTCACTGTCTACCATCACATGTGCGGCGCCCAGCGCAAACGCTTCGCCGCCGGCACCAACACCCGCAGCCATGTGTACTACCGCTGGTTCAACGAAGCACCGGTGCTGATGTTGCTGGGCGTCGTAATTCTCGTGGTGGTCAAGCCGTTCTGACGATATCAACCCGCCTACAGGAGTTTCGCCATGTCCCTGCCCGCCTCGCTCGAACACTGTTTGCGCTTGCCCCTGGTGGCGGCGCCTATGTTCCTGATCTCCAATCCCCGGCTGGTGCTCGCCTGCTGCGCCAATGGCGTGGTGGGCAGCTTCCCGGCCCTGAACCAGCGTGACAGCGCAGGGTTCAAGGCCTGGCTGGATGAGATCGAGGCCGGGCTGGCCAAGCTGCAGGCGCCCGCACCCTACGCGGTCAATTTGATCGTGCACCCGACCAATCCGCGCCTGCAGGCCGATCTGGCCCTGTGCGTGGAACATCGGGTGCCCATCGTCATCACCAGCCTCGGCGCGGTGAAGGAGGTGGTCGATGCAGTGCACAGCTATGGTGGCCTGGTGTTCCATGACGTGACCACCCGTCGTCACGCCGAGAAGGCCGCCGAGGCCGGTGTCGACGGGCTGATCGCCGTGGCGGCGGGTGCCGGCGGCCATGCAGGGACCTGGAGTCCGTTCGCCCTGGTCGCGGAGATCCGACAGTTCTTCGACAAGACCCTGCTGCTGGCCGGCTGCCTGAACCATGGCCATGAACTGCTGGCCGCGCAATTGCTGGGGGCCGACCTCGGCTACATGGGCACCCGCTTCATCGCCACCCACGAGAGCCAGGCCCAGGACGCCTACAAGCAGATGATCCTGGGCGCCGGGGCCGCCGATATCGTGCATACCCCGGCGGTGTCCGGCATCCCCGCCAGCTTCCTGCGCCAGAGCCTGGAGCAGGCCGGCTACGACCTGGCGGCGCTGAAGAGCGGCCATGACGCCGGCAAGCTCAAGCCCCTGGATGACGAGGCCAAGGCCTGGAAGACAGTCTGGTCGGCCGGCCAGGGTGTCGGCGAGATCCACGACCTGCCCAGCGTCGGCGAGCTGATCGGACGCCTGCAGGACGAATACCGGGCCGCCCTGGCGCGCAGCCAGCAGCTGCGCAGCAACGCCTTGTAGCAAATTGGCCAGGCTGTACACTAGGCGCCCCTTACACCCCAGGAGCCTTGCATGACCCGTTACGCCATGATCACCGGAGCTTCCAGCGGCCTGGGCCTGGCCCTGGCGGAAGCCCTGGCACGGCGCGGGCGCAACCTGATCCTGGTGGCGCGCCAGCGCGAGACGCTGGAGCCGGTGGCCATCGAGCTCACCCAACGCTTTGGCGTGGAAGTGCTGTTCCGTGCCTGCGATCTCAGCCAGCCTCTGCGCCTGTCGGGCTTCGTCCTCGAGCTGGAGGAAGGCGAGCGGCGCATCGACCTGCTGGTGAATTGTGCGGGGCAGCGAACCTACGGGCCGTTCCTGGCCCATGAATGGGCCGATGAGCAGGACCTGTTGGAGGTCAATATCCTCGCCCTGAGCCGCCTGTGCCACGCCATCGGCAACCTGATGGCGATCCAGGGCGGCGGGCAGATCCTCAACGTCGCGGGGCTGGCCGGAGTCGCACCGGGCCCGTGGATGGCCGCCTACGCGGCGAGCAAGGCCTATGTGCTGAGTTTTTCCGAGGCCCTGCGCGAGGAACTGGGGCGCACCGGGATCAAGGTCTCGGTGCTGTGCCCGGGGCCGGTGCGCTCGGCCAGGCGCCGCATCCCACGGCTCGACGGCAACAGCCGCTGCCTGAGCCCCGAGGAGATCGCCCTGGACACCGTCCGCGCCCTGGACCGCAACCGCGCGCTGATCCTGCCCGGCCGGCGCAACCGCTGGCTGGCCTTCGTCCCGCGCCTGCTGCCGCGCTGGCTGACGCGCAAGCTGGCTGGGCTGATCCATCGCCGCTATTGCCCGATCGGCATGGAATAGCCACTGGGCGAGCGGTGCGGGGCTCAGTACACTCATCCCGGACACTCACCATGGAGCAAGTGCTGTGGAGACTATCTTCACCAAGATCATCAACCGGGAGATTCCGGCAAAGATCATCTACGAGGACGACCAGGTTCTGGCCTTCCACGATATCGCCCCCCAAGCGCCAGTGCATTTTCTGGTCATTCCGAAAAAGCCCATCCGTACGCTCAACGACCTGACCGAAGAAGATAAGGGCCTGGCCGGCCACATCCTGTTCACCGCCCAGCGCCTGGCCCGGGAACTCGGCTGCGAAGAGGGCTTCCGCGTGGTGATGAACTGCAACGAGCAGGGCGGCCAGACCGTCTACCACATCCACATGCACGTGCTTGGCCAGCGCCAGATGCACTGGCCGCCGGGCTGATCCAAGGCAAGCCTGCCCAGGGGTATTGAGGTAGACTGTCGGGCATCACTTCAGCGGAGGTGCCCGATGGCTACCGAACGTCACTACTCGCCGCTCGACCGCTTGTTGCTGCAGGCCGATACCGCCATGCGCACCTTGCTGCCCTTCAGCGGCCAACCCGCCCGCCCTTCCCCGGCGATCGTCCAGCCGGACGCCGAACTCGATGAACAACAGACCCGCCATATCGCCGGCCTGATGCGCATCAACCACACCGGCGAAGTCTGCGCCCAGGCGCTGTACCAGGGCCAGGCCCTGACCGCCAAGCTGCCCCAGGTTCGCAAGGCCATGGAGCATGCGGCGGAAGAAGAAATCGACCACCTGGCCTGGTGCGAGCAGCGCATTCGCCAGCTCAACAGCCACCCCAGCGTGCTCAATCCGGTGTTCTACGGCCTGTCGTTCGGCATCGGCGCCCTCGCCGGGCTGGTCAGCGACAAGGTCAGCCTGGGCTTCGTCGCCGCCACCGAGCATCAGGTGTGCAAGCACCTGGACGAACACCTGGAGCAGATCCCCGAGCACGACGGCAAGTCCCGCGCCATCCTCGAACAGATGCGTGTCGACGAGGAGCACCACGCCGAGTCCGCGCTGGAAGCCGGCGGCTACCGTTTCCCGGCCCCCGTGCGCTTCGGCATGAGCCTGCTGGCCAAGGTCATGACCAAGAGCACCTACCGAATCTGAGACGCGCACCATGGAACGTTTCGACGCCAGGGACCTGGCACGCGCCGTGAGCGCCGGCGTGCTGCAGCCGGGGCAGGACCAGGCCTTGCTGGCCTTCCTGCGCCAGCAGCCAGAAAGCCGCGCCAGCTTCCAGCTGGCCCACGTTGCCTTTTACCTCGGCGCCCTGCTGATCATGGGCGCCATGGGCTGGCTGCTCACCGAAGCCTGGATGCGTATCGGCGACGGTGCACTGCTGGCCATCGCCCTGCTCTACATCGGCGGGATCACCCTGTTCGCCCTGTCGCTGCAGCGACGCAACCAGCCTGTCGCGGCCGGCGTGCTGGCCGCCGTGGCGGTCAGCATCGTGCCGCTGGCGGTGTTCGCCATCGAGCGCCTGGCAGGCTGGTGGCCGCTGGACGACGCCCAGGGCGACTACCACCAGTACTACACCTACGTGCAGGGTGGCTGGTTGGCAATGGAGGCGGCGACGGTACTGGCCGGGCTGCTGATGCTTCGCCTGATTCCCTTCCCTTTCATCGTCATGCCAATCGCGGTGGCCCTGTGGTTCATGTCCATGGACCTGAGCGAGTGGTTCCATGGCGACCTGTTCAGCTGGGAGCAACGGCGCACGGTCTCGCTGTGGTTCGGCCTGGGCCTGCTGCTGGTATTCCTGGTGATCGACGGACGCACCCGCCGTGACTATGCCTTCTGGGGCTATCTCGCCGGCCTGGCGGCGTTCTGGGGCGGGCTGACGCTGATGGACAGCGGCAGCGAATGGGGCAAGGCGCTGTACTGCCTGATCAACCTGGGGCTGATGGGCCTGGCCGTCCTGCTGCGCCGCCCGGTGTTCATGGTGTTCGGAGCGATGGGGGTGGCGGCCTACCTGGGGTATCTGTCCTACGAGGTGTTCGCCGATTCCCTGTTGTTCCCGGTCATACTGACCTTGATCGGCCTCGGCGTGATCGGTCTCGGCGTGCTTTACCAGAAGCGACGTGAGGCATTGAGCGAGCAACTGCGGGCACAGCTACCCGAACGCCTGTTGCAGCTGCTGCCGGCATTGCGTCGCTGAACATGGGACGATCGCTCGCCCGGCTGTTGCAGGGCCTTGCCCTGATCCCGGTCGCCTATCTGTTCGTTTGCCTGATGGTCGCCAGTGTCGGGCAAAGCACTTTCAGCCTGGAACTGCCGACACTTACCGACCCTGACAGCAATAGCACCGCCGAGCTGATGCTCGGCACACTACCCGCGCAGCTGCTGTTCCTACTGCTCAGCATGTTTTTTGCCAGCCGCCAACTGTTGGTCGGCACGTTCGTGCTCGCTGGCACATTGGCTGCGTGGCTGCAGTGCCAGGTGTTTGCCGAACACTTCGGCACCACCTGGAGCAGCAACGAGATCCTCATGCTGCTCGGGGTGAATACGCCCTGGCTGGTGCTTGCGCTGACCCCGGGGCTCGCATTGCTGCTAGGTATCGAACGCCTGCACAAGCAAAGCGCCTGACCGGCAGGCGCTGGCTTCGATCAACCGAGTTCGACGATTTCGTAACCGTGCGTGATCTCGACGCCCGCGCGATCCAGCATAATCGAGGCCGAGCAGTACTTCTCCGCCGACAACTCGACCGCACGCTTGACCTGCGCCTCCTTCAACCCGCGGCCCTTGACCACGAAGTTGAGGTGGATCTTGGTGAACACCTTCGGGTCTTCACTGGCGCGTTCGGCCTCCAGGAAGGCCTCGCAGCTTTCCACGGCCTGGCGCGATTTCTTGAGGATGCTGACCACGTCGAAACTGCTGCAGCCACCCAGGCCGAGCAGGAGCATCTCCATCGGGCGCACGCCCAGGTTGCGGCCTCCGGCTTCAGGTGGGCCATCCATGACCACGACATGGCCGCTCCCCGACTCGCCGAGGAACATCGCTTCACCGGCCCACTGGATGCGTGCCTTCATCTATCCGGACTCCCGATTTCGTAAAAGGGTGTCAGCTTAGACCTTGCGAGGCTGTCGGAAAAGCTCAAGCCACGTCGCTTTTGTGCCGATTCAAGTTGAAGTGTCTGATAAGCTGGCGCCAAATGACTGGCGCGTGCTGCCAGGCGTCTCTATAAAAAGCCAATGCGTCGCATCGAACAGGATTTCGTGATGGTCTCCTCAGCCCTGCCACCCAAGATCAAGAACATCGACAAGCTGCTGGCCCACTGCCAACGCCGTCGCTACGCCGCCAAGAGCAATATCATCTGTGCCGGCGACCGGGCCGATACCTTGTCGTTCATCATCAAGGGCTCGGTGACCATCCTGATCGAGGACGACGACGGTCACGAGATGATCATCGCCTACCTCAACAGCGGTGATTTCTTCGGCGAGCTGGGTCTGTTCGAGCCCGCCGGCCAGGAACATCAGCGCAGCGCCTGGGTGCGCGCCAAGACCGAGTGCGAAGTGGCCGAGATCGGCTACGACAAATTCCGTGAACTGGTACGCCTGGAGCCGGAAATACTCTATGCCCTGGGCAGCCAGATGGCCCAGCGCCTGCGCAACACCACCCGCAAGGTCGGCGACCTGGCGTTTTTCGATGTGACCGGCCGGGTTGCCCGTTGCCTGCTCGACCTGTGCAAGCAACCCGACGCCATGACCCACCCCGACGGCATGCAGATCAAGATCACCCGCCAGGAGATCGGTCGTATCGTCGGTTGTTCACGGGAGATGGTCGGCCGCGTCCTCAAGGACCTCGAGGAGCGCAGCCTGGTGCAGGTCAAGGGTAAAACCATGGTGGTCTACGGCACCCGTTAGGCTCTGTACGAAATGTATCTGCACTCGCCCATACTGCGTTGAAACGGGGCTCGGAATGCTCATGTACTCCAGTACAGTCGGGCGCGACCCCGGCCGTTCCTCCCCCCGTTTCGCCTTGTCTGGCCTTCGCGCAGACACATTTCGTACAGACCCTAGTCCTGTGGCAGTTCCGCTAGTACTTGTTCATAGGCCCGGCTCAGACGCTCGAACCAGGGAGCCGCAGGCGCCACCTCGTGCAAGGCGATATGGCTGTCGGCGCGGCAACGCTGATCCAGATCGCAGCACTCATTGAAGCGGTTGACCGCCGCGACCATCGATTCGCGTTCGTTGTCCAGCAACAGCGCGCCATGCACCAACACCACCGGGCGCTTGCCCCCCAGCCCCTGGCGCCAGCGCTGGGCGGTGCCGACCAGCTTGCGACCATTGAGGTTGACGTTGTAGCGGCCATCGCAGAAGGCGCCGTCAATCTCCCCCACCGAGGCGACACCGCCCCATTCGCTAAGGACATCGCACAGCGGCAGGCACAGACGCTCGTAGGCATTCTCGATGCGGCCCTGGTCGCCCTCGCTGCGCGGGGCCACGTAGACCAGCGCCACGTTGACGGTCGCATGGGATTGCGGCACCGGTTCGCCACCGGTTTCGCGCAGCAGCACCGGCCAGCCAGCGATGGCCAGCTCGGCGCAGGCGGCCTCGAAGTTGTCCAGGCGGCTCATGCGCCGGGGCATGACCAGGGCATGGTCGGTCGGACGCCAGAACAGCACGCCACATTCGCGCTCGCCACGGCAGACGGCGGCCAGCAGGTCCTGTTCGGCATGCAGGCCTTGTTCGACGGTGAGGGCCAGGGGTTGATCGGTCATTGATCCACCTTTGATGTGATGTTCACCGGCCTCATCGCGGGGCAAGCCCGCTCCCACGTGGGACTGTCTCGCGATGAAACCCTCGAATACAAAAAAGCCGGCAAACGATGCCGGCTCTCTGTTCGATCAGTCCAGTTGCTGAACGGTCTTCTTCACCTGTTCGGGGAAGAACAGCCGCTGCAGCTCCAACCCTGGCTGCTCGGCGCGCATGAACGCCTCGCCGACCAGGAACGAATACACCTCGTTGATTTCCATCAGCTCGACATCGGCACGGTTGAGGATGCCGCTCTCGGTGATGGCCAGGCGATCGCGGGGGATGCGCGGCAGCAAGTCGAGGGTCGTCTCCAGACTGACTTCGAAGGTATGCAGGTTGCGGTTGTTGACCCCGACCAACGGTGTGTCGAGGATCTTCAACGCACGCTCCAGCTCATCGCCGTCATGTACTTCGACCAGCACGTCGAGACCGACGTCCTTGGCGGTAGCGGCCAGCTCGGCCATCTTCACGTCGTCCAGCGCCGAGACGATCAGCAGCACGCAGTCGGCGCCCAGCGCACGGGCTTCGACGATCTGGTACGGATCGACCATGAAGTCCTTGCGGATCACCGGCAGCGAAACGGCGGCACGCGCCTGCTGCAGGTAGACGTCGGCACCCTGGAAGTAGTCCACGTCGGTCAGCACCGACAGGCAGGTCGCCCCACCCTTCTCATAGCTGACGGCAATCTCCGCCGGCACGAAGTTTTCGCGAATCACGCCCTTGCTTGGCGAGGCCTTCTTGATTTCGGCGATTACCGCCGGCTGCTTGCGCGCAGCCTGCTCGATCAGTGCCCTGGCAAAGCCGCGGGGCGCATCGGCCGCCTTGGCCAGGCGTTCGAGCTCACCCAGGCTGACCCGCGCGCTGCGCTCGGCCACTTCCTGGAATTTGCGGGCGATGATCCTTTCCAGCACGGTTGGTACGCTCATGCTTCGTTCTCCACCTTGAATACCGCGGTAAAGGCGCCCAGCTCCTGCAGTTTTTCCCAGGCCAACCCGGTGTGCAGCACATCGTGGGCCAGTTCGACACCCTGGGCCAGGGTCATCGCGTGGTCGGCGGCATACAGCGCCGCGCCGGCGTTGAGCACGATCATCTCGGCGGCCTTCTGGCCGTTCTCGGTCTTGCGTCGGCCCAGGGCGTCACGGATCAGTTCCAGCGAAGCCTGCGGCCCCTCGACTGCCAGGCCATGCAAGCTCTGGCTCTTCATGCCGAGGTCTTCGGGCTCGACCCAGTATTCGGTGATCTGGTCATTCTTCAGTTCGGCGACGAAGGTCGGCGCGGCCAGGCTGAACTCGTCCAGGCCGTCCTTCGAATGCACCACCAGCACATGCTTGCTGCCCAGGCGCTGCAGCACCTCGGCCAACGGGCGGCACAGGGCCTGGGTGAAGACCCCGACCACCTGGTGTTTCACGCCGGCCGGATTCGTAAGCGGGCCGAGCATGTTGAACAGGGTACGCAGCCCCAGGTCGCGACGAGGGCCGGCGGCGTGCTTCATTGCACTGTGATGGGTCTGGGCGAACATGAAGCCGATGCCGAGGCTGTCGATGCAGCGGGCGACCTGCACCGGGGTCAGGTTCAGGTAGATACCGGCGGCTTCCAGCAGGTCGGCGCTGCCGCTCTTGCCGGAGACGGCACGGTTGCCATGCTTGGCCACGGTGCAGCCGGCCGCGGCCAGGACAAAGGCCGAAGCAGTCGACACGTTGAAGATGTTGGCGCCATCGCCACCGGTGCCGACGATGTCGACCACGCCGTCGAGGGTCTTCAGCTCGACCTTGTCGGCCAGCTCACGCATCACCGACACCGCACCGACGATTTCGTCGATGCTCTCGCTCTTCATGCGCATGCCCATGAGGAAAGCGCCGATCTGCGCCTCAGTGCACTGGCCAGTCATGATCTGGCGCATGACGTCGCGCATTTCCTCGGTGGACAAATCCAGGTGGCCGACGATACGGCTCAAAGCGGTCTTGATATCCATGATCGGTCCTTAACGGCGTCCGCCGGTCTGCTTGAGGAAATTGGCGAACAGCTCGTGGCCCTGCTCGGTGAGGATAGATTCGGGGTGGAACTGTACCCCTTCGACGTTCAGGGTTTTATGACGCAGGCCCATGATTTCGTCGACAGTGCCATCTTCGTGGGCGGTCCAGGCGGTCACTTCCAGGCAGTCGGGCAGGGTTTCACGCTTGACCACCAGCGAGTGGTAGCGGGTCACGGTGAGCGGGTTGTTCAGGCCGGCGAACACGCCCAGGTCGCGGTGCAGCACCGGGCTGGTCTTGCCATGCATCACCTGGCGGGCACGCACCACGTCACCGCCGAAGGCCTGGCCGATGGACTGATGGCCCAGGCAGACGCCCAGGATCGGCAGCTTGCCGGCGAAGTGCAGGATGGCCTCGATGGAGACCCCGGCTTCGCTCGGCGTGCACGGCCCCGGGGAGACGACGATGCGCTCGGGGTTAAGGGCTTCGATCTGGGCGATGGTCATTTCGTCATTGCGAATGACCTTGACCTCCGCACCCAGCTCGCCAAGGTACTGCACGACGTTGTAGGTGAAGGAGTCGTAGTTGTCGATCATCAGTAACATCTGCAACGAACCTCTTGAATACTGACTTTTGATTCGAGCCTTCCGCTGCCGCTCATGAATGCGGCCGAGCCCGCACGGGGCGGTTGACGGAACAAGTGGGGAAGGCAAA